>NZ_KV878783.1:1027-303738 GCF_001890765.1 Spirulina major PCC 6313 | reverse complement strand
CCTCGGTCTCGGAAATTAAATCGGTGGGGCAGGATCGCACTGCCATATTTTGAGGATGTCTCCTATAATAAGCACGTCTAAGCACGTCAATAGGTACGTCGTCTTTCGCTCTTCTGGATTTTTTTTGCGCCCATGTTGCATTCTCCTTCCGACGACCCGAATATTGCAGAGGCGTTGCCCCCATCCCCTCGGTTTAAAATTCCCCCGATTTTGCTCTGGGGTGGTGCGTGGCTTGTGGCCTTGTCGGTGACGGTGTCGGCAACCATGAGCCTTTTGAGTCCGGGACGATTAGAGCCTGACCCGATTCTTTTGCCAGAACCTGTGGAGGTGAATCCGGCCGATCGCACCTTGGGCGAAGATGATGCCGCCTTAGAGGTGGTTCCTGAAATAGAACCTAGCCCCGAACCTGTCCCCCTACCCGTTCCGGCTGCGGATCAAGATCCGAGTAACGTACCGCCATCCCCGGCCCCTGAAGCACCATCGGGGTCATCGTGGTTTTCGCTGCGGCTGTTGGTGTTGTTAACGGTGGGCTGTGCGACCACGTCGTTTGTGGTGACGCTGATTTTGCGATCGCTCTCTTCCCTCCCTGCTACCCCCCCTCGACCGCTGCCCTCGGCTCGTGTTACCCCCTTGCCCCCCTCGCGATCGCCCCAATTTCACCCCCAAACCGCCCCCTTTACCGTGGCCGCGACCCCGAAAGCCGTCGCCGCTCGCCTACCCCAGCAGCCCCGCGTCACCGTCCTCGCCCCCGAAGAACTGACTCCCCTCGATGAAATGCCCCTACCGCCGGGTGATAGCCTCGATCTTGCGGATCAACTCGATATTCGCCGCCATTACAGTTTGTCCGCCCTCATTCACGACTCGGAGTCTTAAATGTTAAATGCCTTTTGGAATTGGCTCAAACGGCTTTGGCAACGGCTCACCGGACGACGAACTCCCCCCCCACCTGCTTCTGTTCCCCCAACCCCCGCAGCCTCCCAACCCCTCAGCGCCACCGATTACGAATTTCTCTTTACCCAACTCCTCGAAGGGGTATCCCACGGCTGGACTGCGCCCCGGATTGAAAAGTTTTTCGACCAAGTGAGCGATCGCACCACCCTCACGGATTGGGTCAATTGGCTCTTGGGTTTTGGTCAGAGTGCGATCGCCTCCCCCCATGCCAACCTTGAACTCGCCCGCCGCCTCGAACTCCTCACCCGCCAAACCCAAAATATCCCCAACATTTCCGAAATCGGAGCCGTCTCCTACGCCATCTCCACCCAACTAATGCTGCGGCAAAGCGGCGGTGTCGTCTGGGAATACGACGGCCCCGATCAGTAATATTGAGGACACACCAACAAAGGGCTTTTGAAACTTAAGGAAATAATCCGTCATTCCGTAGTGCGAGCATCTTGCTCGCTAGAGATTTAGAGCCTTTTTCAATTACTAGATTAATATAGTTAACCTCCATAAGCCCCTTACCTGTGAACAGGGTGCTCTAAATATTGTCACCTTCATAAAATCGCTCGCACTCATCCGCCGATCGCCCCAACTGCAAACCGCCCAACAGCGTCCCCACCCGCACACAGCGGATCTTACTTGTAATGGGTTGGGTTGTGGCCGTTGCCGCATTGTTGCGATCGGCATTCACCGGCATCGAGACCAACATCAACAGGCCCGTTTCCGCATCATCCCCCGCTAACGCCCCCGTCTCATCAAAGGTGATCCGTTGCGTTGGCATTTGGTTACCTGTTCCCGACCAAAAATCCGTATTCGCTGGATAGCTCCGGATGGTTGCCACGCCCTGCGCTCCCGTCCAGAGAGCTAATCCCCCTGTCTCCGCAGCGGTATTTTCCCCGTCGAGGTTCGTCATGATCATCACCTCGTTGGGCTTCACATCCGTAGTGCGACCCTGTTCAAAGAGTCGGTCTACACTGGCTTTCGTATTCGCATCGGTGATGGCCGCATCATTTAATGTTGCGGGATACACCGCAATTTCCGGCACACCATCAATCACCCGAAACGCGACACTATAGGGCACTTTGTTCGCTTGGGCGTTGTTGCGGGCCTCTTCAACAGCTTGCAACACACGACCATTGACGGCATTAATCCGGCGTTGGGTGACCCAACCAAGCCAACTCGGCCCGGCGATCGCCGCCAAAATGCCGATTAAGACCACCACAACCAATAGCTCGATGAGCGTAAAGCCGCGTTCTAATTGTGATTTGTTGGGCTGTTTCATGACTCACCGGAATAAACTGCAAGAACTAAGGACGACCAGAATTATTGATTAATCACCCCTTCGGCATTGACCTCAACAGACGTACTGGGGAAAAAGCTACGGCGGGTAATGGTATCTACCCATTCACCCGGATTGTTGCGATTTTGAATCCGAGCGTAGGCATTCCCCCGCAAAAAGAGCTTAACAATCCCTTCTTCAGCATTAATACAGCTATAAAAACTATAGGTTTGGAAGTCGGTGGGCGGGGAAGTAGGGGCAGGGTTTGGCGCAGGGTTTTGAGATCCGTAGTAGGGGGATTGTATCCAGCCTTCTTGGGGAATTTGGGGGTTTGTCACCGGTGCAGGGCAAGCGGTGCGGGGGAGGGCGTTGTTATCTGCGATCGTAGTTTGGTCGATGTAGTCTACCAAGACTTGCACCGTACTACTAGCATCGAATGCTTCAGCATTAATTTGATTATTGTTATCTTTGTTGCCCGATCGCCACTGATTCATACTGAGGCGAATACTCTCATCTAGTCCCAAATCAAACGGCACAAACCCCGGATCTCGTTTATTTCCGTCTTTCACGCTGTTGGGATCGACATCTTCAAGATACACATTATCAACATTCTTCACCCCATCGGACAGTTCAAAGCGACCGATGCGGGCGGTGTTAGACCAGACTTTATCTTCCCCATTGTTGAGAATCAAATAGTACACCACCAGGGAATAGACAAAGGTGTCATCACAATAGGCTTCGCGGACTGCATCGCTGGCTGTACTACAGTTGACATTTCTGCTTCGGCGGGTTTGGGGGTCAAGGGAGGGAACGGCTTCGTGGACGGGGCGGCGCGTCCAGAAGGCGAGGACGGGTTGGCATAAATTGGCATCAGTGCAGCCGGGAGCGGGTTTGACGGGGGGGATTTGGTCGCGGATGCCGGAGTTGGCGGCGGTGGCGTTGTTGTTGGTGGTGAGGGCGATCGCATCATAGACATAGATGGCGCGTTCCAGGTCGCGGGCGATAAAGTCCGCCGCCGCCTGTAATTCCTGCTCAGAAGTGGACTTGGCTTGTTCTCTGCGATCGGTGTCGATCAGGTTCACCGCCAAGCTCATCAGCGGAATCATGATCAACACCGCAATAATCATCGCCACGAGCAGTTCAATCAGGGTGAACCCTGCGGTTTTGCGCTGCTTGAGCCGAGCAATGAGCAAGAATTTCAGCAATCGAGCCATGGTTCTCCTGATGGATTAATTACAACTGCCAGACGCGGTACGGTTGATCCGTTTACAAAAGTCTTCATAACGAGTGCCACCCGACCCATCAATCCCCATTTCAGTGGTCATTTCCACCACGGGTAAATTGCGGCTCCCTAGACCTCCGGTGACGATGCTGGCTTGGTTCCGCCCGCCACTGGTGCTGGTATTATCTGAGCTTTTCTTGAGAGTCACATCCGATTGAAAACCGTTGGCCCGATAAACACGAATTCCCAGTTGATAGCCCGCTTCGGCTCGTTGGTCGGCGGTGGGGGTGGTGGCGCTGCCGAGGGGGGCTTGTTTACCGAAGGCTTGGATGATCAGATCGTTGCTACTGGTGCTGGTGCAGCGTCCATCGTTATCTTGGTCGATACAGTAGAGACTGAATTCGGTGGTGGGTGCGGGGGCGGTGCAGTAGGCATTGCTAGTGCAGGCGAGGGCCGCACTGGCGGGGACGTTGACATCTTTGAGTTTGAGGGCAACGGTGTCGCCGGCTCCGGCTTCGGTGATCGGGGGAGGTGCGATCGTGCCGCTTTGCACGCCGCTAATGTAGCCCCGTGCCGATTGAATCCCCACCTCGATCCGGCGGGACTGGAGCCGGGTGGAGGCGGAGAAGGCAATGATCGGCCCAATGCCCACCAAAACAATGGCAATCACAATCACAGCGAGGAGGGATTCAATGATGGTGAATCCAGATTCGGTGTTGGTTGGTTTGGGTTGGGTGAGCATGATTAGGGCTAGGGTAAGGGGTGGTTGCTATCGCAGAAATTGTTAGGGATTTGATCTCCATTGATGGCACGTCGTTGAGTTCTGATGAATTTTGGAGAGTTGGGATCAGAGGAGTCGTAATTGGGATTTGGTTTGATCTGTTCTGCACAGAGGAGGGTGCGAATCCAATCGTCGTTCCGGCTGACTTCGCGGAAGTATTCGTTGGGTTCGTCGGTGGGCGGCAGGGAGAATTGTTGGGAGAACAGATCCGGCAGTTGGGAGAGCATCCCCACATCAAACCCCCATTGCCGGCCAGAGGGTTCATAGTATTGGAACCGACCACTTCCGGTACGATACTTTTGCCGGAATCCATAGGCTGTGGCATTGTTCGTGTCAAAATTCCAGCCAGACAGGTGGAAAAATGGAGCGGTAGCATAAGCACTACGCTGAAGTTGGATCAAGGAACCTCTGATTTCGGTGGCTTGAATATTCTGTTCACCGCCGGGTGACCAGTTCTCTAGTAAGCGTGGAATATTACCAATTCCACCAGCCCCTTCACCATCACGGATGGGGCTATCACCTGCCGCCAACACCATATTGAAGTGAATATTGTTGTTATAGTCAGCAACCTGCGGAAGCCAAGCCGTTGAACTATAGGGTTGTCCACCGTTACTATCATCATCTGGTTTACGAGGATCTGCCGGATTATTATTTCCATTAGATACAGAATTCAGTTGAGGGACTGGCAGCACAGAGGGTTGATCATTAGCTCCTTCATCGTTATAATTCGCAGCTCGAAGATCATAGGCACTGGAGTAAAATTTGTCACCATTGTAGGCATTTATATCTGGTCTTAATCCTAGTGGAAGATTGTTTGCCTTTGCATCACCATTATTGATTGTAAAGTTAGCATCATCTTTTCCAGGAAAATACCATAGGGTATTGTTTGCCTTTTTGAGGTTTGATTTGGCAGCCCCAAATGACTGACAGGAATGGCTATCTGTAGAATCACCATTGTATAAGAAGGTCGCGGTCACTGAATCATAGGTGTAGCAAGTGACAGAGTCATTGGCTTTATTAGAGTCATTGGCTTTAACTGCAATAGGGATAGGTCGCTGATTATTACTGTTTTGACTAACAAACAAACTTCCGATGGGGGGAGCCCAGTATTCTTTTTCGGTAGATGGTGCTGGTTTAGTCCATGATTTAGTTCGTAACCCTGTCACATCTTTGAGATATGGATAGTGAAACTCATATTTTGTGCCAGAAAGTGTTGTTGCTACAGGATCACCATTGATGCTTTTAGAGCCTCGCAAAAAGGCAACGCGGCGTGGGAAATACTGCCAATTTTTACCGGGTGGGCGTGCTGTTGTGCCTGCATGTTCATTTGGCGAAGCAGCAATTAAAGTTTCAACCTTAGAATCAATGATGTCTGAAGCCCGAACATTTGGTGAGAAATACCAATCTTCTGGCTTACATTGAGACACTGGCAACTTTAAGCAAGTCTCCATTACATATTCGTAACGGTCATTAACACGACGTTGTACCGGACTCACAAAGTTATTGAAATACGTGCTGTTGAGAACATCATTCCTATTGATTGTGCTATCTGCTCGTGAATAATATTCATCCTTACGATTTTGACCAGCAGTAACAAAGACATCACCTGATTGTTCACTCGACAAACCATTCACAGCGAAGCTAGCATCTGTTGGAAACCCATTATTACTCCGAAGTTGACCAATATGTTTGTAGGTATTTGGAATTAAACTCGTGTACTCCTCATTACGCATCGCGCCATTCGCTGGCAGCAGCGCCTGCGACGTTTCAGGATAGAGTTTGGCCGTATTAATCAAGGTGTCAACACCTTCATCCGCTTTATAAATTCGAGGGTTCCGGAAGAAGTTATCACTTTGGTTATTACGGATGTCATAATCACCCTCATTTCGGAAACCGAAACGGAACTGGTCTGATAGTAATGTTGCGGCATCACTCAAGATATTCGCCGGTCGCCACTTATCGCCCTCAGTACATTTCGGCAAGCGGTCATCTCCTTTACGGCAAGCAAACTGTTTATTAAAGTCATTTTCAGTTCGACCGCGTGTGTAGAAGTTCCCCCAATCCGTAGCCAGTTTTGTAGTGAACTCCTCATGGTCATGAATATTAAACCCAGGTAAGGCACCATCATTTAGCCCGCTATTAGCCGATTCTGCTTTGATATAGACTGGCAAATTACTGACTAGAGTTAAACCCTTTTCTGTCTCTTGGAAATTATTACCATTTTCCCGGTTGAGCCGCCGAGCATTGACAATCATGATGGCATTAGGACGGCGCGTTGGATCAAGCCAATAGTCCGTTGCACTGACCTTGTCAACTGGCTTTTGCATGAAAGGTTCGTTATCCAGCAAAGCCTTAGCAGGATCTGTACCTGCTGGTGTTCCAGGACGATTGCTCGCATCGGCTAAACCATCATTCCGCGTTGCATAAACGATGCCACTGACAGGAAACATGTATTCAGGGCTCGGCAAAACATCACCTGTTGCTGTCGGGAGTAGAGGTTGTTGACGGAGTTTATAAAAATCAATCACCGTGGAACGAATTTCCATCGGCAGGCGATGTTCTAGTTCAAGGTCATATTGAGAGGTGCGAGGATTTGTGCCATTCACCTCAGATTGACCCTTATCAGAGGGTTGGACATTGTAGCGATCATTGTAAGGATTACCATCTTTTTGTTGTTTTGGCTTTTCAGTGCTCTTGATCTGCCGACCATCTAAGAATGCGACTTCTTGAATGGTTCCATGAGCTAAGTTAAAACCATCAGGGAGGTTTGTTCTGATGTCATCGGTTGGATTTGCAAGAATTTTGAAACCGCACCGTGCGGCATCCAGCGCACTCTGTTCTGCAATGGTTTTCGTTCCTGTGTTGCTCAGAGCCTTCTTGAGCATTGGGTTAACAGGACGACCATTGGGATAAACCAAATTTGCCTGATATTTCATTTCGTCTTCATATCCGGACGGCAGGGGTGGGCCGTACACAATTCCATTATTAGAAAAGCCATCACCAGATAAGGCGGCGTTGTTGGCAACTTCACCACTTACCTTCTCTAAACCGCTGCGATTTCGCGCCGTTTTCCAATCAGTGGGATCGTAAAAACTACTCACACAGGCGATCGGTTTTTTGCCATCTTGATAACGATAGTGATAGACCGCACTAGCTCGCATTTTCAAGTAGGGACGTTTGGGTGTATCTGCTCCCGTGGCTAATTCATCATCGATATAGATCGGAGCACCAGTAGAACTGTATCGCTCGACAACTTTATTGCGGTAGGGGTGAGTGTCAAGGTAAGACAGTCCGGATTTTGGATCAGGGGGTTGAGGCATCCAGTCCGGCCAAACAATATACTCGTAATTCCCTGATGCTGGGTTGTCTGCTGCACCAAGATTCGCAGGGAGATAAATACCTGCTCCGGTCACGATGCGTAAACCACCAACTGCTTCGTTTTTCTTCTCAGGTACTTTCTGCGCCATCAATTCCCAGAAACCATCACGGCCTGTGACTCCCACATCATCGAGACGACGGGCGCGGGTGAGGCGATAACGATTTCCTTCACTGGCAGCTTGGCCACCACCAGGTTTATACCAATATTGAGCAGATCCAGGATTAATGGGTGGAAATTCATCAGTGGGATCGAGTTGGAGCGTGTTTTCCGACTCGTCTCCTGCAAAAGCAGACCCATCCCACCAAATAGCAGGAAGATTATTCCCAACAAGGATACGATCGCCCAGAAAAGCTTCATTTTCAACGGTATCCGGATTAGCTTGATGAAGTTGATCTGATTTAAGTTGAAGTTTAGTGTTTCCGTCGGCAGGCAGAATCCATGCCTTGGACGGACGCATATTGTCAGTTCTTGTGTCTTCCAGCCCAATGTTGGCGATTGCGGTACTTCGCGAAGAATTGAAAGGCACCTCAATCGCGGGAACCTTACGAGTTCGATTTCGGAACCAGATTTCTAGTTCTTCAGACCGAATACGATCAATCTCGTCAGCATTACCCTTGAATTCTGGATTGTCGTCAAGACGTTCATTGATCCGATTCGTAACTGCTGGGGGATCAACAGGCTCATTCTTAGCTAAATCAACCAGAGCAGAAATTCGGTCTTCATATGCTTTTGTGTTGTAAGCAAGTTTGTTCGAGCCGTTGTTTACAGAACGATTGGTTGTGTTGATTTTGCCTGTTGCCAGAGTTTCGTTGCCAATACCACTGAATAGATGAACATCGACATCTCGATCTGCATTGGCATTATCTTGAATGCGCCCCATCCCAACATTACCTTGAACAATTATTTTGCCGTTTTCTTCCTCATAAAAGCAGGAATGGGGACTACTAACTTGGTAGAATTCCAACTTAATGGGTGCAGACCCACCCCGTTCCGATGCGACAAAATTACTATTCGTCAGAATCCGACCACTGATGCGGAAATCTGTCCCGGCGGTGAAGTCTAAATCATCCTCCGTTACGATCGCATTATTCCCCAAGGGAATCCGCGCCCGATCCTGTTGGTATTCCAAGGCCGTAAACCCCGGATTGCCTTTGAAATTCTCATAATTGCCGATGGAATTGTAGGGCGCAGCACTATACCCCGCCAACAACCCCGCTTCATTGACATTGCTAATCGGCACGGTCGCCACATAGGTGAAAAACGCCTTTTTCAAGACCCCATCTTGCTCGTACCAGCCATCCGTTTCCACCAAACTTGCACTGGTTCCCGACGCATCCGGACAAGCAGGGTTACTTTCCGTCGCATTTAACACTTGGGGCCGCGTCCGGGCTTCAAAGGGCACACGGGCGCGATCGTCCGTGGATTGGTAATAAACGCCATAGAGGGTAAAACTGTCAAATTTCCCGTTATTGTCCGTATCCACCGGAAAACGCCACGCTGTTTTAACAGCCTCTTCTGTTGGGTTAACTCCACCCCCATCAGCATCAAAAGCCACCTGAAGCCGTACCTCATCTTCAAGAGTATATTTGTCGCGCTCAAACACCCCGGATAGGGCAGAATCGGAGGGTGTACCCCGTGGCAAACTGGGGTCAGCGAAAAGGTTTTCTACCTTCGCTTTCGCCCGGTCGATCGCAGGCGCAGCGGCATTCATCACCACTTGGCTGACCCGGAAATTACTGGCGTTTTTGGCCCGATCCATTGATCGCAGGACAAGGGTTGCACTGGTTAAAACGACCACCAAGGTCACCATTGTGACCGTCGGCAAGACAAACCCGGCGGTTGTGCCGCGTTCTTGGCCCGTCATCTGGCGCAGGAGAGTTTGTAGCGATCGCACCCCGCGCTGGGGAAGACGGATCAACTCCTGCCAGAGAATTTTTAGACTTTTGAGGAGTCGTTTTAACATAGCAACGTTCCTGAGTAACGTTCGTAAAGAATGGGAACCCCCCGATCAACGTGATGATCACGGTCGATGCACAGGGAGGAAACCGAGTTGGAGTAAGACTACACCGCCGATCCGGATGATTCCAGAGCAACTCGTGAATCTTTTTTTGTGCTGATGGATTAATCGGTTGAGGGGGGCGGTACGGATCACACAGTGCGATCGCACTGTTCCACGCTGTCCCTCAACCAGGAGCACCATCCCTTGGTTAGCATACCCAGCTTCCCCCCGAAATCGATCAAGACCCAACGCAGAGGCCAGACTCCCAGCCCCGAACAAATCCACAGACGATCGGAAGTGATACAATACGGGCAGTTTTAAGATTCACTTAATTATTGACGGAGAAAGTACACCATGGATTTTGATTGGCGGCTCGTGATTGTACTTGGCCCCCTTCTCCTCGCCGCAGGCTGGGCAGGGTTCAACATTTTTGCGGCGGCACTCGGTCAAGTGCAAGGCTTTCTCAGCAAACGCTAAGGCGTAAAGGCATCAAAACTGGGGAGTTTTCCCTCACCCAACCCTCTCCCGTGGGAGAGGGCTTTTTTGAGCGATTTTTGGGGAGATGAGCCGGATTTAGAGCGTTTTCCAGGCGGATAAATCGCGGTCGAGGAAGGTTTCGAGGTGGGTGATGTCGTCGCGGTAGAGGTCGATCAGGTGGGCGCGGACGGGGGCGGGGAGTTTAGCGGTTTGGATGTTGGCTTGGACGAGGGTTTCACGGAGTTTTTGGCGTTTTTCGGACGAAATGAAGGGTTTGAGGGTGGTGGCGATCGCCCTGCGGATGGGATTATCACGGGTGGCGAGGGCATGGAGCCAGGGGCGTTTGGGGATGCCGCCGGGTCGGCCGTGGTAGTTGCGTTGGGGCGATCGCGGTTCGATGCCGAGATAGTCGCAAAGGGTTTTAAAAAAATGGTCTTTGTCGGCGATCAGGTCTTCAAAGAAAAAGATCCGCAGTTGTTCCGGGGGGAAGTGGGCTAATACGGCTTGGATCTGCGCGAAATAAAACCCCCGCTGGACAAATTGCGAGGTGCGATCGCTCAATTCCTCCGCCACCGGTCGCATATCCCCCACATTCCGCAGCCGCATACTGTAGGAGGAAAACGCCCGATTCGCCGGGTCGCGCAGGATCATAAACAGTTTCACCTGGGGGCAATGGTGTTTGATGATCGCGGCGGCTTCGGGATAGGCGTAGTAGTTGGTGGAGAGTTCGACGGTGATTTGGCCGGGGGTGCGGTGGGCGAACTGTTGGGCGTAGGCTTCGGGGGTGGCGATCGCGCCCCACGGCTTGTGTTTTTCTCGCTCGGCGGGGGGTAAGAAATAATAAAGTTCTTTGGCGTGACTGAGGCAAACGCCGGGATGGTCGCGGAGGTATTCGTGGAGGGAGGTTGACCCGACTTTGGCGGCTCCGAGCATCAGAACATCGGGGAGGGAGGGCGCAACGGGGGAAGACATGGCGGGAGCGATTGAGGAGCTATTCTTTTATTTTAAACTCTCACTCCGAAAAATTAGCCGCGATCGCCCTCCCCTTGGTAGGCCCAGTAGATCGCGGCGAGGATGTGGTGATCTGTGAGGGGGGGCGGGGGCGGGGTGGTGAGGTGGAGGAGGTGTTTGGCTTGGCGGGCGAGGGCTTGGCTTTTGCTGTGGCGGGCGCGGGGGCTAAGGTGGGGCGATCGCAGCAGGTAGCTGCGGATGGTGGCGAACTGTTCCGGGGTGAGGTGGTCGAGATCGGCTTGGGTGCGCAGTTCGGCGGCGTAGGCTTGGACGGGGGGCGATGGCGGGGGGATGGTGGCGGTGCTGAGGGGGGCATTTTGGACGACCAGCGTACCGGCGAGCCAATCACCGAGGCGTTTTTCCTGCTGGCCGAAAAGAATCAAGACCATGCCCAGGAAAAACAGGTCATCAATGGGGCGGAGGAGCGATCGCAGGGTGGCTTGGGGTAACCGAGCCGGGCGGCCATTGTCCCGAATCACCCGAATTTTCACCCAGCGTTTGCCCGGTGTTTGCCCCTGCCACCCCACCTCAAAGCCGATGAAATAGCCCATGTACAGCCCAAACCCGATCACCATCCCCAGCGCGATGACCCAAAGGCGCAGGGTGTCTTCATCCCAGGGCAGTACCGCTGCGATCGCGGTGAGTCGCTCCAAACTCACCGCCCAAAAGGTCAAGAACCCCAAAAGCATCGCGCCCCAAATCAGATAGTCAATCAGCAGTGCATAGATGCGGTTGCCAATGCCCGCGAGGGTAAAGGTGAGTTCAACGCTTTCGGGGGTGCGGAGGGTGATCCGATTGAGGAGAGTCATGGGGGTAAAGAGGGCGATCGCGTTAAAGGGACAGGTCAATCCCCTCGCGACGGATTTTCAGATCATAATAAACAACGGCTTTTAACACTTGCCAAAATGGAATCAAGAGGATGTTGGCGATCGCCCCAATGCCCCCACTACTGGCCACCACCACCACGGTAAACACCGGATTCATCGGGTCTACCCAAACCATCAGAATCCCTTGTAACACAATGCTCAACACCTGGACAACACTCAAGATCGGGATGGTGACCACCGTTGCCAAAAGTAATACCATCATCACCCGGAAGGTGTTGCCCTGGGTGAGTTGCCAACTGGTGCCGAGGGTGCGGGTGGCACTGCTCTCGGTTTCCGCCATGATGGGCACATCGTAAATGAACAACCGCGCTCCGATCCAAAAAAATAAGCTCAGGATAGCCAACAAAAACAGCCCCGTCACCCCCAGAATCGTCAAGCCAATGAGGACGGCGGTTTCTGGTTCGATGGTGGTGGTTGTGGCAAGGTTGATCAGGGAAACACCGAAGAGGGCAGCAATGAGCACCCCACCCAACAGGAAAATGAAACTCAGACCCACATAGGCCACGAAAAACAGTAAGCCTAACAAGAAGGTGGCCCCGATTAACCCCCAGAGGCGCGATCGCGCCCAACGATAGGCCGTCGGTACGGTTTCCTCGCGTTCCTGTAAGGCTTCAACCGCGAGGCGGGTAATCGCCCCGACGGCAATCAGCGATCGCCCCCAACAATAGACCGCCCCACCCATCCAAAACGGAATAGCCCCAAACCACAGTTCCGGGGCATCGGTTGCCAGGGCTGCCATCACCCCAAACGCCCCAATCACCAACGGAATCAAAATCCAGACGCTGGACTGAAACGACAACGAAAGATAGGGCCGCCAATGGGTGCGATAGAGCGTCACCGTGGCATTGATCACATTACCAATGCTCAAGGGCCCCGCTGTGGATTTGTGTAGATTGGGCATGACCCTGACCAAAAACGATACAACAATGGGGTATTGGGCAATCTTAACCGACCGCTATGAAACTTAAGGAAATAATCCGGTAATTCCGCAATGCGAGCATCTTCGCTAGAGGTTTAGAGCCTTTGTCAATGACCGGATTAAATAGTTAACCGCCATGAGCCGTCGGTTAAGATTGCGGCTCCTCCCTTCCCTCTCGTTTATGGATCTCAAACGCTGGATTGCACGCCGTGAAGCCAATTGGCAACGCCTTGAACACCTCCTCCACCGCAGCCAGAAGCAGGGCATCGCGACCCTGACGGCGGCGGAACTGCGGGAACTGGCGAGCCTCTATCGTTCGGTGTCGGGAGACTTGGCCCGGGCCCAGACCTACGCCGCCGGACCGCGCCTCACCGAACAGTTGCAACACCTCACCACCCAAGGCTACGCCCTGATCTACCAGGGCAACCGGCAGCAAGAATGGGGGGCGGTGTGGGATTTTGTGCGCTGGGGGTTTCCGGCGACGCTTCAGCGCAATCGCGGTACGGTGGCGATCGCAGCGGGTTTGTTTCTCCTCGGTGGGGTGGTTGGCTGGTGGTTTGCCTGGCGTGATCCGGGGTTTGTGGCGTTGATGTTGCCGCCCTGGTTGATTGAACAGGTGCGCGATCGCGGCGAACTCTGGATGGGGTCGATCATTCTCGGCAGCGAACCCGTGCAATCCGCCAACATTATGATCAACAATTTGCGGGTTTCCTTCACCGTCGCCGCTGGGGGGATCGCGGGGGGTGTGCTGACGGTGTATATTTTGGTGATCAATGGCATTCTCCTGGGGACTGCCGCCACCCTCGTCGCTCAACAGGGCTTAGCGATGCCGTTTTGGGCCTTTGTGCTCCCCCATGGAGCCTTAGAACTGCCGGCCATTTTCGTTGCGGGGGCGGCGGGGCTGTTGTTGGGGCGGGCGTTGCTCTGGCCGGGGGCCTATGGGCGGCGGGATGCGTTGCAATATTACGGGGGCGAAGCGGCGCGGCTGCTGTTTGGGGGGGTGGTGTTGTTGATCGGGGCGGGGGTGATTGAGGCGTTTTTCTCACCGCAACCGCTGATTCCGGATCTGTTTAAATATCTGTTGGGGACGGGCTTGTTGACGGGGTTGATCGCCTATGGGCAGCGGCAACGACCGGGTTAAGCCACTGCTTATCCACAACGTCTAATGTTGACCTCGCCTGCGTCTAATCTCCCTCTCCGTCAAGACAGCGAGCGAGAAGCTCGCACGACATAAAATGCCAGGAAGGTAGTGTGAGCCTCTGGCTCACGCATACCCCCTCCACATTTATCACGCATACCCCCTCCACATTCATCACTTGGGTTATGTATGGGCAGTAGCCGGGTTAAGGGAGGCGATCGCAAAACCACCGCTCCGCCCGTTCGGCATCCATTGGACGGGAAAACCAATAGCCCTGCCCCAACTCACACCCCAACGCCAAGACGGTATCGCGCTGGGCTTCGGTTTCAATCCCTTCGGACACCACATCCGTGCCGATATTATGGGCCAGGTCAATAATTGTTTGGGCGATCACCACTTTCGCATCATCGGTATCAATGTCATTAACAAAGGAGCGGTCTACTTTAATTGTGCTGATCGGTAATGTGTGGAGGCGACTCAAGGAGGAATAGCCTGTTCCAAAGTCATCAATACAAAGACCCACGCCCAGATCGCGCATCTGTTGGAAAATGGCACAGTCTACGGTGGTCATGGCAAGAAAGCCGGTTTCAGTGATTTCTAGTTTTAGCTGAGTGGGAGGCAGGTGGAAACGGTCAAGAAGGTGTTGAATGCGATCGACCAGATCGCTATATTTCAACTGCACAGGCGAGACATTGACCGTGAGAACGAGGTCGGCCATGGCTGGGATCTGCGATCGCCACTGGGCCAACTGGCGGCAGGATTGTTCTAGCACCCAGAGGCCAATGCTTTGAATTTCTCCCGTTTCCTCCGCCACCGGAATAAATTCATCGGGGGCAATCCACCCCCGTTCACCATGACACCACCGCAGCAGCACTTCAAAGCCGTAGACCCGATGGGTTTTCAGATCCATGATCGGCTGATAGTGGAGTCGGAGTTCTTGAAGCTCAAGGGCGCGTTTGATATCGTGCTCTAGGTTCAACCGGGTGAGGGCGAGGGGGAACATCGACGGTTCAAAACAGGCATAGCTGTTGCCCCCTTGGCCTTTGGCCCGGTACATGGCAAGGTCGGCATCCCGCAGGAGTTGGTCGGGGCGTTCGTAGGTGGCGGTATCGCTAAAGACAATGCCGATGCTGGCACAGACGGAAAACGTGCGTTGGTCAAGGCAGATCGGGCATTGCATCTGCTGCACAAGATGGGTGGCGATCGCTTTCACCGCCTCCGGGTCGAGGTTTTCTAGTAAAACGGCAAATTCATCCCCCCCAAAGCGGGCCAACTTAGCCGGTGCGGTGAGGGAGTCGCGCAGGCGTTGGGCGACCGCTTTGAGGAGGTGATCCCCGACAATATGCCCCAGACCATCGTTAATAATTTTGAAGCGATCGAGGTCAATGAACAACACCGCATAGGGGTAGGCTGCCTCGGTGGGGGCGACGGCGATCGCCTGCTGAAGCTGCTCCGTAAACCAAGTGCGATTATGCAGTTGGGTTAACGGGTCATGGTAGGCGTTGTAGTGGAGTTCTGCTTCCGCGTGGCGACGGGCGGTGATGTCCTCCACTGTGCCTTCAAAATAGAGCAGATTGCCGTTATTGTCGTACACAGCCCGTTGGGTTTCGGCAATCCAAATCACGGTGCGATCGCGCCGATAGACCTGGGATTCTTCATGGTAGATCATCCCATCGGTCTGGGTTTTTTGGATTAACTCCCAGCGACGGGAAGGGTTCACGTACAGTTGACGGCCAATATTCGTTAAATTGCGAATCAAATCCACCGGCGATTTATAGCCATAGAGCCGGGCTAAAAACGGATTGGCATCCAGATAGCGTCCTTCTAGGGTGGTTTGAAAAATGCCCTGGTTAATATTTTCAAAAATACTGCGGTACTTCATTTCACTATGGCGCAGCGCCGATTCCACCGATTGGCGATGGAGTTCGCTGCGATAGGTCATGATGAACCGCCCCAAATCCCGCGCCATCAGTTCGAGAATCTCCTGCTCATGATCCATAAACGGCCACTGACGCGGGACAGGACTGGCAAAGCTCAAGATTCCATAGATCCCCGTTTCAATTTGGATGGGGGTGCTAATGCAAGTCGCGATGGGAAGATGCGGGGCCAAGGGGTGGATCGCTGCGGTTTCAGCGGTTGTACTAATTTGAGTCCGGCGCTCAAAGATCACGACTTGTTCATAGGTGCGGCTGAGGGGTAACAAGCCATCTACTGCCACGCTCAAGCTGGGCCGCTCGGTCTGAAAAGAGTCAAGGTGACAGTGGCCGCCTTGAATTTGCAGAATCATGCCCACGGGCAAATTTAACAGTTGACACCCGGCCGTCAGGTAAGCCTGACAGAGTTCGGCAAAGCGGTTATAGGAGTGGGTGCTGAGGCGGTGGAGTTCTTTGAGGTTGCGGCTAAATTGGGTGAGCATTTGGGAGGTTTCGCGGGCCCGGGCTTCGCTTTCGCGGAGGGCTTGGGCGGCCCGGGCGCGATCGCTATAATCCACATCCAAGCAATACAGTTCCAACTCTCCCATTAAATTGGGAATTAACACCGCACTGGCATAGACCGTCAGGGTTGCACCGGTTTTGGTGCGCAGTTGCACTTCTTGACTGCGGGGAACCGTGGGGTTTTGGAAGCTGTCGTCCATAAACGCCATCAACACCTCTCGTTGATCGGGCAAGGCTAAGAGGTCTTCGATCCGCTGTCCTAGGGCTTCGGCGGCGCTGTAGCCGTAGAGTTTTTCGCTGGCACGATTCCAAAAAATGACGCGGCGATCGCGGCTATACCCCTGCACCGCAATCGAGGGCACTTCCTCAAACAAATGCCGAAACCGCTGCTCGCTCTGGCGTAACGCCTGCTCTGACTGTTGTTGCTGAAATTTGGCCCGTTGGCGTTCGAGGGCAATCCCCGCCAGGTGGGTCGCTTCCCACAACAATTGCCGCTCGGCAACGGTGGGATGGCGAGGCGTGGCGGCATAAAAACAAAACGTCCCTAACAAGTCCCCCGTCGCCGTCAAGATTGGCATCGACCAGGCAGCCTGCAAGTCATACTTGAGGGCAAGTTTGCGACTGTTTGCCCAGGCGGGATGGGTGGCAAGATCCGCCACAATCACCGGCTCACGACGATGGGCTGCCGTACCACAAGACCCCTGATTTTCCGCCACCGGCAACCCGTTGATGGCTGCTGAATAGGCCGGCGAGAGACTTGGCGCAACCCCGTTCTGCAAGGTATGGCTCGCCGGATCGTAGATTAAGATGGCCCCCCGGAGGTCAGACAATTGACTTTCAATCACCAGAATTAAATCGGTGAGAATTTTGGTGAGGGGGACATCCGTCACAATCGCTTGGAGGATTTTTTTTTGTCCCATCAAGAGGGCCTCATGGCGCTTCTGCTCGGTAATGTTTTGAATCGTCCCTGCCATGCCCAAAATCTGTTCGCCATCCCGCAAACTTGCGCCCTGGGCCAAAATCCACAGATAATGCCCTTCCTCGTGACGCATCCGGAGCTCAATTTGATACAGTCCACCGGTTTGCAAATACTCTTGCACCACTCGCTGATGGCGATCGGCATCAGCGGGATGGACTAATGCCTGCACCACATCAAAGGAAAGCTCCATTTCCTCATCAAGACCCAGCAACCGATAGAATGACGTTGACCACAGGACATGATCCTGACGTAGATCCCATTCCCAAAACCCGTCCGTTGTGGCTTGGATCATAAAGGTGAGCTTGGCGTTGAGGTTTTGTTGCGTTGTGGTTTGCTGGTGATGCTCGGTGCGGTCTCTTTCGCGGATGAGTGCGAGGGGATAGGCCGGGTCTTGACCGGGAATGATGGTCAAATCCAGGGCAATCCAGCGGGATTCTGCTGGCAGAGTTTGTTCAAATTCTATGGAGTAGGGGGTGCTGGTCTGGAGGTGGGCGAGGAGATCGTGAAGAATTGACGTATGGGCATAGTCATCGGGCAGAGACTGGGGATCGGGATGCCGTTGGGCAGCGATCGCATTTTGCCAGAGAAATTCACCGTTTAAATAATATAGCCGCAGGCTATCGGGGCTATGGTCAAGGATAGACAAGGCTTGATTCGCTACAATCCCTAGGGGAACGGGGATCGCCGCCACCCCTTCCACTAACCATCCTGACCCCAATGCTGAGGGCAACGGTGAGGCTTGGAGGGTGAGTGCCACCGGCCCTTGGCTGGGGAGGTCGAGGGATTGAGTCACCACCCATGGCGGTTGGGCGGGTGAGGCAAGCCACTGACGGACGAGGGCTTCATGGCAGGGGGTGAGGTATTGGGTCAATGCATCGAGCGGTTCGATGCCAATCAGGGCAAAACAGGCAGAATTGGCCCAGCGAATCCGTGCTGTTTCAGGATCAACAATCCACAGGGGCGATCGCAGGCAATCCCAAGCCGTTAACTCAATGAATGATCCCTGGTCTGTATTCACGTTTGACATTAAGAGTGATTTTGACACTCCCCGCGCTGAAGCGACGGGGATTCTGGGTTCATCGACCGGACTTAACTCAGCAGGATTGCTCCAACTCAGCCAGAGGCCCAATCTCCCCAAGCGTATAACTTCCCGTGTGCCCCACGGTAGTGAGTCCAAGGCGCAGGATGTTGATGGCAGCATTCACATCTCGGTCAGCCTCATCGCCGCAATGCGGACAGCGATGGGTTCTGACTGAGAGTGCCTTATGTACCCGCTTGCCGCAGCTTGAGCAATCCTGGCTTGTATAGTGGGGAGGAACGGCCACCGTTACCTTCCCATATTTCCTGCCAAAATACTCCAACCAACAGCGAAACGTTGACCATCCCGCATCACTAATCGACTTAGCCAGATGCCGATTGCGAACCAACCCTTTTATATTCAAGTCCTCATAGGCCACCAAATCGTTAGATTGGATGACGCAGTAGGCGATGCTCTTCGCCCACTCATTACGTTGCCTACTTACCCTTAAATGCTTCCGGGCGTACCGGTTCCTGGCCTTGTGATAGTTCCTCGACTGTGGTTTTGCCCCCTTACGGTACTTTCTGGACTTCTGCCGATTGGCTCTGTTTAACCGCTTTTCGGCCTGGCGATAGAACTGCGGCGTTTCCACCACAGTGCCATCGCTGGCAGCGATGAAATAGCGCAAACCGAGGTCGAGGCCAACAGCTTTTTGACTTGGCTCACTCTGCACCTGAACATTAACCTGGATGCAGAACTGAACATAGTAGCCATCAGCACGACGAACGAGGCGAACTCGCTTAATCAGGGATTCGTCATAGCGTGCCAGATCGTAGGTGCCGATCAACCGCAATTCCCCAATCCCGAAGCCATCGGTGAATTTGATGCGCTTCGGCCCCAGTAGTTTCCAGCCAGAGGTTTTGTACTCCACCGAGCGGGAATGCTTCTTGAACTTGGGAAATCCTACGGGCTTAATACCCTTTTTGCAGTTGTCGTAGAAGCGACTGATGGAACTCCAGGCTCGTTCTGCTGCTGCTTGACGGGACATAGAGTTGAGTTTCTTAGCAAAGGGAAACTCCTCAGCTAACGCTTTGCAGAGCTTACTAAGGTCGTATTTGCCGACTTTTTGGCTATCCATCCAATAGCGCAACGCCTTATTACGGACAAACTGAGATGTCCGGATAGCGTCGTCTATAGCGGTAGCCTGGTCAGGCTTTACCCGTGCTTTGAACTCAAGTACAATCATTTCCTTGTGCTAGCGTATCTGGCGTAAGAATGCGGCTAAAGCCGCCGTTGCTTTTCATCCCTGGGCTAAAGCCACAGGGCTTTCAAGCTATCGTCTATTCCGGTAAAACCGTGGAGCATAGGCGGCGGTTTTCAGTGATTGAATCGGACAAACAAGCCAACCCAGACCACTAGCTGGCCGGAGTATAGGATCAACCTCTACCCCAGTTTAACCGTCTAAAGATCTGGGTTGTTCCCTAAGGATAGTGAAAATCCCATCGGGTATAATCTCCCAGTAACTATCAAGCTGTCCCAGAATTTATCTCGGCTGGATCTCTATTTTAGATCACGATCTTCTAGGGTTTTGTGAAATTCTGGAGGGTTTGTCCATAGGCGGAACCGGCGACCCAGATCAAATCATTGTGCCCGGCTCCTGGTACCCAAAAGAATTGTTTGGGATCAGGGGCGGCAGCCCAAAGTTGTTGACCATGATCGAGGGGAATGGTCTGATCCGCTGTGCCATGGATCACTAAAACGGGACAATTCACCGCTGCGAGTTTGGCGATCGTGTTAAATTTTTCAAAGGGAAAAATAGGGATAGGAATGACGGTACGAAACGCAGTGGTGAAGGTGCTTTCGAGGATGAGACCGGCCACGGGAACGCGAGTCGCCAGATCGGCCGCGGGGCCGCCGCCCACGGAACGACCGAGGAGGAGGATGCGATCGCCCTCAATGTTGCGTTCTTGGGTGAGGTAGTCGTAGGCGGCGGTGATATCAACATAGGTATTGGCCTCTGAGGGTCTGCCGTCGCTCGTTCCATAGCCGCGATAGTCGTAGGCCAAAACGTTAAACCCCGCCGCCACGAGTGTCTGAAGAATGGGGTCAATATCACCGAGATCTTCGGCGTTACCGTGGGAATAGAGCAGGGTATAGGTGGCGTTGGGGTTGGGATAAAAGACGGCGCTGATGGTTTCCTGGGGCGAGACGGGCAGTTTTAAAATCTGGGCATCATCTCGATAGCTCGCAGGGCCGGGGACGAAGATCATCGCATCGGCTCGGAAAAAAACGTAGAGGGCAACGATCGCATAGATCAGCACCAGCGATCGCCCCAAACGCTTCCACGACCATTCCCCAATCAACACCCGTCGCCATTGTTGTCGATCCATCGACGCTATCTCCTTCCATGCCAAAACCCATGACCCGTTCAGCAACGACGCTCACCAATTCAACCCTGATGATGAATGATCCGGGCTAATCCTTCGGATCGCACTCGATACAATTAGTATTGTCCTCTATCCCCATCAGCTTGTAGGGTACTATCCTTAAAAATATAGTTGCATTCTTTTCATTCACTCTTCGGTACTGTCATGACTTCTCATGTATCGCACAGTTCAGGGTCAGACCTGTCAGTTATTTCAGGCGATCGCATTGAGTTAGTAGAAAAACTATTGTCCATTGGCAGTGCCCTATCGGTCGCGCAGGATCTCGAAGAACTCTTAGCCTTCATTCTCACCAAAAGCCGCGAGATCACCTGTAGTGATGCGGGGAGCGTCTTTCTTGTTGAACGAATGGATGATGACAGCACCTGCCTGCTGTTTAAAGTCGCTCAAAATGATTCCATTCCCCATGTGCCGCTGCGGGAGTTTGCGATTCCGATTACCCCCCACAGTTTGGCGGGCTATGTGGCCCTCACCGGACGCACGTTAAATATTCCCGATGCCCAAACGATTCCGCCTGGCTTGCCCTACACCCTCGATCGCAACTTCGACCAAGATTTTGACTATCGCACCTGTTCGGTGTTGGTGCTGCCGATGCAAGACAATACCGGCGAGACCATTGGGGTGCTGCAACTCATTAACCGCAAAATTGATGCCACGATTAAGCTCACGCCGGACAACACCCTCCATGTGACACAGTCCTATTCCGTGTGGGAAGAGCGGATTGTGCGATCGCTCGCCTCCCAAGCCGCCATTTCCATCGAGCGCAACACCCTCCAAAACAATATCGAGCATCTATTTGAGGGGTTCGTGAAAGCCTCAGTACAGGTGATTGAATCCCGTGATCCCACCACTTCAGGCCATTCCGAACGGGTCGCCGATCTCACCGTTGCCCTCGCCCACACGATCACCGATGTGAACACAGGCCCGCTCCGTCATCTCCAGTTTGATCACCGCCAGATCCAGGAAATTCGCTACGCCTCGTTACTCCATGACTTCGGGAAAGTGGGCGTACCCGAAGCGATTCTCAATAAACGGAAAAAGCTCTATCCGGAACAACTGGCAGTGATCCAGCAACGCTTTGCGGTGGCCCAGCGCACCCTACAACTCGAATGCGCCGAGGCGAAATATGCCTACCTCGTTAACCATGCCAGCCATCAGCATCTAGAGGGTCAAACCTGCTCCCATTGTGACTACCTCCAGGGGTTGGATCAGCAACTGGAACGGGCGATCGCAACACTACACCAATACCAAGCTCTGTTGTGGGAACTCAATGAACCCGAAGCCCTTTCCAACAAACGCTTTGAAGCCCTAGCCGATGATGTGTTAGCCGACCTCACCGCCCTGGCCGAATACAAGTACCGCGACGTGAACGGTGAACTACAACCCCTCCTCACCCCCCAGGAAATTGAGCAGTTAATGCTGCCCACGGGCAATCTCACCCACAGGGAATGGCAGGTCATTCAGGCCCATGTCACCTATTCCTACGAATTCCTCAAGCAAATTCCCTGGACGAAACAATTAAAAGCCGTGCCGATCATTGCCTACGGTCACCATGAAAAACTCGACGGCAGCGGCTACCCCCAAGGACTCAAAGGTGATCAAATCCCCATTCAAACCCAGATGATGACGATCGCTGATATTTACGATGCCCTCACCGCTGCGGATCGCCCCTATAAACGTCCCCTGCCTTTACACATCGTTGTGAACGTCTTAGGGGAAGAGGCCGATAAAGGCCGTCTGAATTTTGACTTAGTCCAGATCTTTTTACAAAAACAGGTGTATCGGGTGCTTGGCCATGGGGTCAGTAACCCATCTGATGCGGCGTAGCACCATGATCATTCAAGACTGGTATCGCTCCCTGTGGGCGACAGAACAGCAGCGCACCTTGATGCAGTTGTTGGTATTGTCAGTGACGACGACAGCCCTGAGCATTATGGGGTTGGTGGTGGGGAGTGCGTTGTTTTTAACGACCGTGGGGACGACGGGTCTACCCTTGGCTTATGTGGTGATGGGGGGGGTGTCGATGCCGATCTATTTGGGGTTGGCGCGAATTGTGGATCAGGTGCATCGACCGCGCTTATTTCGGCGGATCGTGCTGGTGGCGATCGCGTTCACGGTGCTGCTGCGGTTGGGGTTGGGGCTGTATCCTCCCGTGACCTACTACCTCCTCTATGTGGGCCTCTATATCCAATGGATTTTGATGTTGGAGGTGATGTTACCGAGTTTGGTGACGGACTATTTTACGAGTTTGGATTGGAATCGCTATGGGGCGGCGTTGCGGATGGCGATGGCGGTGGGGGGCCTATTGGGTGGGGGTTTGGCGACGGGGCTAGCCCGTTGGCTGAGTACCCCTAATTTGCTTTGGGTGTTGCCGGTGTTGGCGGGAGTACTGTGGGGCCAGTTGTGGGGGGTGGAGCGATCGCTCACGCCCCTGACCGCTTCAACCCCGGAGGATGAGGCTGCTCCCCCCTCACTGCCGTTAACCTGGGCCACCTTACCCAGTTATCCCATCGTGTTTTTTCTGGCGGCTAGTACGTTTTTGTTTATCCTCCTCTACTGCATTGGGGAATATATTTACTTCGCGGTCTATATGCAGACCTTTGGCGATCGCGAACAACTCACCCAATTCCTCGGCACGCTCCGGATGGTGAACAATATCATCCCCTTCGTGGTGCTCTATTGCCTGACGCGGCCCCTGTTGCGCTGGTTCGGGGTGGGAATGATGAATCTGGTCTATCCGCTAGCCACGCTGATCGCCTTTACCGGCTTAGGCACAGCTCTCTCGCTCCCCTGGGCCGTGTGGGCTAACCTCACCAATGATGGTTTAGATGACAGTCTCAATCAACCGATCCATTCTTTGAATTACAATGCTGTGCCCTACGGGTGGGTGGGGCAAGTGCGGGCGATGAGCAATGGGTTGGCCTATGCGATGGGGTTGGCGGCGGCGGGTCTGGTGTTGGCGGCGGCCCAGCGGGGCCTGAGCTTAACCCAAATTGCCTATGTTGGCATGGGGTTGAGTGGGGTGTTTGTGGGGGTGCGCTACGGGATGGGGCGGAGTTATGTGCGATCGCTGCTGCGGATGTTGCAAACGGGAACGGTGCAATGGGAACAGGTGCGCGACGGGTTGGCACGACTTTCGACCCAGTACAACAGCCAAGTGGATACCCTGCTGCGCAGCGAGGATCGTCAATCCCAAATCTTGGGCTTGAGTCTCGCCACTCAGTTGAAAAACCCTCAAAACTGTTTCCCGGATATTGAACCCCTCCTCACCACGGATGATCCTGTCTTGCAGCGGCATTTGATCCGGTTTTTGGCGCGGAACCCTCACCCCACCTTGACCCATTATCTCCAGTGCCATCTCGACCGTGAGCAGCCTCAGGTGCGATCGCTCAGTCTCGAAGCCCTGATCACCCGACGAACTCCCCTCTCCACCCTCCAACTTCAGCGCCTCCTCGCCGACCATGACGACCCCATCACCCAAGGCCTCACCTGTATCGCCGCTCAACTCTTCCACCCCGCCGATCCTTCCCTTCAGCACCATTGCTCCCAAATTTGGACGACGCTGTCATTAACCTCCGAGGATCGATTACAGATGATTCGGGCCATTCGGGGTGCACGGGATCATCGCCTCATTCCGATGGTGCAGCATCTGTTGCAAGATGGGTCGGTGGAGGTGGTGCGGTCTGGGTTGGAAACCTTGGCCCTCTTGGCCCGGCCGGGGGAAACGGCCTTGGTGAAGTTGGTGGAGCGAGAACTCACCACCTTTGACCCCTTGGTGCGGGCGATCGCGCTGCAATTGGTGGGCGTGTTGCAAAATCCGCGCTTGCTCTTGGATGTGGCGGTGGGGCTAGAAAGTCCCTATCTATCGGTGCGGCTCTGGGCGGCGCAGGCGTTGGGGAACTATGGCAACAAAAGCCTGCGGGTGAGCAAGGTGTATCTCGCGTCACGACGGTTTGAGGTGGTGGAAGCTGCGATCGCCGCCATCGGTCGGATTAATACTCGCCAAGCCACCGACACCCTCTATCATTTGCTCCGCCCCGATTACCAACGCGCCGTCCAAATCGAACAATGGCTAATACAACTGCCCAGCGATTCCCCCCCGTGGCAGATCGTGCGGGCGATTCTCCTCGATGCCCAGCAGCGCATTATCAATCGTGTCTTTGCTGTTCTTCGGGCGGTGGATCGCAACCATCTTCTGCCGCAACTGGAGCAGGCTCTGCACACCCGCGATCGCCGCCGTCGGGCCAATGCGATCGAAACCCTCGCCGCTAGCTCGTTGCGCCGCTTCATCGTCCCGATCATCCATCTCCTCGAAACCGATGACCCCATTGCTCCCCAACCCGCCGCCAACCTGCTCACCAAACGCTCCATCCTCGTACAAGAACTCCTCGCTGCGGATGATCCTTGGCTGCGCCTTAGTGGTCTTCTGCTCCTTTCCCACGGCGGCGACCCGGTTCCCCTCCCCCTCTGTAGTGACCCTCACCCCCTCGTCCAACGCCTCGCGGAGTCCCTCCACAGTGGCCAACAGACTCGCATTCCGGAGCACGATTGGTTCCTCAAGCAACTTTTGTTTTTAAAAACCCAGTCGTGGTTAGGTCGCTTGACCTTAGACGAACTCGAAACCGTGAATGTGGGGTTTAATCAGCACGATTTTCAGGCGGGCGAGGTGATCTGCTCACCGGGCGATCGCCTCCAAAAGTTCTATCTGATCTACGACGGTGATGTGTTGCTCAAAGAACACGCCTGTATTCTGACCCAGGGGGAAGGGTTTGGCGCGATCGGACTGTGGGAAGATGCCAGGGTGCAATTTAGGGCGATCGCCCAAACCGACTGTAGCCTCCTCTCCCTCTCCCGCAAACGCTTTAATCGCCTCGTCGATCGATGCCCTCGCCTCTTAGGCTACATGGCCAGCCTCACCGACATCACCGATTTTGCTGGATGCAGTTTTGACGGTGAGAAATAGCGAAGGGTGCGATCGGGAGAAAACCAGAGGCTCTGTCGTGCAAGCTTCTAGCTCGCTGCCGCCCAACTTGCTGCTGTCCCTTTAAATGGGTGGGTTACGGCGGATTGTGGGATTGCAGTTATGGCCTAATATTCTAGCCGCCTAACCCGCCCTACTAGACCGTTTCAGCTAAAGTGATGTAATAGATATAGCTATTCTTCCTGTTCAAACACTAGATAAAGATGTTTCAGTTTCACTCTGGCATCGCTATCGGTGGTTGACTTACTCCCCCGTTTAGAAAACGGGGGATTCTGGGATCAAACAGCAATAGCAGGCAACGCCTGTCTGACATCACCTAACCCAATGGCTGAAGCCCCAGCCACTTTAATATTCATCGCCGCATTCTCATCCCGGTCATTCTCTGTCGAGCAACTGGGACACCGCCAATGGCGAGTCTCTAAATCCAGATGCTCCAAAATATGACCACAACTTGAACAGGTCTTGCTCGAAGGGAACCAGCGGTCAACATAGACCACCCGCTTCCCCTTCTTCGTTGCCACCCACTCCAGGATTTGCAGAAACTCCCGAAACGCCAAATCACTCACCTTACGCCCCCAAAGCCGCTGCATCGCCTTGAGGTTCAAGGTTTCAAAACACAGCATATCAAACTGATTCGTCAGTTGATGGGCTAACTTCCAAAACCAGTCCCGCCGTCGATGGGCAATATCTTCATGCTTGCGGGCTAAGTTCAATCGGGCACGTTCCCGATGGGCTGAACCCTTTTGCTTACGGGACAACTCTCGACTCGCTTTGCGAACCGAGTTAAGTGACTGCTTGAAGAACAAGGGGGCATCAATCTTGAATCCCTCAGAACAGGTCAGAAACGTCTTAAGTCCAAAATCAAAACCAGCAATGTTACCTGTCTCGGTTTTGACTTCAGGCTCTGACAGGGTATCTACCGTGACAATCATGAACAGTTCTCCCAAGGGAGTTCGTTTAATCGTCACGGTCTTGACCTTGCCCTCAATGGGGCGAGAGTTCCAATATTGATAGACTTTGTTCCCAATCCTCACCCGGTTGCCACCGAGGAATTTGTACCCAGCTTGCTTGAGGGTGAAGGATTTGTATTTTCGGGTCTTCTTAAAGTTTGGCGGGCGAACGCCTTTTTGGTTGTGCTTGAAGAAGAGTTGATAGGCCTTCTCAATTCGTTGGCAGATATCCTGTACGGCTTGAGAACCCACCTGCAACCACCAGGGGTTCCGTTTCCGAAGCTTGGCGATGTGTTTTTGCAGTCGGGCGCAGTTCAAGTGCTTGCCCCAGATGCGATAGTACCGCTTGTGGAGGGCAACACAATGGTTGTAGATACGCCCTGCGGCATTGATTGTCCGCTTGAGGTATCTATTCCGCTTATGCTGGTAGAGCTTGAACTTGAGCGTTTTCATGGTTGCTATGATACCTCGGTATCACGGCTGAATAAATTCAGCCCTTCGCTTATATCCCCCGTTTGGAAAACGGGGGATATAAGCTTTACATTCGTAAACCTCTCCAAGCAGTTGCTTGGATGCTTCATCCATCGCAATCAAAGGTTCTTCTGCACATGGTCCATGCTGTACAAGTCAAGGACGACTTCCATCTCTGCCACGAATCTTGCTAAATCTTTTTCGGGAATACAAAATCTCTGGGTTTTCCAAGGTCGTAATTCGTTTTTTTTAGAGTACGCCAAACCGTCGAGGCGGAAATTTCAGTGATTATTTGTCTTTCCTTGAGTTCTGACGTTAATAGTCTGATCGTCCAAGCAGTTCGCCCTTCTGGTGGGTCTGAACAACAGAGGGCGATTATTTGGGCTTCGCTAGAGCCATCAACCTTGGGAGGAGTGGGGGAAGTTTTCCTTACTTTTCTTTCTAGCGCAGGTTTTTCACCGTTTTGAAGAAATCTTTGACGAATCCGACCGACAGTATTTCTATGCACCTGCAATGCTTCCGCTATTTCGCCATCCGTCCATTTTCTCTTGGTATTTTCTCCTTCATCACACATCAGTAAAATTCTGGCGTGCAAGATCTTTTTCGCGGGAGCATAGCCATTTCGACTAATTCGTTCTAAGTTTTCTCTATCCTCGATTTTTAAATAGACTTTATCTCTGCGCCCTCTTCCCATGATTGACGATCTCCCAACCAATATGTATTGCACTATTTTAGCTGAAGCAGTTCATTACAACTTGCATCGAGATTGGGTGGTATTAATCCTCTGTCGTGCGGGCTGCTAGCTCGCTGCCGCCTAACTCACTACCGTCTAGCTTTCCGGAGCCACGAAGCGGGTAAAGCTCAACTCATTAATCGCATTCCACGCCACCACCTCTTGCCGGAACTGCTCCCACTGCTCATACACCGTGCGGAAGGTTTCATCCTCGGCACTGCTTTCCTCAAATAATTCTTGGGTGGCAGTTTGGGCAGCGGCGAGAATATCTGGGCTGTAGGTGCGCAATTGCACGCCTTCCCCTTGGAGACGAATCAACGCGGCACGGTTAAGGCTGTCGTATTGGGCCAGCATATTCAGGTTGGCTTCTTTGGCGGCAGCTTGGAGAATGGCTTGATATTCGGGGGGGAGTTTGTCCCAGGCGGCGCGGCTGATTAACAAATCCAAGGTCGGGCCCGGTTCCCACCAACCGGGGTAGTAGTAGAATTTGGCGGCTTGGTGCAGGCCGAGCTTTTCGTCATCGTAAGGCCCCACCCATTCCGCCGCATCGATCGCGCCTCGATCCAACGCCACGAAGGTATCGCCCCCCGGCAACACCTGCACATTCACCCCCAACTTCGCCATCACTTTTCCCCCTAAACCGGGAATCCGCATTTTGAGGCCGTTGAGGTCAGCCACAGATTGAATTTCTGTTTTGTACCAGCCGCCCATTTGAGCGCCTGTATTCCCCGCCGGGAAGTTGATGATGTTGAAATCGGCGTAGATGTTTTGGATGAGTTCCAAGCCGCCGCCATAGTAGAGCCAGGAGTTTTGCTGTTGGGCGGTGAGGCCGAAGGGGACGCTGGCCCCAAAGGCGAGGGCGGCACTTTTGCCGATGTAGTAATAGTCGGCGGTGTGGCCACATTCTACAGCTCCATTTTGCACTGCATCCATCACTTCAAGACCGCCGACGATTTCCCCTGCTGCAAAGGGGGTAATGTCGAACCGTCCCCCGGTGGCTTCACGCACACGATCGCACACCGATTGTGCCCCCCCAAAAATCGTATCGAGGGACTGGGGCCAACTGGTGGCCATGCGCCACTCCACGCGGGGCAGGCTATCTTCAGCGGTGGCGGAGGTTGAGGGGGTCGCCCCTTGGCTACAGGCGACAAGGCTGGCGGTGGTGGTGAGGGCAGCGGTGTTAAGGAAATGACGACGGTTTAGCATCTGAAAAAATCGCAGCGACAGCATCAGTAATGATTGAGGCTAGCCTGTTTCTGTGATGGTTTTCACGCGGTTGTACGGATTCTTAACACCCCTGCACCCTGAGTCTGTCGAAGGGTGGCCGGGCTATCTCCTGCGGAGACGCGACGCGAACGACTCGCTCAGCCCTCGGATACTCAACCCTCAGCGCATTAACGCTGACAGAGCACGAGGCCGAACCAGTTTTGGTCATCGGTCCACACTTGGCGGGGGGTGAGATGGTGGCGTTGGAGGTCGGCTTGGAGGTGGTCGAGGTTAAATTTGCGCGAAATTTCCGTGTGGAGACTTTCCCCAGCGGCAATGTTGACCGTGAAATCTAGGTCGCGGAGGTGGACGGTTTGCGATCGCTGACTATCCAAATACATTTCCATCTGGCCCGCCGCTTCGTTATACAGGGCGCGATGGGTAAACTGGTTGAGGTCAAAATCTCCCCCAAACCGCCAATTTAAATGGGCCAACATATTGAGGTTAAAAGCTGCCGTTACCCCTGCTGCATCGTTGTAGGCCGCTTCTAAAATCTCCTTGGGTTTTTGCAAATCCACCCCTAAGAGCACATAATCACCGGGGTTAAGGGCGTTATCTAGCTCAACAAAGAAGCGATCGCAATCCGCCGCCGAAAAATTTCCCAAGGTACTGCCGAGAAAGATCACCAACCGTGCGCCGACGGGGGACTCTGGCAAATGAGCGATCGCCTGCTCATAGGTTCCCACCAACCCCTGCACCTGCAAGCGGGGATAGTCCTGTAACAGTTGCTCGGCACTGGCGACGAGAATTTCTTGGCTCACATCAATGGGCACATAGTAAAACGGCGCATCGAGTTGATCGTAAGCACTGAGAATGTAACGGGTTTTCGTTGAGCTACCGCTCCCCAATTCCACCAATTCACAACTGCCCGTGCGTTGGGCTAAATCATGGGCATACTTGCGTAAAATGCTCGCCTCGGTGCGGGTGGGGTAATATTCCGGCGTGCTACAAATTTGCTCAAACAGTTGCGAGCCGCGCTCGTCGTAGAAATAGCGGGGCGGCAGGGTTTTTTGGGGCTGGCTCAATCCAGCCATAACATCTTCGCCAGCGGGGGTGATTTCACTAGCGGGCGTGTGGTCGAGATGCGTGATGGTCAGATGAGAACTGACAGGCGTGTGTGAGGAGGCAATCATAAGAGGTAATCAAGACAAATACTATCTCTTTGCACAATACCGCTAATTAATCACCCAAACCAAGCACGAGTAATGTGAGTTATCCGGCACGGCGACAGGAAGGGGTGTGACGGTGCGATCGCGCCGTTCAATTTCATGAATGAACCGAAGGGAAACAACCGAAACCGACCCACGTTCAATCAGCAGTCTCGCCACTATTCCCCCAACTTCGCCAATTGTGGCCGCCGTCCGAGGAAGCCCGTCATCAAACGCAGGGCGAGAATTTTCGCCGGGTAGATGAGATGTAAACCCCAAAGACCGAGGCGGCGCAGGGCAACGATGGGCGCGATGCGATTGGAGAAGAAGCGATCGAGAAAGTCCGTGAAGGCGAGAATGACCCAGTTTTCTGGCTTGCGCCACCGTTCGTAGCGTTTGAGGACGGCGGGGGAGCCGAGGTCTTCGCCGTTGCGGTGGGCGGTGGTGAGGACTTCGGCGAGGGCGGCCGCGTCGCGGATGCCGAGGTTTAAGCCTTGGCCGCCGACGGGGTGACAACAGTGGGCGGCATCGCCGATCAGGGCGAGGCGGGGCTGACTGTAGCGATCGCTCTGCATCAACTGCACCGGAAATAAGAAGCGATCGCTAATCACTTCTAGCCCGGTAAAACTGTGTTGCGTCCGTTCTGCAAAGCGGGCTAAAAATTCATCCGGGGCCAGGGCTTGCAGGGCTTGAGCCTCCGCATGGGGAGCCGTCCAGACCACCTGGCAGCGATTCCCCGGCAGGGGCAGCACCCCCATCGGCCCGTCATACCAAAAGCGTTCGTAGGCAGTATCATTACTGGGGTTTTGGTGGCGAATCGTGAAGGTAACGCAGGACTGCCAGTATTTCCAGCCTTTGGTGTGAATCTGCGCCTGTTGCCGAATGGGCGATCGCGCCCCATCCGCACCCACCACTAACCGCGTTTTCACCTGTTTCGCCTCTTCCCCCTGGTGGTAATGCACCACGGTGTAATCGGTTCCGGGTTCAACCTGGGTCACTTGGGCCTCCCATCGCCATTGCACCTGGGGTGAAGTCGCGAGGAACGCTTGAAGTTCCGCCGTCAAGATCTGATGTTCCGCCACATACCCCAAGGCGGGTAACCCCACATCCTCCGGCCCAAAGCCCACCGTCCGCCCATAGTCCGCATCGGACAGTTGAATCCGCCGAAAGGGAGCGATCTGCGGGGCGATTTTGTTCCAAATCCCGATGCCGGTGAAAATTTGGCTCGACAGGAGCGACACCGCATAGGCTCGTTGACGCTGTTTTAAGCCATTGAGGGAATTCGCCTCGAACAGACAAATCCGCAAGCCCGACCCCCGCAGCGCCGCCGCTAACGTTGCGCCCACAATCCCCCCCCCGATGATGGCCAGATCACAATCAAGGGCGAGGGGGTCATGGGCAGGGTGGGGAGCAGGATCAAGGGTCAACATAAGCGGTTCTAGAGCCGTCAGAAATGTTACAGTTCTTTACTCTATTGTGGGGCGATCGCGCTTCATCCTGCAATCTCACTGCCCGAATTCCAGCCGCGCCTGCTCCACGATCGCCTCAGTCACGATGCCATCCTCAGTTTCACGGGTCAACGCTTCGATCCGTTGTCGAGCCTGCGATCGCACAAAATACGGAATATTATTCAACTTTTGGCGGGCTGCCGGTGTCCACCGCACCGCACCGTCAAACTCTGCACTGGTCATCAGTTCACCTCACTTCGCCGGTTTTTTTAAAAAACGCTCCAAGTTCTGCCCCAGCACGCCCAGAGACACAATCACCATCCCCACCAACTGCATCGAACTCATATCCCGACCAATCATAATCCAAGCCAACAACGACGTTAAGGCTGGCCCCGATGCGCCGAAAATTGAAGCCCGTGCCGCCCCGATATAGCTAATCCCGATGTTATTCGAGAGATAGCTCAACAGCGTCAACGCCCCCAACACAAATCCACTAATAATCAGATTCGGCCACATCCCCGGATCAACATTAATCGTGCTTTGGGTAAAGGGCAAAAAGAGACTCAACGCCGAGAAAATCAGAATCACGACAAAATTCACCACACTAAACGGCACCGGGTGCAGTCGTTTCGTACAAGCCTGAATCAAAAGCACATGAAAGGCAAACGTCACCCCCGCGCCAATGGCAGCGGCAATGCCTTCGGTGCTCATGGCGGCAGTGGCTGCCCCACCGGGAGACGCGATCAACACCACCCCTAAAAACACCGTAAAGGTTGCCCCCCAGCGCACAATAGAGGGCTGCTCCCCAAAAAAGAGCCAGGAACACAACACCGTCACAATCGGGAAAATGAAAAACAGGGTCAGCGCCACCCCCGGAGACAATGCCCCCAAGGCCATATAAATCAACGCCGATGAGACAAAGAGGAAAAATCCACAGCCTGTCACATAGGCATAGCCGATCCAGTCTTTCGCTTTTAGAAATCGCTGAATATCTGACCAACTATTGGGGTAAAGAATTTGTGCCAGCACCGCCATGAGTGGAACCACCACCACCATCCGCATGAACAGAATCATTAGGGAGTTACCAAAACTCGGCGAAATATAGCCCCCGGTGGTGAACACGCCAAACAGGGACGACTCGTTCAAAATGATCGAAATCACGACATTTTGCAGCGACAACGCCAAGGAGGAAAACATCACCAAAAGGAAACCCAGTTGGAGCGTGGAGAACTTGACTTTTTTCGGGGGGGGAGGGCTAGAGGGTGTACGGCCAGAAGGGGCAGGGGTTTGGGGTTGAGGAGCAGTCTGCTGAGTCGTTGGGGTCGTTTCGGGTTGGCCGACGGTGTGGGGGGGCTGAATGGCCGTGGCGGCATCCCCGTCTGGAACCCCATCTGTCCGCAGTTCCGTTTTTAACCGACTGACCAACGCTTCGAGGATCGCCTCTCCCTGCTGCTCCAAGCTGTACATTTGCCCCAACTGCTGCGATAGGGTGCTTTGGTAGCTATTCAGATCCTGCTGGAGGGTGCGAAAGGTGGTGCGCAGCGTCGTATCGAGGGAGCTAATCAGGCGATAGGCATTATCGTTGTAGTTGTCGAGGGCCCCATTGGCCAGGGTTCCCGGTGGCGCAGCATTGGGGTGGGATTGGCTCCGGATGTAATCGAGTAGTTGCTCCGCAATCATGGGAGCGAGTTCTTGCGAGATGGTTTGCTGTTGCTTGATCTGCTCGTCTCGCTGGCGCTCTAGGGTTAATGTCTCGTTGATGAGTTCAGTTTTGCGCTCTTGCAGTTGATTGATTTCCTGCTTGAGCTGCATCACGAGACTGTGTTTAAGATTCTCTAGCTCTTGGGTAAGAGACGAAAGGCTCTGATCTGTTGTTTCTGGTGAGTCAGCATGTAAGTTCGATGATCTATCCAGTTGCCCCATTATCTGTTCCTCTGTGTTCGCAGTACCATGCCAGTCCCCAAGAGCCGAGGAGTAGGTTACTGGTATTCTATGACGTTAGGCTACGGACGATCCGCGTGATAGATAGATTCTTTTTAGAAAGTTTTAACGGTTTCGCGGCAAAAAAATCATCCTCAGTGCAATTGGGGCTGCGGTAATGGTTGAGGGGGGCGAGATTAAGGGAATGCCGCAGGCTGACGTGTTGATTCATGGTGAGGTACTAGAACAATGACTCGTTATTTTTTTCTATCGGAAGGGTGGCTAGTGGGTCGAGTGTGGGAATTCGGCGGAATTTGGAATGAAGCCACTTGGCGGCGAAAACCCAAGATTCAACGGCTCAGCCTGGGTTTAGTGGAACAAGGGGAAACCCTGTGGCTCTACGAGGCAGAAGAGGCGGTTTTGATGTTGGAGGTGCGTCCGGAACCGGCTCACCCGGCGGCGGCGACCATTGGTCAGGTCATGCTGAAGCGGCTGATGGATGCGGATCAGGTCATTCATCGACTGACCACGGCGGAGAGTCTGTTGCGCCCTTAGGGTCTGGGGGCATTCAGGGGTGAAACCGGGCGCGGTTTTGGGTCAGCGCTGGGGGATGGGTGTGAGAGGGCGATCGCGCTTCCCCCCCGTCACTCCCCCGCAAGCCCTGATATCCCGTACTCTTCTCCCGCCCCTCTGATCCCTAAAATTACCTTGCGATTCCCTCTCACAATCGTTTACACTTCTTTAAACAACTTTCAGCTTTGTCCGTAGTTTGGCAGACTTGAAACTCGAAATCTTCCGTCTAAGATGATTTCGACCGATAGCTGCTTAAGCTTCAGTTAAAAACAAAATCTGACTAGACACTATTTTCAATAGGAGGAGCGTAGTCGATGGGACTACCTTGGTACAGAGTACATACAGTCGTCCTAAACGATCCGGGGCGGCTCATTTCTGTGCATTTAATGCACACGGCCCTCGTTGCGGGTTGGGCCGGTTCCATGGCACTTTACGAACTCGCCATTTTTGATCCCAGTGATCCCGTCCTCAACCCGATGTGGCGGCAAGGGATGTTCGTGATGCCGTTCTTAGCGCGACTCGGTGTAACGTCCTCATGGGGCGGCTGGAACGTTACCGGCGAACCCTATGTTGATCCGGGTTTTTGGTCCATTGAAGGGGTGGCGATCGCTCATATCATTCTCTCCGGTTTACTATTCCTCGCTGCCTGCTGGCACTGGGTCTATTGGGATCTCGAACTCTTTATCGACTCCCGCACCGGCGAACCCGCCCTCGACTTGCCCAAAATGTTTGGGATTCACTTATTCTTGTCCGGCTTACTCTGCTTCGGCTTTGGTGCATTCCACCTTACCGGCCTCTTCGGGCCAGGAATGTGGGTATCCGACCCCTACGGGCTGACCGGGCATATCCAGCCCGTCGCCCCAGAATGGGGCCCCGCCGGCTTTAACCCTTTCAACGCGGGGGGAGTTGTCGCCCACCACATTGCAGCGGGTATCGTCGGCATCATCGCCGGACTGTTCCACCTCACGGTACGTCCCCCCGAACGGCTCTACAAAGCCCTGCGGATGGGGAACATCGAAACCGTGCTGTCGAGCAGTATTGCCGCCGTCTTCTTTGCTGCCTTCGTGGTGGCTGGAACGATGTGGTACGGCAGCGCCACCACCCCGATCGAACTGTTTGGCCCCACCCGCTATCAATGGGATCAAGGGTACTTCCAAGCTGAAATCGAAAACCGGATCGAAGCCAGCCTGGCTGACGGTGAAACCTACGCTGAAGCTTGGTCGAAAATTCCCGACAAACTCGCCTTCTACGACTACGTGGGCAACAGCCCTGCCAAAGGCGGTCTCTTCCGCGTTGGGCCGATGGTGAACGGGGACGGTATTGCCCAAGAATGGTTGGGTCACCCCGTCTTCAAAGACAGCGAAGGTCGTCAACTCTTCGTGCGTCGTCTCCCGAACTTCTTTGAAACCTTCCCCGTGGTCTTAACCGATGCGGATGGTGTGGTGCGTGCTGATATTCCGTTCCGACGGGCAGAATCGCAGTACAGCTTCGAGCAAGCTGGTGTAGAAGTTAGCTTCTATGGTGGGTCTCTGGCTGGTCAAACCTTCACCGACCCCCAACAAGTGAAGCAATTTGCCCGGAAAGCCCAATTAGGTCAACCCTTCAACTTTGATCGGGAAACCTTGGGATCGGATGGGGTCTTCCGTACCTCGACCCGTGGCTGGTTTACCTTCGGTCACGCCGTCTTTGCGTTGCTCTTCTTCTTCGGCCATATTTGGCACGGGTCTCGTACGCTCTACCGTGACGTGTTCGCGGGGGTGGGTGCAGATCTCGAAGAACAAGTGGAATGGGGTGTGTTTGCGAAAGTGGGTGATAAATCCACTCGGATCAAAAACGAAGCCTAAGATGCTTGAGACTGTTGTCAGGGGCGATCGCCCCTGACAACGCTGAAGAAAAGGGAGAGAAATGAACTCATTTCTCTCCCTTTTGTTTTCAATTCAATCGTTTGGTTCCCGACAATTTCCTGCTAAACTAATAGCTAGCTGTATTTTTTTAACAATTTAAGATGGAAAGCGTAGCATATATCTTGGTTCTTGCGGCTATGATCGGCGTGTTGTTCTTTGCGATCGCCTTCCGTGAACCCCCCAAAATTGAGAAATAACCCCCAAAATTGATCGAATCAGGATTCAGTTCCTCAATCACTGTACTGAATTCATGCGATCGCTCAACCCTAGATAACCTCTCTTGTTATCCACTGTTTTGCAAATCAACACACGACCCAACACCACAGTATGCCCCTGCTTTCCTAACCGGAAGTGAAAGCCTACTGTGGTTGTGTGTGTTCAAGATCAGGGATACCCCAAGCACCATGCAATGTCCCCACTGCCAGCACACTGAAAGCCGTGTCCTCGAATCCCGCTCCACCGACAGCGAGAAAAGCATTCGACGACGGCGAGAATGTATGGATTGCAAGCACCGTTTCACCACCTACGAACGGATCGAATTCGTCCCGATCACAGTGATTAAACGGGATGGCCATCGGGAACTCTTTGACCACTCAAAGCTCTTGCGGGGCATTGTCCGAGCCTGCGAAAAAACCGGCATGTCCCACGATCGCCTCGAAGCGATCGTTGATGATCTTGAAAGCCAACTCCAACAACGCAGCCGCCGCGAAGCCACCAGCGCCGAAATCGGTGACCTCGTCCTCTCCACCCTCCGCCACGAAAACGAAGTTGCCTACGTGCGCTTTGCCTCCGTCTATCGCCAATTCACCGGCATTCAAGACTTTATCGACACCCTCAGCCATCTCCAGATTCACCCAGCCGAACAAGATACCCAGCGGCTTAAAACCCCATCCCCCCTTACCCCTCATTGAGCCATTGCAGTTCATTCAGCCCCTAATTTCACCATCATCATTGGATCGAAATGTCCCGATTGGGCTAAAATATAAATCCTGTGCATTTGCAAGAAAATGATACACTCGGAGTTGAAGTATCAACTCCTGTATGATCGGGCCCAACTTGAGCATACAGAAGCTTCAATCCCAACGTATTCTAGACGGCAATAACGCCTTCAACTCGGCGGGGCATCGTCGAGGGGGAGAGACAAACCAGACGGGTTTATCCACGTCTTGCACCAGCATCCCAAAATCCCATGCCGTTGATCGCAGGGGAATATGTCAATCGTGATTCCGTCGCATTGAAACGTCACGGAGTTAAAAGCTAGGACACACTAACACACATGGTCAGTCAGAAGAACACCGCTAGTAACAAAGACATTGGTTTTACGCACGAAGATTTTGCCGCACTGCTCGATCAGTACGATTATCATTTCAGCCCAGGAGATATCGTACCGGGGACAGTGTTTAGCATGGAACCCAGAGGTGCATTAATCGACATTGGCGCTAAAACCGCCGCCTATATTCCCATTCAAGAGATGTCGATCAACCGCGTCGATGATCCCAGTGAAGTGCTACAACCGGATGAAACGCGAGAGTTCTTTATTCTGACTGATGAGAATGAAGATGGTCAGTTAACCCTGTCCATTCGTCGGATTGAATATCTGCGGGCTTGGGAACGGGTTCGTCAGTTACAAGCTGAGGATGCTACCGTTCGATCTAATGTTTTCGCCACCAACCGAGGCGGGGCTTTGGTGCGGATCGAAGGCTTGCGCGGCTTTATTCCCGGTTCTCACATCAGCACTCGTCAAGCCAAAGAAGACTTGGTGGGTCAAGATCTGCCGCTGAAATTCTTAGAAGTGGATGAAGATCGGAACCGTCTTGTCCTCAGCCATCGCCGCGCCCTGGTGGAACGGAAGATGAATGGTCTGCAAGTGGGTGAAGTGGTCACCGGTATGGTGCGCGGCATCAAACCTTATGGGGCCTTCATTGATATTGGTGGGGTTAGTGGCTTGCTCCACATTTCGGAAATTTCCCATGACCACATTGACACGCCCCACAGTGTCTTTGCGGTGAATGATGAACTGAAGGTGATGATCATTGACCTGGATGCTGAACGGGGACGGATTTCTCTGTCCACGAAGCAACTCGAACCGGAACCGGGTGATATGCTCAAAAACCGTGATTTAGTCTTTGAGAAGGCTGATGAGATGGCCGAAAAGTATCGCCAAAAACTGCTGCAACAACAGCAAGGTGATGCGGATGAGGTATTAGTGGATGATGAACCCGAAGTGATGGAAACAGTGGCGGTGGATTCAGCCGCAGGCAATGAGGAAGAATAAATAGCCTCGCTGTCCTAGCTATAGCGATCCTAAATCAATCGGAGATCTTGTCTCCTCATCAAATCGGATTGCTATATCTGATTTTGGGTTCGTTAGTTGATTCAATGACCCCCACCTGGCATCCGCCGAGGTGGGGGAGTGACCGGAGATAACCCGGTCGTAGCTGCGAATAGGCCACCAAGGTTAGTACGGCAACACTTCCGGTTGCTTCTCTAAATCGGATTATTTGTAAGGCCCTGGAATCTCAGGGAGTGGGTTCAGCCCAGAAACACCGTACTCACTGGCTGAAGAGACCTATAGTTTTGGAATTATCTTCCATGCAACGCATCCCAATGAATAAAGCTCCTCAGCCCCTGTGGTTGGGGAGTTTTGTGTGGGGGAGGATGGGCGATCGCACCCAACTCCCCTGTGATATTCTTGGACAAAATTAATGAATCAAAAGCTTATTCATGCTGAATCCGCGTGTGGCTTGGCTCGTGCCTGCAATTCAGCGTGGCGCATCTTGGCAGTTTGTTCTATCCCATTTTATTGAGTATATTCCTGACGCGGTGTTCTATACGGGGCACGTAGATTCGAGTTATGACTCGACTCAGCCGGGGGCAGACCGGATCGAGGTGGTGGATGATCCGTCATCGCTCACCATCAACGCCCTGCCGCTTCGATATCGCCGCCATCGTCTGTGGGTTACACTCCAAATCATGACGCGTTTGTTAGCGTTTAAGCCCGATGTGGTGTATTCCCAAGGGTTTTCGCTCTGGACGGTTTTGGTGATTGTGCTGAAACGGGTGGGGCGATGGCGCGTGGTGTTGATCCAGGGTGGGAATGCTCCCCGTCGTGATTTTCGGCTGATGCAGTGGCGCACGCTGATGCGCCAACTGATGCTGATCGGTGTTGATAGTGTGATTGTCAATAGTCAACTGGGCCGCCAATACTTTATTGATGTGCTGAACTATCCGATCACTAAAATTCGGCAACGGATCTATCTTGTTCCCCATCTCAGCATCCAGGTTAGGGCTGGATCGGCTACGGCGATCGCGCCCCCGCTACCGCGCACCATGGCCCGGCCCATTTTTCTCTATGTGGGCCAGATTATCCCGCGCCAGGGCTTAATCACCCTGATTAATGCTTGCTTACTCTTGCAGCGGGGCGGCTACACCCATTACGCCGTCTCGATTATTGGGACGGGTAAGCAGCGGCCCGAACTGGAGCAACTTGTGGTTCAAAACGGGATGGCTGCCCAGATTTATTGGCAGGGTGGGGTCGCCCCGGAGCACCTCGGATCATACTTGCAGCAGGCGGATGTGTTTGTTTTTCCCGCCTATGAAGATGGATGGGGGATGGTGGTGTCAGAGGCGATGGCTTTTGGGAAACCGGTGTTATGTTCTACGGGGGCGGCGGTGTGTGAGCTTGTACAGATGGGTGAAAACGGGTTTCGGTTCGATCCCCATGATTCCTTAGAATTAGCGGCTCAGATGGCCTATTGTTTGGATCACCCAGAACAGTTAGGGGCGATGGGGGAGCGATCGCGCCAAATCATCGCACCCTACACCCCCCGAACCGCCGCCCAAGCCTTTGTAGAAATGACTTATCAGATCCTCGAAATCTAGAAATCCAGTGGGGTAGACTTCCGTCTCTGCCTAAATTCCCCCCGATTGATCAACGGGTGAATTCGACCCATCCGGTTGAAGGGTGAGAACGTCAGCGATCGCCGCCGATCCGATCGCTGATGATTCGATTGGGTGGCTCTGCGATCCTTCAATGCTTAGAGCAGCGTCGAAACATCCACCGCTAAACGTTTACCGAGATCGAGCAGCAGCGGCATTTGGGAATCATCCCAGGGACAGGTTAAGCCGGATTCGGTTTCCACACATTGGGGCACGATCACCTCGTGGAAGCAGCGGAAATACAGTTCCTGAGCCCGATCGAGGGACAGCCCCACCTCAAGGCGATCGCCCACATCGATCAGCTTGGCAATGTGGTGTTGATCTTCGATCACCGAGTCCGACGCATTACTAAACAAGAGCGCCTGTAATGACCGTAAAATCAGGGCTTCTAGCAGTTGCTTTGCCCCCGGTAGGGTGAGGGTGCTGCGCATACTGTGGGCTTCAGTCACCGTGCTGTCTAGCTCTGCTAAGAGGCTTTCTTTTTCGGTGCAATCCTCGCAAGTGTCCAACTCACTGAGCAGTTGTAAGCAGCGGTGGGACAGGGCAATATCTGCTGCTACCTGGAGTTCTTGGGGGACGGGCAATTCTTCCCGGTGGAAGGCGCGGACAATGCTGTAATTGTCGCGGTAGGCTTGGCTATAGAGTTGGTTGAGGGTGGTTTTGCTCTTGTCGGCGATTTTTTGGATGATCCATTGACGTTCTTCGGCGAAGAGGGTTTCGAGGCTAAAGATGCGATCGCCAAACACCCGCATCATGCTAAACATGGTCTGCGACACGCTGGCCTGCTGAATCGAATTAAACAGAGTTTCTTTGAGTTGAGCGTAGGCCAGACGACCGATAAAGGGCTGAATACAGCAGTGGAAATCCCAGCCGCCGAGGTGCAGCACCGCAAAGGTAAACTCCTTGCATTCGCGGGTAATTTCTGACACCAGTTGCAAATGACCCAAGGCGAGGGTTTGCGTCCCGATCCGTTGCTTGGCGTATTCCAGTTGGGTGGCTTCGTAGCAATAGACGCGATCTTCGGTGTTGTAGCGGCTAAAGAGGGAGGTGATCGCATAATGGGCCGCCACTCGTTCAAAGGTAATCCGGGAGGAGACCACTAACTCATCATAGACCCGTCCTCCATCGCGGAACTGTTCCACATTGCTTGGGGCGGCGCGGAGGCGATCGCGGAATTCCGCCTCAAGCTGAATCCCTGCCACCTCTCCGGCCAATTCAATCGCCCGCGCCGCATAGCGCAAAATCTGCACCCCTTCGGGCCGCGACAATTCATCAAAGAACCAGCCACAACTGGTGAACATCAATAACGCCTGGTGTTGCATTTCCAACAGACAGAGGGTGTCCACCTGTTCAGACTCCGTGAGGGGGTGCTGTTGATGGCGGTAGAGAAAATGCACCGTATTTTCCGGGGTGCGATTGTGCATCACCTGAATATATTCATCCCGTGCGAGCCAGGGATCATGGAGGTATTTTCGGGCGTGGGTTTCGTAAACGTCCGCGAGGCGATCGCGCAGCCAATTCAAACTATCCCGCAACGGTCGCCGCCATTTTTGCTGCCAAGTGCCACCGCCTCCACAGCCGCAATCGCTCTGCCAGCGATCCACCCCATGCATACAACTCCAGGCCGTCACCGGCTTGAGCACCACTTCCCAGGTCGGCGGGCAAATGCTCAGATAATGGGCCACATTGGTCACCTGCCATTGACGCTGGGCAAACTCTTGGGTAAAAGCATAGCTGAGGCATTTTTCCGTGCCGCCTTTGTGGTGGCCAAAGGTTTCGCCGTCGGTGGCCACGCAAATCAATTGGGAGGGGCGATCGTCAATGCGCACCGCCTGACCAAAGCGATCGGCGAGATTTTGCGAACTACTCAGCACATCATCAAAGCCCATGCCTTTCGAGATCGGGCCATCGTAGAAAAAGATATCAATGTGCTTGCCGTTGGGCAGAAAACAGCGATAGGGGCGCGTCGGGTCAACTTGACCGCCACCCACGGCCAACCAATCCGGATCAGGGTTGTTGTCCGTGGGAATCGGACGGCAGCGTTCGGCCTGGGAGGGGGCGAGAATAATGAAGCGAATATCCTCGTTGGCCAGGGCTTCGAGGGTGGGATAGTCCACCGCTGTTTCGGCGAGCCACATCCCTTCGGGGTCACGGCCAAAATGGGCCCGAAAATCCGCTTTGCCCCAGCGAATTTGGGTGTATTTATCTCGCTCATTGGCGAGGGGCATGATGATGTGGTTAAAGACTTGGGCGATCGCATTGCCATGGCCGTTTAACCGTTCTGCACTCTTGCGATCGGCCTCAATAATCCCCTGATACACTTCCTCATCATGTTTTGCCAACCACGACATCAAGGTCGGCCCCACATTGAAACTCATATATTCAAAGTTATTAACAATACTGACCACTTCCCCCTGATGGTTCAAAATCCGTGAGAACACATTGGGGCGATAGCATTCATATAAAATGCGCTCATTCCAATCATGGAATGGGTAGGCACTGGGCTGACGTTCAATAACATTTAAATAGGGATTTTCGCGGGGCGGTTGATAAAAATGTCCGTGAATGGTGATATAAACTCCCGTGGCCACGGCATTCTGTGTTTCGGTGGCTTGGGTGGAAGAGGAATCAGACATTAATTGGGTAGTCATAAAAGGATTAAGCTGAGATCAAAGAAGGAAAATAAGGTGCAAAGAGAGCAGCAGGGTTAAACCCTAGGGTGAATTGATCAACGTATTAAAAATAGTGGGACAACGTTGGGGCTGATTCTGCATGATTACCGCTTGTTCACGCATTACCCTCACCCCAAACCCCTCTCCCATGGGGCGAGGGGCTTCTGAATCTGTGCATGATGATTTCTGAACAAGCGGTAAGCCGTTGTGACTCGCCAGCAAAAAAGTTAAGGGTGCAGGATCGTGCATGGCTGATCGGAGAGAAGTCAAAAAATGCCTGATGGGCCAAGGGTTGCAGCAAGATTTTTAGGGATAATGATGAGCGTCGTGGGTAGCCAGATCGCGATCGCTGAATGTCTATAACGTGAGGGATTCTGCCGCGTCGTGCTTTTCTCTAGTGAAGCGCAAAGATAAACAATGCTGGAAAATTTATCAATTTCTTAACGAACTGATGATTTTTTTTACATTGTGTTTCGTGACGATTGAAATCGCACCAAAACAAGACTACACGGAATGTTGGGAGTGTTATTGCCCATCGGATTGGTGGGGATCAGGGCGAAGAATCGGGGCATTTGTGTCAGGATTAGGTAACGTTGTAAATCGTTACATTGACAGATTCACCGATTAGGTTCCTGCCGGTTTGATGGTCTGTGGGGCGAGGTTCTCCTGCTGGGGGATCGATCAACAACACTAGGGAGCGAGACGCGATTGAACAGCTAGGGAGCGAGACGCGATTGAACAGCTAGGGAGTGAGACGCGATTGAACAGCTAGGGAGTGAGACGCGATTGAACAGCTAGGGAGCGAGACACGATTGAACAGCTAGGGAGTGAGACGCGATTGAACAGCTAGGAAGTGAGACGCGATTGAACAGCTAGGGAGTGAGACGCGATTGAACAGCTAGGGAGTGAGACGCGATTGAACAGCTAGGGAGCGAGACGCTCCCACTCCAGTCATAGCGAAGGATTTAAGGAGTGTGGGCATCTTGCCCGCTGCTTGTGTTCCGACACAGGTTAAGCGGTGGGTTACGGTGGATTGCTGAATTGCAGTGATGGCGGTAGTTTAAGCCGCCTAACTCACCCCACGGTAAATTATCATTTTAGCGGCTCACTTCGACCGGGTAAACACTTGCCAAGCAATCACTACCGCAAAGCCGAGATAGGCGAGCATCGCCAGTTGATCGAGCCAGGGGGTGGCGGGGGACAGGAATTCAGAATCCATGATTGTGCTGGGTTCCATGGGCTAACCTCGATGATGATAGCGTAGGGGAGAGTGAAGCCCCTAGGGGGGTGATCATTGCGGGGTTTCAAGATTTGCCTAGCCAGATTGTTGGGAATGCAGGAGGAGAGATGTCTATTGCGATCGCTGTTTTCGGGGCTGGCCGCTGGGGTCGCCATTTTATTCGCACCTTTGCCCACCATCCCGATGCCCATCTGGTGGCGGTGATTGATCCCCACCGGGAACACCGGGAGGCTTGTCAAGCTGCGTTTAATCTCGATGGAAACCTGTGGCTTGTGGATCGTTGGGAGGATCTGCCGGATCATGTAACGCTGGATGCTGTGGCGATCGCCACACCCGCCACGACCCATTACGCCCTAATTACCACCGCCCTTCAACGGGGCTACCATGTCCTCGCAGAAAAGCCCCTCACCCTTGACCCCCAGGACTGCGCGACCCTGATCGCCCTCGCCCAACGCCAGGGCAAGCAGTTATTTATTGACCATACTTATCTTTTTAATCCGGCGGTGTTGGCGGGGGGGGAGGTGGTGCGATCGCAGCAGTTAGGGACACTACGTTATGGTTATGGGGCGCGAACCCATTTAGGGCCCGTGCGGCAGGATGTGGATGTGTTGTGGGATTTAGCGATTCATGATCTGGCGATTTTTAACCATTGGCTGGGGCAACGGCCGGAAGTCGTGCAGGGGGTGGGTCAGGGTTGGCTACAGCCGGGAATCTGGGATCAGGTGTGGGCGACCTTAACCTATCCCACGGGGGTAAGAGTGCAGTTACAGTTTTGTTGGGCGAATCCGGATAAGCAGCGGCGGTCGGTGTTGGTGGGCGATCGCGGTGTCCTCATTTTTGATGAGATGCAGCGGGAGCAGCCGTTAATCGTGCAGCGGGGTCATGTGGGGCCGGCTGCTGCTCAGTTTCCGCCCTTGGATCTGGCTACGGAGAGCGTTCCTGTGCTCCCCGGTGAACCGTTGGCGATGGTGTGCGATCGCTTCCTCAACAGCATCCACACCCAAACCCCCGACCCCGCCGCCTCTGGCCAAATGGCGCAGCAGTTGGTTGCCACCCTAACCGCCCTCAGTCAATCCCTGACTCAGGGGGGAACCCCCCAACCCGTAGCGTACCAATCCACGGAACAATAACACCATCCCCACCCCCAACCCTGTCCCGTGCAATCCAGTACAGCCATCATCCCGCAAACGTACGATAATGAAACTGCTACTGTGCCACCCATGAGTATGCTCCAGTTTCGTGACCCTCACTCTCGCCCTCTGCTCCGCCTGATTGGGGCATACCTTGGCATTGGCACAGGATTAGTGACCGGAGTCGGGGCGATCGCGAACCAAGTTTTCCAAATCCCGCCCGCGATGGCGTGGCTGCATCTGAGCTTTGGCTGGGGTGCGATCTGGCTCAGTGGCGGTCTCGCCTATGGTGTCTTGCGCCGTTGGACTCTAGCCCTCACCCAACAAAGCGATTATATTGAACACCTCTTTGCGGCTAATCCCTGCCCCGTATGGGTCTGTGACGCACGCAGTCAAGAATTTTTAGCCGTGAATCAAGCCGCGATCGACACCTACGGCTACAGCCGCGCCGAATTTTTGCAGTTAACCCTGTGGGATTTGCTCACCTCAGACGCTTCTCGTTCCACCACCAACCCGATCACCCATCGCACTCAAGACGGCACAGAACTTACCGTCGATTTGACCCACATTGATTGCACCTATCAAAACCGCAATGCCCGCCTCACCATTGTGCAGGATATGACCCCCCAACAAAATGCGGTTTTGGCACTCCAAGATCAGAAGGTGCAATATCGGACGCTGGCGAATCAAGTGCCTAGCAGTGCCGTCTTGCTTATCGATCCGCAATTGCGCTATACCTTCGCCGCTGGCACCACCCTCGATCGCCTCCCCATTGATCAAAGCCAAATTGAAGGCTGTACCCTTGCCGAGGCTTTTTCTGCCGCAGCCTGTGAACAACTCGAACCCCTCTATCGCCGCGCCTTGGCGGGGGAATCCTTAACCACAGAATTAACCCTGGATCAACGCACCTTTCTCACCTCTCTGGCTCCCCTCTATGACACCCACGGCACGATCAGCCAAGCGATGAGTTTGGTGCAAGATATCACGGAGCGTAAACACCTAGAAGCGCAACTCCATGCCTATGCCTACACCGATCCGGTGACTCAGTTACCGAATAAGGCCTGGTTTCTAGAGCAGCTTCACGGTCATTTAAGCGCTTGCCAATCGGGGAATACGGGCTTTTTTACGGTGTTCTTTTTGGAGTTGGAACGCTTTAATGCGGTGAAGTATAGCCTCGGCCATGACTGGGCGGAACAGATGATGGTGGCGACGGCGGAACGGTTGAGCACTTGTTTGAATTTGGCCGATCCGGTGGCGCGGGTGGGGGATCATTCCTTGGCGTTGGTGTTGACGAATTTACATACGACGCTGGATGCGACGGCGATCGCAGAATATATTCACCAACAATTGAATCAACCCCTCGAAGTTGACAGTCAAGAATTATTTTCCAGTGTCATGATCGGGATTGCGATTATCGACACCCCAGAGCGCACCCAACAAGACGCGGAAGACGTGCTGCAAGCGGCGGATACGGCGATGAATTATGCTCGCTTTTATCACCAGGCGAACCATGCCATTTTTGAGCCGCGCATGTCAGAAGATGCGATCGCTCGCTTCTCCCTCGAAGCTCAACTGCGCCAAGCGATTAAAAAACAAGACTTTGTGGTGTTCTATCAACCCATCTTCAACATTGCCTCAGCACAATTAGTCGGGTTTGAGGCCTTGATGCGCTGGGAACATCCCGATCTGGGTTGGATTACGCCGAGTCGGTTTATTCCCGTGGCCGAAGAAACCGGACTGATGGGGTTGATTGATTGGTGGGTGTTGGGAGAAGCCTGTCGGCAATTGGGCCAATGGCAACAGCATTGGACAGGGGCAACGCCGCTGGTGTTGACGGTGAATGTGTCGGGGGCGTTGCTGAATCAGTTTGGGTTTCGCGATCGCCTCCGCCAAGTCACCCTCAGCAATCGACTCAAACGCGGTAGCCTCAAACTCGAAGTCACCGAGCAAATTCTGTTCGAGCACCAAACCGCCACAAACAACATCCTCGATCAACTCCAAAATCTCGATGTCAAACTCGCCGTGGATGACTTCGGCACTGGTTATTCTTGCCTGCAACATCTCCACAATCTCCCCATCGACACCCTGAAAATTGATGCATCCTTTGTGAATACGATGCTCGACAATGCCGATAGCCTCGAAATTATCCGCATTATCATCGCCTTGGCCCAAAGTTTGAAGATTAATGTGATTGCGGAAGGGATTGAAACCACAGCCCAGTTGGACATGCTGCGATCGCTCCATTGCATCTATGGCCAGGGCTATCTATTTGCGGAACCGGTTCCGGCGGCCGGGGTGCTGCCCTTAATCACCCAACATCATCCCTGAGTCCATCGCTCCCTCCCGCCAAACCCGCCCAGCCTCGGGCCTAATTCCTGTAGAATATGGTTACATTTGTCGTCATTTTTTAACGTTTTGCCAGGTAACCATGCCTTGCAGCCCTCATTTTAGGAGTATTGATCCATGCTGACCCTTAAAATTGTTGTTTCTCTCGTGGTGGCATCCTTTGTGAGCCTCTTTGTCTTTGGGTTCCTATCGGGTGATCCCTCCCGGACTCCGAGCCGCAACAACATGGAATAAACCATCACGTTTGGTGTTCACGCTATTGATTACGGGGACAAGGGAATCACCTTTGCCCCCGTTCTCCTCTGTGCCAGACTGGGCCCTGGCTACGGAAAGTCACCGGATTCCTTGATTCTAAAGCTGGAATTACTGAGCAGGGGTTAGCAACCTTTTGCGATCGCCACAAGTCGTAGAACCCTGGCGAATGAAATATTTCAAACGTTTTCCTGTTCGGTCATCTGCAAATCGTTATGCCTCAGCCTAGCGTGCCTCCCCACGTTCCCCCATCTCCCCATGTCGCGCCCGCAGAGGTGACAGAACCCGTTGGATTATTCAGCGCAGCAACGGGCCACGCAACCCAGATTCAGCCCGCCGTCCCCGAAATTACCCCGCCCACCTTTAGCCCCCCTGACCTCAGTGCTGCCACTCCCCAAGCCGTCCCGCTAGAATCATTTTCCACCCCCTACGCCCAATCCAGTGCTCTCGGTCAACCCATGTCCGTCGGCATTTCAACCCCAGTCCTCCCGCCTTCTCCGCCCCGCCAACTCCGGGTGCAAACCCAAGATGGCACGGTGCGCGAATTTGAGATCACCGCTCCAGAAGCTCCCCCCGATCCGGAGCTTGAGGCTGATCCCGCCACCGATCCGGACTCTAGCACCGATCCGAACGAAAACCCTGACGCAGATCCCGACGCAGCGACACCAGAGCTGGAACTCACCATTCCCACCGATCCACAACCGACCCCCAACCCCCTCGATGTGGTGGAAATCAACGCGGATCATCAAGACTATGACCAAGTTCGGCAGATCGTGACGGCGACGGGAAATGTGATTGTTCGGTTTGCGCGGGGGGTGTTGACGGGCGATCGCGTCCGGGTCAACTTAACCAATCGGGTGGCCGTGGGGGATGGCAATATTGCGATGCGGCGGGGCCAGCAGGTGTTTCGGGGCGACAGTTTTGAATATCAACTGGTGCAGGATGAAGGGGTGATCTACGAGGCGCGGGGGGAAATTTATCAAACCACCTCGGCGCGAGATTGGGATATTTCCCGCGAAACGGCGGTGGGCTTACCGGAACGGCCGTTGAGCGATCGCCTCGTGCAACAGCAGCCGATCCAAGATGTGGTTCCCGTCGAAGGCTATGAATTTACCGTCGGGGGCCTATCCGGTGCAACGAGTGGGACTTTGTCCGGTGCGATCGGGGCGATTCCGGGGGTAACGGGGAATGTGGATCGATTTCGGTTTGAAGCCGATCGCGTTGATTTTGACTCCCAAGGCTGGGAAGCGACCAATATTCGGATTACCAATGACCCGTTTTCGCCCCCAGAATTGGAAATTCGCGCCGAAAAAGCCGACTTCAATCGCCTCTCTCCCCTCGTGGATGAACTGCTGCTCACGAATTCCCGCATCTTCTTCGACCAAAAATTTTCATTACCCACGTTTCAGCGTCGCCTCGTTTTCGATCGCCGCCAGGAAGATCAGCGCCCCGGTTTATTCAATATCGGCATTGATGACGGCGATCGCGGTGGGTTGTTCATTGAACGGTCGTTTACCCTGGTGGAGACGCAAAACGTGCGCTGGACGGTCACGCCTCAATATTTAGTCCAACGGGCTGTGTTTGACGAAGGGTTTGCCGATCCGGATTCCTTTGGGGTGAAAAGCCAACTGACGGCCCGTTTTGATCCGCGTACCTCTTTGGTGGGTTCGGCGGCCTTAACCAGTTTGGATCTCGATAAGGTGGAAACGGAACTGCGGGCCAGTGTGCGCCTCCAACGCCTCATCGGTTGGATCGAAAAACCCCACAGCCTCACAGCGGAATACAGCTATCGCGATCGCCTCTTCAACGGCTCCCTCGGTTTCCAAACCGTTCAAAGTAGCCTCGGCCTCGTCCTCACCTCTCCCACCTATGTCCTCGGTGATAGCGGTGTGACGGTGCGATACCAAGGGGGATTTCAAACCATTAATGCCGACAGCGATCGCGCCGATCTCCTCGCGCCCGTGCGCCGCAATAACCGCATCACCCTCACCCGCTATCAAGCTGCCACCTTCCTCGGTCGGGGCTTCACCCTCTGGCAAGGGGACACCTTACCCCCCACCCCCGAAGAAGGTTTGCGCTACACCAACCGCCCCGTACAGCCTTTTGTGAGCTTGAGTACCGGCCTGAGTGCGGTGTCAAGTTTTTATAGTAATGGCGATCGCCAACAGTCGATCAGTGGCAGTGTCAGCCTCCAAGGTCAATTTGGGCATTTTTCCCGCCCCTGGTTTGACTACACCGGCTTTAACCTCGGCTATGGCCAAACCGTTTTTGATAATCAATCCCCCTTCCTCTTCGATCGGATCGCCGATTCCAAAACCCTCTCCTTTGGCATCACTCAGCAAATCTACGGCCCCTTCCGCATCGGGATTCAATCCGCCATCAACCTCGACACCAATCAAGAAATCAGCACCAACTACAGCCTGGAATATAGCCGCCGCACCTACAATATCTCCATCCAATTCAACCCCGTGGTGGGTTTAGGAGCATTTCAGATCAAGATTGGAGACTTTAACTGGAGTGGCTACGGCGAACCCTTTGGCGGCAGTGGGGTGCGATCGGTGAACCAAGGCATCACAAATCCATAAGAGATAGTCTATTTGTTCTTCTCATACCCAGATCTTTTCAAATGTTTCGTTACATTAACCGAGGGAAATCAGGCAGCACGGTAGCATGGTGCGTTAAGTCGATACACATCACGGCCAGTCGCAGAGATGATGAACAGCACCGATCAAGACCGGATTCAGATCTTTTTAGAGAAATGGCTCGGCTCCGAAGGCAATGAGCGGGCCAACTATCAAACCTTTTTCGGGGATCTGTGCGTGGCGTTGGGGGTGGAGAGTCCGCCGCCGAAGGGCGCGATCGCGGGTGATCCCTATTGTTTTGACAAAGATATCAAGTTTTACAGTAGCGAGAAAGCGGAAACGACGCGGTTTGCAGATTTTTATAAAGAAGGCTGTTTTTTAATCGAGGCAAAACAGGGTAGTGATTCCTCAAGCAAAGGACACGGCAAGCGCGGCACAAAGGTCTATCACGACAATCTCCACAAGGCGTTTAATCAGGCGAGAACCTACGCCTACAATCGCACCTTGGGGGATTTGCCGCCGTTTTTGATCGTGTGTGATCTTGGGTCACATTTTGAGGTGTGGGAGGGGTTTAGTGGGGAGTATGGCAGTTATGGGGCGCGGCAACGGGTCAATTTAGCAGACCTGGCCCAGCCGGAGGTGTTCGATCGCTTCGTTAAAATTTTCACCGATCCGCAATCCCTCAACCCAGCGAAATATCGGGCGCGGGTGACGCGGGAGGTGGCGGCGGAGTTGGCGAAGTTGTCGCGGTGGTTGGAGGAGCAGGGCTATGAGGCGGAGGCGACGGCTAATTTTTTGATGCGCTGTATTTTTACGATGTTTGCGGAGGATGTGGGGCTGTTGAAGGGGGAGGTGTTTACGGTGGCGTTGCGCGATCGCTGGATTCCGAACCCGTCGCGGTTTAAGGCGGAGATTGAGCAGCTTTGGCAGACGATGAATACGGGGGGGAGTTTTGGGTTTGAGCGGGTTTTGCGGTTTAATGGGTCGTTTTTTGAGGAGGCTGTAGCGTTTGATTTACCCAAGGCGCAGTTAGAAATTCTCTACGCGGCGGCGGCGAAGGATTGGAGTCAGGTGGAGCCGGCGATTTTTGGGACGTTGTTGGAGCGGGCGTTGGAGAAGCGGGAGCGCAGCCGATTGGGGGCGCATTATACGCCGCGATCGTATGTGGAGCGGTTGGTGCGGCCGGTGGTGATGGAGCCGTTACGTGGGGCGTGGGATGAGGTGGAGTTTGAGGTGCAGCGGTTGTTGGAGCCTGCGGTGGGGAGGGTGGAGCCGACGGCGGCGAAGCGGAAGCAGGCGGGGCTGTGTATTGAGGGGTTTCTGGGGAATTTGCGGGGGATTCGGATTCTTGACCCGGCTTGTGGGACGGGGAATTTCCTTTATGTGGCGTTGGATTTGTTGAAGGGGTTGGAGCAGGAGGTGTTGAAGCGGTTGGAGGATGTGGTGGGGGAGGTGCAGTTGGATTTGTTGGCGCAGGTGCGGCCCCATCAGTTTTTGGGGATTGAGATTAATCCGAGGGCGGCGGCGATCGCGGAGTTGGTGATTTGGATTGGTTATTTGCAGTGGTTTTTTAAGCGGTTTGGGAATACGGAGCCGCCGGAGCCGGTGTTGCAGGCGTTTGGCAATATTGAATGTCGGGATGCGATTTTGGCTTATGACGGGGTGGAGCCGGATATTGATCGGAAGACGGGGGAGGTGAGGACGCGGTGGGGTGGGCGGATGATGGTGCATCCGGTGACGGGGGAAAATGTCCCTGATCCCTCTGATCAGGTAGTGATTTATAAGTATTTGAATCCTCGCCCAGCAGAATGGCCGGAAGCGGATTATATCCTTGGAAATCCGCCATTTATTGGGAACTTTTATATGCGAGAAAGACTAGGAGATGGATATACAGAAATCCTCCGATTCACCTATAAAGATGTATCCGAAACTGTCGATTATGTAATGTATTGGTGGCACAAAGCAGCAAGCTTATTAAAGGAATCTAAATTAAATAGATTTGGTTTTATTACAACAAATAGTATTTGTCAAGTATGGCAAAGAAAAGTCATTGAATCTCATTTGAATTCAAAGAAGTCTATTCGATTAATATTTGTTATTCCCGATCATCCTTGGGTGGATGGAGAAGCGGCTGTACGTATTTCAATGACTGTTGCCGAAATTAATAAACCAGATTTAAAAAATTTTGCAAGTATTGGTTCAGTATTTTTTGAGGTTGAATCTGAAACCCCAGAGATCCAAGCTGATAAAATCAAAATAAATTGGAACAATGTTAGTGAAATTCTAGCTAATCTTCGTTCTGGAGTTAACATAATAAAAGCCAGCAAATTAAAAAGCAATAACCTACTGACTGGTAGGGGAGTATGTCTACATGGTGCGGGCTTTTGTTTAACAAAAGAGCAATTTAATGAATGGGGTAGACAATATTCAAAAACTATTGTTAGACCGTATTTAAATGGTAAAGATTTGGTTAGAAATTCTAGAGATTTATATGTGATTGACTTTTATGGTCTAGATATACTTGAAGCCTCAAAATACAGCCATCCTTTTCAAAAAGTGCTTCAAGAGGTAAAGCCAGAACGTGATGTGAATGAACGTAAAAGTAGAAAAGATAACTGGTGGTTATTTGGTGAAAATGCGATCAAAACGCGAGATGCACTGAAGGAATTGAGGCGTTATATTGCAACACCTGAAACCACAAAACATAGAGTATTTGTGTTCCTTGATGGACAAATATTACCTGATAATATGATTGTGACTATTGCCCTGGAGGATGGATATTTTCTGGGCATTCTCTCAAGTCATACTCATGTATGTTGGGCACTTGAAACAGGTGGAAATTTAGGTGGCAATACACCTCGGTATAACAAAACAGTTTGTTTTGATCCCTTCCCTTTCCCCGATCCAACCCCAGAACAAAAACAGAAAATCCGCGAATTGGGCGAACGGCTCGACACCCATCGAAAAAACGTCCAAGCCGCCCATCCCGACATCACCATCACCGGAATGTATAACCTCCTCGAAAAACTCCGCGCCGGACAACCCTTCACCGACCAAGACCGCGAATACAACGATCGCGCCCTCGTCTCCACCCTCAAACAAATCCACGACGACCTAGACACCGCCGTCCTCGATGCCTACGGCTGGCCCCAAACCATCACCAACGAACAAATCCTCGAAAACCTCGTCCAACTCAACACCCAACGCGCCCAAGAAGAACGCAACGGCCTCATCCGCTGGCTCCGCCCCGACTACCAAGCCCCCCACCAACCCCAAAGCCAACAAACCGAACTCCAAGGCCTGCAAACCGAAACCCCCACCCCACCCACCGAACCCCAAAAATGGCCCACCCAACCCAAAGACCAACTCACCGCCATCCGTGACCTCCTCCGCACCACCCCCGGCCACTGGACAACCCCCCAAATCGCCGCCCAATTCAAAGGCAAGATTACACAGAAACGATTGGATGCGATCGCCCAAAACCTCGAACGCTTAGAATGGTTCGGCCTTGTGATTGCCCACGAAAGCGACGGCATCCAAGCTTGGCACGCCGCCGACAGTGCCACAGTCGCTTAAAGACTCAAAAGCAGCCAAGCGTTGCACAGAGGCAATCAACCGAGAGCAGAAAGCGCGATCGCACCGTCCGGGGCGAAGTGACAGACCTGGGGTTCCGCCAGACCATTGGCAAAATGTCCCCCCTGATCCGCCCAGTAGAACCCGAAAAAGAGCGGGTTGGCAGCGGTGGGGTTGAGGAGTTTCCCCGCGTAGAGGTTGGGGGCGAGACAGCGGGCCGTGGTGGGCAGGGGCGGGAACGTGAGGGTATCGAGGGGAACCGGATCGGAATGAAGGTAATAGGTTCCGGTGACGCAGTGAGCCGCACCGAGGCGAGCGTAGCGGGAATGATCACAATCCCCCGCTTGGGCACAAAAGATCACGTAGAGCCGTTTTTGCTTGCCCTCGCGTCGCCAAAACACTTGGGGCACTTCCATCTGATAAAATTCCGTCGATTCGTAGAGGAGTTGGGGGGAGGCCGACCAGTGAATCAGGTCATCGCTGACGTGATAGGCGATGCGACCGCCAGCGGTGAGGGATTGCGATCGCCCACAGATGAAACTATAAAACTGCCCAGCTTCCCCCTGCACCACATCGGGATCACGCCACGCCACGCCATCAAACCCGCCCGCCGTGCCCGGATTGGGTAAGATCGGCTCCGCCTGCCACCGTTTCCACTCGTGCAAATCCGACGAGAGGGCGAGGCCGATCTGTTGCGATCGCTCCGCTCCGTGGGGAGTCCAGCGCGGTTCTGTTTCCCGGCAGCGGCTCGTGTAGAAAAAATAATAGGTGTCGGTTTCGGGATGTTGGATGATGCTCCCCGTCCAAATCGCGAGATTATCCCAGCGGTGGGGCGCAGGGTGGGGGGTTAACGCCGGTGCTGCGAGGGCGTGCCAGCCCCAAGCCGTCCGCACCGCATGGCCGACAGTGGCGCGATCGTGACGGCGATCGGGATTGTACCCACAGGCCGCCGGATCTGCCTGGAGATAGAACAAATGCAAGGTTTCCCCCTGCCAGGCAAACCAAAAATCCCAAATATACCGATTCAGCGGAAACCACGCCACGCCCTTATCCCTCCCTCATGTTGACAGCGATCGCACAATAGAGCATCAGCATACCGGATGAACGATGGGGTATCGGGGGGGAGGTGTGATCAGGAACGCTCAAGGCTAATCATGCCGCCACCCTGAGCCGTCAGGAGGGCAGCCGGCGATCGCGGCGCGGCAATCTTAGCCCCGCAGCCAGCGCACGGCATCTTTGGCGTGATAGGTGAGAATCAAATCAGCCCCGGCGCGTTTAAAGCTGGTGAGGGTTTCGAGCACCATCCGCTCTTCATCCACCCAGCCGTTGAGGGCGGCGGCTTTGACCATGGCATATTCCCCCGAAACGTTGTAGGCAGCAACGGGAAGATTCGTCATTTCCTTAACGCGCCAAATGATGTCCATGTAGGCCAGGGCGGGCTTGACCATCAGCATATCTGCGCCTTCTTGGATGTCGAGTTCCACTTCTTTGAGGGCTTCGCGACCGTTGGCGGGGTCCATTTGGTAGGTGCGGCGATCGCCAAATTGCGGCGACGAATCGGCGGCATCCCGGAACGGGCCATAGTAGGCCGAGGCATATTTAGCCGCGTAGGACAGGATCGGAATCTGGGTAAAGCCCGCCTCGTCTAACCCTTGGCGAATGGCGGTGACAAACCCATCCATCATCCCAGACGGGGCGATAATATCGGCTCCGGCCTTGGCTTGGGAGACGGCGGTTTTTTTGAGGAGTTCGAGGGTGGGGTCATTGAGGACGCGGCCGGTGAGGTCGCCTACTTCGAGATAGCCGCAATGGCCGTGGCTGGTGTATTCGCACAGGCAGGTATCGGCGATCACGGTGAGATCTGGGACGGCTTCTTTGATGGCGGTGGCGGCTTTTTGGACGATGCCGCAATCGTGCCAAGCTCCGGTGGCTTCGGTGTCTTTGCTGTCGGGGATGCCGAAGAGGATGACGGCGGGAATGCCCAGGTCGCGCACTTCTTTGGCTTCTTCGACGATTTTGTCGATGGAGAGTTGATAGACCCCCGGCATTGAGGTGACTTCGTTGGCGATGCTCTCACCGGGGACGGCAAAGAGGGGATAGATGAGATCATCGGCGGTGAGGGTGTTTTCGCGCACCATCCGGCGGAGGGGGTCGGTTTGGCGCAGGCGGCGGGGGCGATGGGTGGGAAACATAGGAGAATTTTTAAAAATTTGGTTAATTCGATCGCATTAAGGTTAACAGTGTAGGGCGATCGCATCCCTTCCCGGCTGCGATCGCCTCAGCTTGAAACGTTTTGTAACGTTTAACCGGGTCGGGATTACCAGTCGCTGGAATCCACCAACTCCAAACCGGGCGAGTTGAGAATTTCCTCTTCCCCCTGCCAGACTAAGAGCGTGGTGGGAGCGTCCCCGTTTTCCGTCAATTCCGTGGAGAGGGTGTAGGCATAGTCGCCATTTTCCCAAGCCATATTACAAATCCCATTGCGGCAGATCGTCACGCCCCCATCGAGGGCCAAGCAATTGCCTTGGGTATCACAGCCGTAATAGGTGAGGCCCCCCGTCCCATTCACCCCGTCCCAACTGTCCAACTGGCCGATCGTCACCGTCCATTGACCATTACTCAACACCTGCCAACTGTCCCCCAACATCACCGTATCGGTGATCAGGGTTTCAACGCGGGTTTTGCCGCAGGGTTCGGCACTTTCGCAGTCGGCGACATTTTCGTCACTGTAGACAAAGCGGACGGTTTGATTGATCAGGGCATCATTGCGATCGCAAATCTCAAACCCCGCCCCAATCTCAAACACCTGCCCCTGACGATCCATCACCGTCGTGTAGCACATCAGATCACCATTTTGGGTTGCGGTAATCGCGCCAATACTAGGGTAGCCACGATCTTCAGGGAGCACGGCTTCTTCGGCGGCGTTTTCTGCCTCCTGTTCCGGGGTGAGGGTTGGGGTCTCGGCAGGGGTCGCGGCGATTTCGCTATCGTCTTCAACACGTTCTTCTGTGACAGCCTCAGGCTCTCCCGCTGGCGTTGTGGTATTGGTGCTCGATCCACAACTGCTCAACAACAAGACTAGGGCCATCAAACCTGTCATCATCCATGGTTGCTGCATCATAATTTAGTATCCCAGAACATTGTTTTCTCTCTGATCGCGGATGACGCACCCCAACGCTTATTCGGGGCGCATTGGGCGCATCCGTCGCTGCATGAAGAAGCGCACAAAGAGCTTTTCCCCTTCCACCCAGAGGAGCATCAAACTACTAAACCCAAAACAGATCAGCAGTTCCTCTTGGGTCAGCACACTCGTCCCGAAGAAATTACGGAGCACGGGCACATACACCAGCATCAGTTGCAGCGCCGTTGTGCCAATCACCGCCGCGAGCAGCGCCACGTTGGAAAACGGATTCATTTCAATGGTGAGTTGGGTATACGATCGCGCCGCCAGGGCATGGCCCATTTGTGCCAAACAGAGGGTGGTAAACACCATCGTCCGCCAACTGTCGGGATGGTTTTCATACGCCCACACCATCAGCACAATCGAGAAAATCGCAAAGACAATCCCAATCCGGACAATATACGACCCCAACCCCCGCGCAAAAATACTCTCGTTGGGATGAAACGGGGGACGCTGCATCACATTGGGTTCGGCGGGTTCGACAGCGAGGGCGAGGGCGGGTAAACCATCGGTGACGAGGTTCATCCAGAGGATTTGCAGCGGGGTGAGGGGCACAGAGGACAGGCCGAGAATGGGGGCGGCGGCAATGGTGATTACTTCGCCGACGTTACTACCGAGGATGTATTTAATAAAGCGGCGAATATTGGTATAGACGACGCGCCCTTCTTCGGTGGCGGCGACGATGGTGGCAAAGTTGTCATCGAGCAGGATCATGTCGCTGGCTTCTTTGCTGACATCAGTGCCGGTGATGCCCATGGCGATGCCGATGTCGGCCTGTTTGAGGGCGGGGGCATCGTTGACCCCGTCGCCGGTCATGGCGATGAATTTACCGCGCTTTTGCAGGGCTTTGACGATGCGGAGTTTATGTTCAGGGGAAACGCGGGCGTAGACACTGACGGCTTCGACTTCCAGTTCTAGATCCGCTTGGGACATGGCTTCGAGGGTTTGACCCGTGAGGACGTGACTGTTGGCCTCGGCAATGCCGAGACGCTGGGCGATCGCACTGGCCGTCAGTTGATGATCTCCAGTAATCATGATCGTGCGAATGCCCGCAGCCTTACAGCGGCGCACGGCTTCGGCCACTTCCGGGCGGGGCGCATCGAGCATCCCCACCAGTCCCAGCCACACCATCCCCTGCTCCGCACCTTCGCCCTCGGCGGGCAGGTGGTCGAGAAAACGATAGCCAAACCCTAAGACCCGCAGGCCTTGGCTGGCCATTTCGGCGTTCATGCGGAGGACTTCGTCCCGTTCTTTGGCGGTGATCCGGTGGGCATGGTCGCCGAATTGATAGTAGTCGCAGCAGTTAAGGATCAGTTCGGGGGAGCCTTTGCAGAAGAGGGTATAGGCATCGGTTTTTTTGCGATCGCAACAGATCACACTCATCCGTTTGCGCTCGGAGGAAAACGGGATTTCATCCACCCGCTCAAACACCTCATCCAATTGGGATTGAAACAATCCCGCCTTCCCCGCCAAGGTGAGCAATGCCCCCTCGGTGGGGTCGCCCAAAATCCCCCAGTTTCCCGCTTCATCCTGTTGCAACAGGGCATCATTACAGAGCACCCCCGCCACCAAAACCCCTTGAATTTCGGAATAGGCTTTGGTCGCCACCACCTGGGCTTCCTGGGCAAAGAATTTACCGTCGGGGCTGTAACCTTCCCCGGTCACTCGTAATTGATTGCCCAGGGTTTGCACCATCTGCACCACCATTTTGTTTTGGGTCAGCGTCCCGGTTTTGTCCGAGCAAATGGTGTTGACGCTGCCGAGGGTTTCCACGGCGGGCAATTTCCGGATCAGGGCATGGCGTTTTACCATCCGTTGCGTCCCAATCGCTAACGTGACCGTGATCACCGCTGGCAAACCTTCGGGAACCACCGCCACCGCCATACTCAAGGACACCTCTACCAGTTCTTGGAGACGGCTAAAGTTACCGGCTTGGATAAAGCCAAAGCCCACCACCAAAGCCACCAACACCAGGGAACTGGTAACGAGCACATTCCCCAGTTGGGTCATCCGTTTTTGGAGGGGGGTGGGTTCATTCTCCACGCCTTGGATTAGGGTGGCGATCTTGCCGAGTTCGGTGTCCATCCCGGTGGCAATGACGATCGCTTTGCCACGCCCTTGCACCACCTCTGTACCGCCAAACACCATGTTGAGGCGATCGCCCAAGGGGGTATTCTCGTCCAAGTCCAACACCACCTGCTTATTCACGGCGGTGGATTCCCCGGTTAAGGCGGCTTCCCGGATTTGTAGATTGCTCATTTCGATCAATTGGCCATCCGCCGCCAACTGCACCCCGGCTTCCATTAGGAAAATATCCCCTGGCACCAGTTCATGGGCTTCCACTTCTTGGGTCTGGCCGTTGCGGATCACCCGCACTTGGGGTGAAGACATCTGCTTCAAGCTGGCGAGGGCTGCCTCGGCGCGGACTTCCTGGATATAGCCCAGCAGACCGTTGAGTACCACGATCGCTAGGATGGCGATCGTATCTTTGAAGGGCAATCCCTCACTCGTGCCATCCTGGAGGGAGATAAAATCCAGCACCCCAGAAATGATGGCGACGGCAATTAACATCAGCAACATGACGTTACTGAATTGATCCACTAAGATATCCCAGCGGCTGCGACCGGCGGTTTCCACCAGTTCATTGCTGCCGTAATGGAGGCGACGGCGTTCAATTTCTGCGGAGGTTAGGCCTTTCGTTGGGTCACTCTGCAAGGTGTTCAGAGTGTCTGCAACTGGGTGACTATGCCATGACTGATGGGGATTGGGAAGGGATGAATTGGGTGAGATCACGGGTGCTTACAGGAAAAATGAGCAGGATAGGTTCAGCGGGCACGATGCAGGGGGGGTGGGGGCGAGGCCGTTGAGCACTCTAGAGGTACTCTCGATGCGATCGCACCCCCACCGTTTAGTTTTGAGTCGGATTTGATAACAATGATCTTACAAAAATAAATCCCCCTCCTAGGGCCGTGGCGATCATCAAAATCACGGCCACCCACAACAGCCACCCGCTCATTTCTGCCGAAGATTGGCCAGAACGGGAGCGACGCATGGGTTCTGCAATCGTGGCGACGGGATCATCGAGGGCCGGATCGGCTTCAAAAAAGGCGGGCATGACCGGATCATGGGGGGATGGCATCGCCTCCGATGTGACGGGAGGATCAGGGGTGTAGAGGGGTTCGGGGGTGTAGGGGGGTTCGGGAGGTGCTGCCAGGGTTTGGAAGGGCTGCAAGCTCCCGGCAATTTGCTGGAGTGCCTGGCCCATCACCTGGTTTTGCTGGTGGAGTTGTTGGTTTTCGCCTTGGAGGTGGTGGAGTTGGGCTTTGAGGGTTTGGAGTTCGTCGGCCAGTTGGCGGTAGACCGTGATCGGTACGGCGGCTTGATAGCCGCTTTTGGAGTCTTCGGGGGGAGGAGGTGCTGGCGGGGTTTTCGGGTTGGCCAGCTTTAGGGGGCCTCCTTTTTCAGGGCGCGGTTTGGCCGCGGGCGCAGCTTGGGACTGGGCCTGCTTTTGCTGTTCGAGTTGATATTTAAAACGCGGTTTGTTTGTCATAGCCCAAATAACCCTAGAACGTTCGGTGTTGAAGCAAAGGGACGGATGCGATCGCACCAAATCAAACCAAACATCACGCCGCTGGTGAGTCTGATGCCGTGAGGAGGGGTTGACACTCCCCGCGAAGACAGCGACGGGGATTCTTGGTTCATCGACCGGACTTAACTCAGCAGGATTGCTCCAACTCAGCCAGAGGCCCAATCTCCCCAAGCGTATAACTTCCCGTGTGCCCCACGGTAGTGAGTCCAAGGCGCAGGATGTTGATGGCAGCATTCACATCTCGGTCAGCCTCATCGCCGCAATGCGGACAGCGATGGGTTCTGACTGAGAGTGCCTTATTGACTCGTTCGCCGCAGTTTGAGCAATCCTGGCTCGTATAGTGGGGAGGAACGGCCACCGTTACCTTCCCATATTTCCTGCCAAAATACTCCAACCAACAGCGAAACGTTGACCATCCCGCATCACTAATCGACTTAGCCAGATGCCGATTGCGAACCAACCCTTTCACATTCAAATCTATGCACTTCGTGCAGGCTTCGCCAACATAGGCAACCAAATCGTTAGATTGGATGACGCAGTAGGCGATGCTCTTCGCCCACTCATTACGTTGCCTACTTACCCTTAAATGCCTCCGGGCGTATCGGTTCCTGGCCTTGTGATAGTTCCTCGACTGTGGTTTTATCCCCTTACGGTACTTTCTGGACTTCTGCCGATTGGCTCTGTTTAACCGCTTTTCGGCCTGGCGATAGAACTGCGGTGTTTCAACGACAGTGCCATCGCTGGCAGTGATGAAATAGCGCAAACCGAGGTCGAGGCCAACAGCTTTTTGACTCGGCTCACTCTGCACCTGAACATTAACCTGGATGCAGAACTGAACATAGTAGCCATCGGCACGACGAACGAGACGAACCCGCTTAATTAGGGATTCGTCATAGCGGGCCAGATCGTAGGTGCCGATCAACCGCAATTCCCCAATCCCGAAGCCATCGGTGAATTTGATGCGCTTCGGCCCCAGTAGTTTCCAGCCAGAGGTTTTGTATTCCACCGAGCGGGAATGCTTCTTGAACTTGGGAAATCCTACGGGCTTAATACCCTTCTTGCCATGCTCATAGAAGCGACTGATGGAACTCCAGGCCCGTTCTGCTGCTGCTTGACGGGACATAGAGTTGAGTTTCTTAGCAAAGGGAAACTCCTCAGCTAACGCTTTGCAGAGCTTGCTAAGGTCGTATTTGCCGACATCTTGGCTATCCATCCAATAGCGCAACGCCTTATTACGGACAAACTGAGATGTCCGGATAGCGTCGTCTATAGTGGTAGCCTGGTCAGGCTTTACCCGTGCTTTGAACTCAAGTACAATCATTTCCTTGTGCTAGCGTATCTGGCGTAAGAATGCGGCTAAAGCCGCCGTTGCTTTTCATCCCTGGGCTAAAGCCACAGGGCTTTCAAGCTATCGTCTATTCAGGTAAAAATGCCCCACAGGGCCAGTGCCTTGACCGATGGCGAGGCTATGGTGGAGGGCTTGGGTCACATACTGTTTGGCGCGGCGCACACTGGTGAGGCGATCGTACCCCAAGGCGAGGTTCGCGGCGATCGCTGCCGAGAGCGTGCAGCCCGTGCCGTGGGTGTGCGTCGTCGCCACCGCCGGAACCCGTAGCCAATCCCACTGTTGCCCGTCGTACCAGAGATCCACCCCCCGCAGTTCATCCGTAAAACCGCCCCCTTTCAGGAGTACCGGAATTTGACTGTCATGGTAAATTCGCTGGGCGGCAGCCTGCATGGTGTCGGGGTCATGAATCTCGATCTGGGCCAAAATTTGGGCTTCGTAGCGATTCGGGGTGAGCAAGACCGCATGGGGAAAAATCTGCTCGCGCAAAATTGCGATCGCCCCATCCTCAATCAACTGCACTCCCGCCCGCGACACCATCACCGGATCAACCACCAGATTGGCGATCGGATGGGCCGTCAACGCTGCCGCCACCGCCGCCATAATCTCGCCATTCAACAGCATGCCCGTTTTCGCCGCCGTGATGCCGATATCCGATCGCACCGCGTCGATTTGGGCCACCACCGCCTCCGGCGGCAGGGCATCGACGCGACTCACCCCCATCGTATTTTGAGCCGTGACACAGGTGATCGCCGTCATGCCATGGACACAATGCATCGCCAGGGTGCGGAGATCGGCCTGAATCCCCGCCCCACCACCACTGTCAGACCCTGCGATCGTCAACACCGTCGGGATCGTCATGGCTCGTTAGCGGCGCGGAAACCGTCGCCGTTGCAGAAACTCCGGAATATCCAAGCCCCCACCGCCGGGTTGCGGTTGAGGGGGGGGCGGCATCGTCGGCGCTTGGGGCGGCGGCATCGGGGGTACGGGCGGCTGCTTCGGCAATGAAGCCCCCGATGGATTCATGGCTTGGCGGGCTTTGGGTGCTGAACTACTGCGACTACTGCTCGGCGTTTTTGGGGCATCACCCAGGTTAAACCCCGTGGCGATCACTGTAATTTGCAACTCGCCCTGCATTTTTTCATCCACCACGGCCCCAAAAATAATATTGGCATTGGGGTCAACCACTTCGTAGATGGTTTCAGCGGCGGTATTCACTTCATGGAGGGTCATGTCTGCCCCCCCGGTGATGTTGAAGACGACTCCCTTGGCCCCTTCGATCGAAGATTCTAAGAGGGGGGAAGAAATGGCAGCGATCGCCGCCTCACGGGCACGGGACTTACCCGATCCGCCCCCAATCCCCATCAACGCCGACCCCGCATCGGCCATAATCGCCCGCACATCGGCAAAGTCCACATTCACCAAGCCCGGAATCGTGATGATGTCGGAAATCCCCTGCACCCCTTGGCGCAGAATATCATCCGCCACGAAAAAGGCTTGCTGCACAGGAGTTTCCGGCGAGATCACCGACAGCAGTTTGTTGTTGGGAATCACAATCAGGGTATCTACCCGACTTTGGAGGGCGGCGATCCCTTCTTCGGCTTGGGTGGTGCGCCGTCGGCCTTCAAAGGTAAAGGGACGTGTAACGATGCCCACCGTGAGACAGCCCATTTCCTTGGCGACTTCGGCCACAATTGGCGATGCTCCGGTACCACTACCGCCCCCCATCCCAGATGTAATAAAGACGAGATCTGTGCCTTCGAGGGCGGCCGCAATTTCATCGCGAGATTCTTCCGCTGCTTTTTGGCCAATGGCCGGATTACCACCCGCGCCCAGTCCTCTGGTCAACTTCTGACCGATCTGGAGGCATTTGGAGGCAGAGGACATTTCTAAGGCTTGGGAGTCTGTATTAATCGCCCAAAACTCGACCCCAGTAATCCCACTGGCGATCATGCGGTTGACGCCATTGCAGCCCCCGCCGCCGACACCAATCACTTTAATGCGAGCAACGTTAGTAGGCATGATCGTATCTGGCCGTGTTTGATCAGGTTCAGGGGTTGGATATTCGTTGGAGTGGGGCAAGGATAACCCCGGATTATTAAAGGGTGTGTTACTAGCCACAGGTACAGGAAGTTCCGCTATTGGTTCAACAGGTTTAATTTTTTAGATTCTACTCGTATCAATAGGGTTTAGTTTACTACCAAGGGAGTTTTCCCACGTTGATGGATCAATGGATTGGTGGGGAATTGCGATCGCAGATGTCATCGTCACCTCATTTTGGCCTAATCTTGAGGGCGGGTTCCTGAGCGCAGCGATCAACAAAGCCTGTCAGTTCCGGCTTGATGCGCAACCAAGATTCGCCCCAGTGCTCGACTAATAGCAGTGGACAAATTCGTTAGGACAGGTAAGGGGCTTAAACCCCTTGTTCCAGAGTCTCTGAATGTCCTAACTGCCCTGGCTAGTGCTATACATACTGGGCATGTTGAGGAGATAATGTCGAGCACCGTTCCTGTGCAGCAGCGGCGGGGCAACCTGTGGAACGTTTGGATCAGGGTGAGCGATATTGAACCAGAATACTGTTTAGGAGCATTTTTGATGAATGTGGTTCTTCGTCCTCAGCGAAATTTAGATATTAAAGGGGCTTCGATGCTGCAACAGCGGGTGGTGAATTTGAAGCCGATCGCAGAACATTCCATTTGGGTGATTGATCTCGTCGAAGTGAATGTGATTGATCATTTTGGCTTGACGGCGTTGATGATGATTCGCCGGGCTGCCCGTCAACATCACTGCCGGCTGTACTTGATCCATGTCAAGCAGTCGGTGCGCTATATGCTTGATATTACGGAGTTGTCACCTCGGTTTGAGTTTCTTGAAACTATCGATGAGGTCTTAGGCGAGAAAATTCGCTTGTTATTATGTTGAAGGCGATCGCACCGGCTCAAGAGCGCGATCGCTTTCAACAGGATTGATCATCAGTCAACAATAGGAGTGGGGCGGTGCAACGATTAAGACAGTGGGGGACAAAGACAATCAGGGCGATGCTGATCGCGGGGTTGGGGTTGGTGCTGCTGTTTTGCCTAGGGAGTTTTGAGGGGGCGATCGCTGCCCCCTTAACCGCCGAAGCCGTCAACGCCGGGGAATCCTTGGCCGGTGAGGCGATCGAGGCGTTGCAACAGGGCGACCTCACGGCCGCCGAAGCCATTTGGACGCAATTAATTCAACAATTTCCCACCAATCCCGCTGTGTGGAGCAATCGCGGCAGCACGCGGGTCAGTCAAAATAAGTTAGAGGCCGCCATTGCGGACTTTAATGAAGCGATGCGCCTCGCCCCTGATGCGCCTGACCCCTATTTAAACCGGGGGATTGCCTATGAAGGGTTAGCCCGCTGGGATGATGCGATCGCGGACTATAACCGCGTCCTCGAACTCGATCCCGATGATGCGATCGCCTATAACAATCGTGGCAACGCCGAAGCGGGCCGGGGCGATTGGGCCGCCGCCCAAGCCGACTACAACCACGCCATCGAACTCGAACCCCAATTTTCCCTCGCCCAAGCCAATAACGCCCTCAGCCTCTACGAACTCGGCGACGACCAAACCGCGATCCAAACCATGCGGAATCTCGTGCGGAAATATCCCATGTTCCCCGATCTGCGTGCCGCCCTCACCGCTGTGCTGTGGGACAGTCATCAGCAGGGCGAGGCCGAAAGTAATTGGGTGGCGGCCATGGGTCTCGATCGCCGCTACAGCGATATTGAATGGGTGCGAACGGTGCGCCGCTGGCCCCCGCGAGTGGCCGCAGCATTAGAACGGTTTCTCACCCTGAATTGATTCACAATTCAGCTCAAAAGAATGACAGCGAGGGGAGTGTGAGCCTCTGGCTCACTCATTCCGAATCTGAACGAGGTCAGCGAGCTAGACCCTCGCACTACGAGCAGCTTGCAAAAAAACAGACTATCGCGTCCTACGATAGTCTGATGGAATTCAAGCTCAACGCCAATGGCACGTCAGAATCAACGGGACTAGATGATCCCCATGTTGGCCAAGCCCAAGATCACGCCAATGCCCAGGACATGGCCAAAGCTGGTGGTGGCCAACAATGCCGGGAAGCCCATGCCGCCGAACATGTTGCTCATGGGCAAGGTGGGGCCTGCACTGGGCTGATCAATTTTGAACTTACCGATCGCGATCGCAGCCACATTACAAACAATCATCACGACACCCACCATCGGAGTCCATTCCACTGTGGTCGGCATCGTTGCAAGTAGGGATAAAACCATGATTTCTAAAACTCCTGAAAACCGTCATTCAAATAAGTGTGTAATGCTCAAGTTTTATCTCGAAACATCGGCTTTCATTACATAGCGTTGCAATTGTTCATGCAAATGCCCCGTTTTCCCTAAGAAATGTAAACGAATTGAACCATGCAGATGGGTCTTCAAGTTCACAGCCAGCCGAACCTAAGTCCAAGCCCGGTAAAAGCTGTTATCTTCCCAATGGTTTTGGACGCGGGCTGCGATCGCTCCCTGTTCCTCCGCCGTTAAGGGTTGGAACGCCGCCGCCGCCGCCACATTTTCCCGCAACTGTTCCGGGCTATCCGCCGCAATAATCGAGCTATGGACTCCCGGTTGCGACAGGGAAAACCCAAACGCCTGGGTGATCGAAGCCAGCACCCCCGGCTTCAACAACCGTCCGTAGGCGGGCACTTTCATCGCAATTACCCCCACATTTAACTCCTGGGCAACGGGCAACACCGACGGAATAAAGGGGCGCGGATGGTGCGGATCAGCGGCATTGACCGGGATTAAGGTCGTATCAAAGGGGTAGCGGCGCAGACCGGCGATGATCGCATCAGGTTCGTGGTGGCCGGTAATACCCAGATGGCGGACAATGCCCTGCTCTTTCGCTTCGGTGAAGGCTTGGGCGGCTCCGTTGCGACCCGTGAAGCGATCGATCTCGTCGGTGAAGGAAATGTGATGGAGTTGCCAGAGGTCGAGATAGTCCGTTTTGAGGCGTGTTAAGGACTGTTCCAGTTCACGCCATGCGCCATCACGATCGAGCTTGGCGGTTTTGGAGGCCAGAAAGAGGCGATCGCGGTACGGCGGCAACACCAGCCCTAGATTTTCCTCGCTTGCGCCATAACTGGCGGCCGTGTCGAAATAACGCACTCCCGCTGCGAGGGCGGCTTCAACTAGGGCGATCGCTTCCCCCCGTCGCCCGGCTTCATTAATTGGAGTCGTTGGCCCCGCCCCTCCGAGTCCCAAAATCGGCACGCTCACCCCCGTTTTCCCCAAAACCCGCTCCGGAATCGTGGCATCGGCTGGTAGGGTCAGGGTTGATGGGGCTGTTGACGTTGAAGATTCCACGTCCGGCGACAATGCTAGGGATGAATCCGGCTCTTGCTTGCCCAGGCGAGGCAGTTGGGTCGCGCCCACTAGCCCACCGACAAAGGCAGCCCCCGCGATTAAGATATTGCGGCGTTTCGGCATCACATTAACTCCAAGCTTCAACAGTAGTGAGCCATCCTGTGGCCCTGCTTCCACGATATCGAAACTTGAGCAAATAGACAGGGCTTCAGGGTAACACCTGAAGCCCTCTGTGCTCTGGATTGTGGTTCAACCCCACCCCGATTTTTTAAGGTTGGATGATGGGGTTAAGGAATGAGCGATGCGATCGCCCCCCATCACTCCCGCGGCCCAGGAATCACCAGATTCAGCACCAGCGCCGACAAACCCCCCGTCGAAATCCCCGACGCAAAGATACTTTTGATCAAATCCGGAGCATTATCCAAAATCTCCGGCACAAACGTGACCCCTAACCCCAACCCCAGGGACACCGCCAGAATCATCGAGTTACGCTTCGTCAGGTTCACACAGGAGAGAATCTTCACCCCTGCCACCGCTACCGTCGCAAACATCAAAATCGTCGCCCCCCCTAGCACCGGCTGAGGCATGATTTGCACCACCCCGGCCACAATGGGAAACAAGCCCAGCAACACCAAAAACCCGGCAATAAAATAGCCCACATAGCGACTGCCCACCCCCGTCAACTGAATCACACCGTTATTTTGGCTGAATGTGGTGTTCGGGAATGTGGAAAAACAGGCCGCGATCAAAGAATTAACCCCATCTCCCAAGACCCCACCTTTGAGACGACGCATATACACCGGCCCTTGAATCGGCTCCCCCGAAATCGCTGAAGTTGCGGTTAAATCGCCAATGGACTCAATCGTGGTAATCAGGTAGAGAAAAATGAAGGGAATAAACGCACTCCAACTAAACCCTAGGCCGTAGCGAAAGGGAATCGGCACGGTGAAAATTGTCAAGCCACTGAGGCGACCGAAATCCACTAACCCCATCGGAATCGCCACTGCATAGCCAACCGCCAAGCCGACAACGATCGCACTCATCCGCAGATAGGGATGATTAAAGGAATTCATCACCAAAATCACCACCAACACCAACGCCGCCAGTCCCCAGTTTTGGGCACTGCCGAAGGATTCCGTCCCCAGGGCCGGAACTCCACCCCCGACGCTCGTGATCCCCACTTTAATCAGGGTTAACCCGATGGTCGTCACCACCACCCCCGTCACCAAGGGCGTGATCACTTGACGCGCTAAGTGCAGAAACCGACTAAAGAAGATTTCCACAAAGGCCCCAAAAAAGCAGAGGCCGAAAATCACCGCGAGGGCTTCTTCTTTCGTTTTACCGGCTGCGATCGCTGCAAACCCCGCCGCTAAAATCGGGCCGAGGAAGGCAAAACTTGTGCCTTGGATGCTGAGTAATCCAGACCCAATCGGGCCAATCCGTTTCGCCTGGATAAAGGTGGCAACCCCCGAAATCATCAACGACATGGAAATAATGAAGGTCGTATCGGGGCCTTCGAGTTCAAGCGCATTACAGATAATAAACGGGGGGGTGATAATCCCGACAAAAATTGCTAAAACATGCTGAAGAGCGACAAACACGGTCTCGACTAAAGGAGGGCGATCTTCTAAGTTGTAGATCAAATCCGATTCTAGCCGTACCGGTTCCGTAGGTGATTCGGTTTCAAGGGTGGGTTCATTGGAAGCAGTCATAACACAAGTTCGCTTTTCAAGTAAGGACTGATAATTTTGATCCGTTTACTGTGGCGAATTTTTTCGTGCGGTGCTGTAACGAAGATTACGATGTTATTGTCTTTGATCCGGTGACGAGAACCAGGGGTGTTCCACTGAGTGAGCTAAAATGAAGGCTTAAACTCCCCCTTTCGTCTGATTGAGTGCGATCTCATGAGTACCGATTCCTTCCCCGCTTCATCCCAGTTCGGCACGGATAACCACGACATCCAAATCACCGAACAGTTGATGTCGCAGTCCCAAAACTATAAAAAGTTGTTGGGATTTGTGTTGGAATGGACGGGGCGAGAGCCGCTGCTGACGCAGATTCTGTTCAAGATGATGCTGGAGACCGATCGCCCCCCCATTGCCGGGGAAGAGGCAAAGTGGGTGGATGGTTTAATCCGATCGCGCCTGTTAAAGGTGTGGGACACCGATCCGCAACTCAAACCGTTGCAAATGCTGCGCGATCGCCTCACCAGCCAACGGGATAAACGCAAAAGCCTTAGTCTCCTACGGTACTATCTCAAGATTCTCCGCCAAGAAGAAGTCTTCGCCGACAGCAGCCCGGAACAAAAAGAACTGCGCCTCCTGGGGTTGGTGGCCAAACAACGGGGCCGCGTCCAAGTTCATAACCGGATCTATGAAACCATCTTCAATGAAGATTGGGTGAGCGCCGAGATCAAAAAGCTCGAAACCAGTCTCGGCCCCGATGATGAAGAATTTCTGCGCATCTTTGAAGAACTAGAGCGCACCCTCCTCACCTCCCAGAGCCGGATCATTGCCCGGATTGAAAACGGCGAGGAAAAGGTGAATGCCAATCAACTGATCCACGAAGTTCTCCGGGAAGTGACCTCAAAAATTGGGGAATTGGTGGGAGCCGATCGCACCAGCATTTTTTTATTAAATGATGAGCGAACAGAGCTTTGGTCCCTGGTTGCCGAAGATGCCACGGGGCAGTTATTAGACATTCGGGTGCGGGTGGGGGAAGGGATTGCCGGGGCGGTGGCGAAGCATAAACAGGTGATTCATATTCCAGATAATGTCTATGATGATCCGCGATCGCGCCTCGTCCAAGAATCCGACCAAAAATACAACTACTACACCCGCAACATTCTCGCCTTCCCCATTCTCAACGATGCCCTCGACCTGATCGCCGTCGTCCAACTCCTCAACAAAATCACCAAAACTGGCGAAGCCACCGGCTTTAGCCACCGCGATCTTGAACAACTCGCTAAATGCGTGATCCCGATTCGGCGCATCCTGGAAAGTTGCCAATCCTCCTACGAAGCGATCAAGCGCGCCCAAGCCTCCGCCGCCCTGGCTAAGGCAACGCGATCGCTCGATCAAGTCAACCTCGACACCTCCATGATCCTGCAACGGGTCATGGATGCCGCCAAAGAACTCCTCAACGCCGATCGCTCCACCCTCTGGCTCTACGACGACAAGCGCGGCGACCTCTGGACTCGACTCCCGAAAGAAGGGGTGATCCGCTGTCCCGTGGGCATCGGGTTCGCCGGTCAAGTGGCCCAAAGTCGCGAACCAATGGTGATCGGCTACGACCTCTACGAAGACCCCAACGCCGAAAACGCCAAAAAAACCGACGCTCAAACCCACTACCGCACCTGTAGCCTCCTCTGTATGCCCATCCTCAGCCCCGATGGACAATTCCTCGGCGTTAGCCAACTGATCAACAAACGGAAACCTGGCTACGAAGGCGAAACCTACCAAAAAGCCCAATATCCCAAAGTCCCCCCCTTCTTTAAAGCCAGCTTCGACCGCAACGATCGCCAATCCATGCAGGTCTTTAACGAGCGCGTTGGGGCGATTCTTCAATTCGCCAAAACCCACGAAACCCTGAAAGAATCCAACGCCCAAGGGGACACTCAGGACATCCTCGAACAAGCGTTGATTTTACTCGGTAACGCCATTGACCCCGATGCGGGGGATGGCCAATATGATGCGTTTTATGGTGTATTGCGGGGCTTAGGGTTGGCCCTCCAGCGGAAATTTGCCGCCGAACACAGTCATATTTTTCTGATCGATCGCCCCCGCCAAGAATTGTGGACATTGGTGATCGATCCGCAGCGGAAATGCCCCCGTGAACTGCGCATGTCTGCCCGACAAGGCATTGCGTTGCGGGTGCTCGCCAGTGCCGAGGCGAAAAAAAGTAATAAAGCCGCCCAGTTACCCGATAATCTGGTGCGAATCGGATTGCGGCGATCGCAACTCAGCAGTTTGCAAAGTGTGTTACTATTGCCTGTCTTTGATGCTGACAACATGCCCGTTGCGATCGTTCGTCTGTTAAACCATGAATCCGGGCGCGGCTTTAGCCGTCAAGACAGTGAATCCCTCACCGCCATCAGCCCAACCCTGATGCCCATCCTGCAAACCGTCCAAACCCTCTCGCAATCCCTGAACCGTCCGGCTGCCTAACCCCCATATCCCCGATGATCCGTCCGTCATCCATCTCTCAAGTTGGTGTGGATGGCAACGGTGCTTGACATTTCCCCTCCATCGCGTTGTACGCTAAGCTATTAATGAATGCATTAAGTTTTCTTAAAGGTACATAAAGTGCGACCCTGGCCATAGGTGACAGTGCCTGCATTTTTACCCAAACCATAACATTTGTGATTTTTTAACATTTACGCATTGCAATTCGCGGAGTACGTGAATATACTGAAGAGTATAGACAAGTCTCCCATAAGGCTGTATTACCCATCTAAGGCCATGTTGACTCTTTTGCGCACCACTAGCATTTTGACCCTGGTCGGACTCCAGATTACGTTGGGTTCGTCCGGTGCTAAGGCATGGGATTTGCAAGAGCAACCTCATCAAGAGGCTTTTGGCTCAATATCCTTTGTGCAAGACCACCCCCTGAACCCTTCCACCCAGAAAAAGTTTGAGCCTGACCAAGATAATGGTGGCCCAAGCCGCACCTCTGGGGCCGGTGGACATTAGTTTTCGTTCCTGCATGCGCTGTAGTTGTTATCAACACACCTCACACTACAACAGCGATCGCTGAGACACAATCCAAGTTGCGAGTCTGGATCGGATATGGGTGAGCCAGAGACTTACCGCCCATGGCTGAACTCTTCTAGGGTGCGATCGCCTCATTCGCTGCCCGGACGTTACTCGTTGAAATAACCCCTGTGGATTGGGGATCAATTCCCCCTGGTTGACTGACAACATTAGCCAGATTTCGGAAAGCCCTTACCTAGCAATTCCCCCTTTTTCAAGAAGATTCAAGGGAATCAAAGACAAGCGAGTCCAACAATTGAGCGTGATGAATACGCAGTAACAGAACAGCAGCGAGAGAGTTAAGCCTAGCCTTCCCACCATTTGACTGGACGTAACAATCTATCATGGTAATGGCGAAATAGTTGCCATCCTACAGTCTTCAAAGATAAAGTATTGCAAAATAGGATCACCGACTTTCTGGTCATCCTCCCCTTAAAATGAGATTTAGCCTGCGCCAGAATGCCCTAGATTTGCACTATAATTCAGTCAAGATCATTACCGTGTTCTTTCCGTTCAGTATTCGGGATTCGTTTGTCTTCAAGTTGTCATGAGCATGAAACATGGGAAGACTGCAAAAGCAGATATTTTACTGGTTGATGATACACCCGAAAATCTGCGACTGTTAACAACAGCATTAACCCAGCACGGTTATAAAGTTCGGAGTGCCATTAATGGCAAGATGGCGATTATGGGCGCAAAAGCTCTGCCGCCTGATTTAATCTTGCTTGATATTTGTATGGCAGGGATGGATGGCTATGAAGTGTGCCAACATCTCAAGGCGGATCAACACACTGCCAATGTCCCGGTTATTTTCATCAGTGCATTGGATGAGGTGTTGGATAAAGTCAAAGCATTTTCGGTTGGTGGGGTTGATTACATTACCAAACCATTTCATTTCGGTGAAGTATTAGCACGGGTTAAAAATCAACTGATCATTCGTCAACTTCGCACCTCCCTGGAACAACTGAATGAACAACTTGAAGCGCGGGTTAGTGAGCGAACACAAGCCCTAGAGCGTGAAGTTCAAGAACGCAAGCAAGCTCAACAAGATTTACTGTATCTCGCTCTCCATGATTCCCTCACAAAACTACCAAATCGTGCCCTCTTGATGGAGCGATTACAGGCAATGTTGCTGTATGGCCAAGATCGTGAAAGTTATGGCTTTGCCGTTTTATTTCTAGATTGCGATCGCTTCAAGCGGGTCAATGATTCCCTGGGTCATAGCGTGGGCGATCGTCTGCTGGTGGCGATCGCCCACCGCTTGTCTACCTGTCTCCGCAGTCAAGACACCTTAGCTCGCCTCGGTGGGGATGAGTTTGCGATTCTTGTGGATGGCATCGATCGCGCCCAGGAGGTGATCGACTTAGCGCATTCGCTCAATCTGCAACTTGCTCAACCCTTTCATCTGGTGGATTATGAAATTTTCATCAATGCCAGTATTGGGGTTGTGTTTAACCGCGATCGCTTTTATACCGAATTAAACCCTGCGATCGCAGCAGAGACCCAACCGATTCTGTACACCGATCCGGAGCATATTCTCCGCGATGCTGATACGGCAATGTATCAAGCCAAAGCCGTTGGTAAAGGATGTTATGAAATTTTCAATGCAGAACTCCATCATCAAGCCCGTTACTTACTGGAACTAGAAACTGATTTACGTCGTGCCCTAGAGCAGGATGAATTTACGCTGCACTATCAGCCGATTATTTCACTGCAACGGGGAAAAATTATTGGATTTGAAGCCTTAATCCGGTGGAATCATCCCCAAAAGGGTTTCATTTCGCCGGGAGAATTTATTCCTGCGGCTGAAGAAACCGGCTTAATTGTCCCCATTGGTGAATGGGTGTTTCATACGGCTTGCCATCAATTAAAACATTGGCATGATAGTCGAATTACGCCGGAACCGTTAATCATGAGTGTTAACTTTTCGGTGCGTCAATTTTCCCAAGCCAACTTTCTCGGTCGGATTGATGCCACCCTCGATCGCAGTCAAGTCGATAGTTCATGCCTCAAGCTTGAAGTGACGGAAAGCGTGTTAATTGAACAGCCAGAATCGGTGATGTCGTTGTTAGTGGAGCTAAAATTACGCCAACTGCAATTAAGTTTGGATGATTTTGGGACGGGGTTTTCATCGCTGAGTTATTTGCATCGCTTTCCGATGGATACGTTGAAGATTGATCAGTCGTTTGTGAGTCGCATTGGGGAGGCTCCGAAGAATTTAGAAATTGTGCAGGCGATTATTGCCTTGGGGCATAATTTGGGAATTGAAACCATTGCTGAAGGGATTGAAACGGCCCATCAATTGGCACATTTGCGGGCGTTGGGGTGTGAATATGGTCAGGGTTACTTTTTTGCGCGGCCGTTGCCGGCGGCGGCGGCGGAATTGTTGCTGCGGAGCAATCCCTGTTGGTAGGGATCGGGACTAGAGGGGCTATTGCAGTTGAGCGATCGCGCCTCGATTCAAGAGGGTGGTTTGGGTGAGGAGATCGTAAACGGTGGCCAATAAAAGACGCTGTTCGTTGACTTCAAACTGGACGGTAATCCGGTCAGTGCCCACGTCTCCGGGTGGGGTGAGGGTGGCGATTCGGGTGGCGCTGTGGGGTTCGAGGGCTTGGTATTGGGCTTGATGCTGGAGTTGTTGGCTGACCATGCGCCCCTGGTCGTCGTAGGTGACGGTGGCGGCGACGCTGCTGCCGAGTTCGCCAATATCAAGGCGGATTTCTGTTTGGCCGGTGCTGGCGACTTGGAGGGTGAGGACTTCGCTACGGACACAGGGATAACGTTGGCCTTGGGTGAAGAGGGTGAAGTAGGTGTAGGTGCGGGTGGCGGGTTCCCAGAGGCGGATGGCGTAGCTGTGGTGGAGGTAGTCGTCGATGTGATGGATGCGCTGAAGGCTGAGGGCACCATGGCAGACGGCGGTGAAGGGTTGGTCTTGTTTGAGGCGCGATCGCCCAAAATAGGCCGTGATCAAGTCCTGCACGGCGGGGATTAAGCAACTGCCGCCGACAAGTAACACCTGTTCAATGTCGCTTTTATGCACGCCTTGATTGAGGGCGAGTTGGAGCACGGTATCGAGGGCATCGCGTAAATGGTCAAGGAAGAAATGGCGTTCGAGGATGGCGGCGAGGCGATCGCGGTCTAAATCCACCACATCGGCCCTTAAGGTCTCGTCATCAAGCCAGGTTTCGGAAGCGATCGCCGTCTGGGAAAGCTGAATTTTTAACCGTTCCGACAGTTCGAGCAATTGCTGCCAGGCCGTCATCGTCAAGGATTCCCGCGCCATGCCTCGCCGTTGGAGATAGTCCTCCGCAATCCAAATATCCACATCTTCCCCCCCCAGCACCGCATCGGCTTTGGCAATCACCTGCGCCTGGAGGGTTGCCGCTGTCGGGTGTTGCTGAGTCCGCACCAGACTTAGATCCAGCGTCCCCCCGCCAAAATCCACCACCAAAACGATCGCATTGGGATGCTCCACCCCATACCCCAACGCCGCCGCTGTCGATTCATCGACAAACTGCACCTGTTCAATCCCGTGCTGCATGGCCCAGGCCTTAAACCAATGGAGATAGCGTTCAAACGCTCCGACGGGAATGGTTAGGATCAGACTGGACGGTTCAAAGGGTTGAAGACCGTGCCAAATCGTGGTTAAAAACCGCTCGGCGATCTCCCGACTGCTGTAGCTCACCCCATCTAGACTGCGGGGCGGCGTTGGGAAGGCAGCGACCAGATCCCGTTTAAAGCCCCGGAAGCGGCGTTGGGGATTGCGTTCACCGAGGCGATGGCGACGCACCGGTTCACCGACCACCTGAGTGTGAGCGTCTTGCACATACACCAGGCTGGGAATGATGGGAATTTGGGGCCCGGTGGCGGGGGAAAACAGACGGGTGATGCCGTCGATTTGAATACTTTCTGGGCGTTGGGTGTCAGGGGCAAGGAGGCTGACGAGGGTGTTGCTGGTACCAAAATCAATTGCAACCGTGGTCATAGGCGTTGGGGTGCGGCAATCCACGCGGTTTACAGCAGTTTACAGCAGGAGGCGGGAGTCGCCGGGTTGGGGCAGGGCGGGGGGTTGGGGTGCGGTGGGGGGTGTGGGGGGTGTGGGTTGGGGTTGAGGTGGGGGCGGGGCGGCGGGGCGATCGGAGGGGGGACGATGGATCGCGGCGAGGAGGTTGACGAGGGCGGTGCGCTGCTGGAGGTTGAGGCGATCGAGGGCAGTGCGATCGCCCCGGAGGGGATTTTCCGTCAGGGTCGTGTTGCCGGGATATTGATCGGGAATGATGTCTTCGTTGTCGCCGAGATAGTCCGCGAGGGTTAATTTCCAATCGAGGCGATAGCGGGGCGATCGCCGCTTAATCCGGGTGTGGTAGTACACAAGGCGATAGAGCAGGGTGTTGTCCGGTTGGGGTGTGCCATTGAGGAGGGCGTAGTCATTGGCGCGGGGAAGATCCGGAAATTGACGATAGACCTCCTCCGCCACATTGACCAAGCGCGGCGACTGGGCGAGGGCGAGGTGCTGGGGGGTGGGTTGCCAGGACGGGAGACTCACGATCGCGGCGATCGTCAGCACCCAAATCAGGATGAATTTTCGCATCTGTTTCCCCATGGTTACTTCATTGCAGTGGCGCGATCGCCCCCATTTTCCGTCGCGGCCCATTAATCGCTAATAATTTCCGGCTGCGTCAATTCATCGGACATTTCAATCACCGCCCGAATCACCGGCTTCATCAACGAATCATCCAAATTTTCAAAATCCTCATACCGCCGCCGTTTAGCCCGATTGGCCACCTGCACCGTAATCCGATAGCGGTTCGACGCTGCGCCCATTAATTCATCAGCGCGGGTCGTAATTTCACTAGAGTCAAAGGGAAGACGTTTAGCCATAGGTTGAGGGGTCAGGATCAAGAGAACGTCCCCTATTGTGCCATATTCCCCGAATCGATGGGATGGCAAAAGGTGCGATCGCCACGTCTCTACTTCAGTAATTCCGTTAATTCCTGGGCCGATGTCCCCAAAATCCGCGCCAGGGTATTCATCTCATTATTGCTAAAGCCATCGCGGATATTGCGGATATCTTCAACCGATTTCCCCAAAATTCGCGACAAGACCTTGATTTGATTATCCGTAATATCCTTGCCGCGATAGATATCCCGCAACTCTTGGGGCGACAGGCGATAGGAATTACAAAAAAAGACAAACTCTTTATCACTGACATCTAGTTCCTGTTGGCGATCGCGCAGCAGGAATGCGATCGCCCGCGTCCCATGCTCCGGCCGCTTCGCATTCTCCAAATACCGCTCCATCAACCGCGTCACATTCGCCGGATTCCCCCCCGTTTTTTTCAGCAAATCCCGACAGACCATCTGCAACGCCTTCGTCAGCGTCTCATTATCCTCATGGAGTTGCTCATCCTCATTCAGCGTCTCCACAATCCGCGCCGCAATTTCGGGCGTACAAAACCCCACTTCCCGCTCCTCATAGATAATTGGAATATACGCACGGTCGGTATCAAATTCGAGGTGCAATGGCTGATTCGTCTGTTTCATCAATCTGACTCAAGCACGAAAGCGGTCAACAAGCGCAGGCAATAGAGGAGAACGCCACAGCCTCACCCACAACAGGAGCAGAGTAAGCGTTTTCTCATACTATAGTAGCCGTAGACGTTAGTGCTGCATCAGCCCGACGGGAAAATCCATCCGTATCCCCGACCAGAGCAGGTGACATTCTCCCGACGCTGACCCTACGGGTACAGCACGGGCTTCCCACCTCACGGACAGAAGTCCATCTGCCCCGGCATCTTGGGAAGTTCCTGCTTCATCCGGTCTTGTCTAGGCAAAGCCCCCGACAGAACCCGTTCACAGGCGTTTTTTTGACATCCACGACCTATCCAGCCGCAGATGATTCAATTATCTTTTTTGAGGACTCATGCATTTCTGATCCGCCGCACTGTTCACCAGGCAAGCCTGTACGTTTGTGTCGGGACAAAAAGCTGCCGCTAGTCTTGGCCATCATGGGCATTGCTGCCGTGCCAATTCAATTTTACGAGCGTGATGCGTAAAGCCCCCTGAATTTTATTCGGGGGATATAAGCGAATAACCGAATTGATTCGGTGGTGATACAATAAAAGCGTTCGCTAGCGCGAAGTAAAATTCCGGGGTGAGCACCTTATGGGCAGGGCGTTGTCCATTGGGCTAGGCAAGATAAGACGGGCTACGCCTGCAATTGCTGTCTGAACCCAGAATCCCCCGTCATTTATGCGGGAGAGTACGTCAAAAGATTGGCGGTTACTCGTCTCCTCTCTCCATCGCCCCGCAAGTGCTTGGCATAACTACGAGGGGGACTCGCACCCGCCCCGCTTTCATCCCGTCACTCGCCTTCGGCAGAGTGCGGGGCTTTCACGGAGAATCTAAAATTTCATCCCAGCCCGCCACCCTCCTATCCCCAATCGATCTGGAGGTCAAATGCGAGGAAGAGGGCGAAAGAATGATAATCTGTAGAGTGGAAAATTTCACATTCGTTTAACAACGTGTGAGTCATCCGTTCCGGAGTCGCACACCCTAAAAACACCTTGTGCAATCATCCTGAGCATCCTGCTCACTCCGTTGAAAGCCTGCCGTGACGAACACGCCTCGCCTGCCCCCATTTCTCGGTCAGCCCGTGAGCGTTCCCCCCGTCGGCAATCATCGCGATCTGTCAACACAGACGGTGATGGTTCGGTTTTCATCGTCTTGAGACCCCTGACCCGCTGCCCCTACAACCCTAGTTGCACGGTACGTCAGACCCCTTGAAGATCCGTTAAGACTCACCTAAAGACTGTATAGCAAATCTGAGCATGGTAGCCACAACAGAAAAGACAAACATCGGAAGAATTACACGAGTAATCGGCCCTGTTATCGATGTCGAGTTCCCCAGCGGTCAAATGCCGCAAATTTATAATGCCCTCCGCATCGCCGGTACAAATGCAGCGGGCAATGAAGTCGCTGTCACCTGCGAAGTTCAACAACTGCTGGGCGATCACCAAGTTCGTGCCGTTGCGATGAGCAGCACCGATGGACTCGTGCGCGGCATGGAAGCTGTGGACACCGGCGGTGCCATCAGCGTACCGGTGGGGAAAGCAACCCTAGGACGGATCTTCAACGTTCTAGGTGATCCTGTCGATAACAAAGGGGATGTGAACGCGGAAGCCTCCGCCCCGATTCACCGCTCTGCACCGCTCCTGACTGAACTTGATACCAAGCCCACGGTGTTTGAAACCGGGATCAAGGTGATCGACCTCCTCACCCCCTATCGTCGGGGTGGCAAAATCGGTCTGTTTGGGGGAGCCGGGGTTGGCAAAACCGTGATCATGATGGAATTGATCAATAACATTGCCATTAACCACGGTGGGGTGTCGGTCTTCGGTGGTGTGGGGGAACGAACCCGTGAAGGGAATGACCTCTACAACGAAATGATCGAATCCGGCGTAATCAACGCGGAAAACCTCAATGATTCTAAAATTGCCTTGGTGTACGGGCAAATGAATGAACCGCCTGGGGCACGGATGCGGGTCGGTCTGTCGGCCTTGACGATGGCGGAACATTTCCGGGATGCCAATAAGCAAGATGTGCTCTTGTTTGTGGACAATATCTTCCGGTTTGTGCAAGCGGGTGCGGAAGTGTCGGCGCTCTTGGGTCGGATGCCCTCCGCTGTGGGCTATCAGCCTACCTTGGGGACGGATATGGGGGATCTGCAAGAACGGATTACCTCCACGAAGGAAGGCTCGATCACCTCGATTCAAGCGGTGTATGTGCCTGCGGATGACTTGACTGACCCGGCTCCGGCGACCACCTTCGCTCACTTGGATGGGACGACGGTGTTGTCACGGGGCTTGGCCTCGAAGGGGATTTATCCGGCGGTTGATCCCTTGGGTTCGACCTCGACGATGTTGCAACCGAATATCGTTGGGGATGAGCATTACGGTACGGCGCGGGCGGTGCAATCGACGCTGCAACGCTATAAGGAATTGCAAGATATCATTGCGATTCTGGGTCTTGATGAATTGTCGGAAGACGATCGCCGCACGGTGGATCGCGCTCGGAAGATTGAGCGTTTCTTGTCGCAACCGTTCTTTGTGGCGGAAGTGTTCACCGGTTCTCCGGGTAAATATGTGCCCCTTGATGAAACGATTAAGGGTTTCCAAATGATCCTGAAGGGTGAGTTGGATGATCTGCCGGAGCAAGCGTTTTATTTGGTGGGTAACATCGATGAAGCGATCGCAAAAGCCGAGAAACTGAAGCAAAAAGGCTAAACGTTGACTCCATAACCCTTCTGTTGCCGGGGTCAATGCTCGGTAACAGAAGGGTTCAGCGTTCTCAATTTGGTTGAACTAATCCGCAGTGAAGTAAGAGCAATGTCATTAAGTGTGCGTGTAATTGCCCCGGATAAAACCGTGTGGAAGGGAGAAGCCCAAGAGGTTATTCTGCCAAGCATTACGGGGCAAATTGGAATTTTAGGTGGTCACGCGCCGCTATTAACGGCCCTAGATATTGGGGTGATGCGTGTGCGGGCTGAGAAAGATTGGCAGGCGATCGCCCTCATGGGTGGGTTTGCCGAAGTGGAACAAGATCAAGTGACGATCTTAGTCAATGGGGCTGAACAAGGCAGCAAGATTGACCAAGAGACCGCCAAACAAGAGTATGAAGCGGCCCAAGCTGCCGTGAATGCGGTGGGTGCTGAGGATCGCCAAGGCAAAATCCAAGCGAATCAAGCGCTGCGACGGACGCGATCGCGGTTTCAAGCCGCTGGCGGCATGACTAAAAGCTAAACAATTTTAGAGAACCCGCCAAAAACAAGACGCTAGAGTGCAATGCTCTAACGTCTTCTTTTTTGGCGGGTTCATGCCTTCAGCCTAGACTGATGCAGCATTCCACAGGCATTGAGCCTAGTTGCTGCCCGTGAAGACCACTTCCGGGAATTTGTCTTGAGCCACATTCATCGGCGTGCGCTTGCCTTCTTCTTGCCAGTAGTTGATCACTTCGGTGGCTTGGTTGAGAAGGGCAATCCGCTCAGATTCGTTAATCCAGTGTTTGGATTCAAGTTCGGTTTTGAGTTGTTCCCAGGCATCGTTACGGGGCCAGAAATAATAGGGGGTGAGGGGACTTGTTCCTTTGCCCACAACTTGATCGACGGCAATTGCCACATTGGCATCGAGCCATAAAATTTTCAGAATAAAGCGCGCTGACTCCAAGTAAACCTCCGAAATTAATGTTCTGTGTAGGGTTAAGCTATAAGTTCACAATTTTACAATTGTATCGCAGTTTTCAAAATTCGGCGGCACTGTCGTCTAGATAGTCTGAAGCACAGTACAAAACGAGCATGATTATTTTTGATATTGATGGGGTGATTCGGGATGTGACTCAATCCTATCGACGAGCGATCGCAGATACCGTCGAGCATTACACCGAGGGCAATTTTCGCCCCACCCTCCATGATATTGATCAACTCAAAAGCGAAGGGGCTTGGAACAATGACTGGGAAGCGTCCCAAGAACTGATCTATCGATATTACGAGGGGCAGGGGCGCGATGGGTGGGATCGCCCCACCCACCCCCTCGACTACGCCGCCCTCATCGACTTTTTCCAAGCCCGCTACCGTGGCCAAAATTGGGACGGCTACATCACCACCGAACCCCTCCTCGTCACCCCAGCATATTTCCACACCCTCACCGCCGCTCAAATCCCTTGGGGCTTCTTCAGTGGCGCAATGCGAGACGAAGCACTCTACGCCCTCAGCGATCGCCTCGGCCTCGATCATCCCCCCCTCTTTGCCATGGAAGACGGCCCCGGCAAACCCGACCCCACCGGACTGTTCGCGGTGATGAATCACTTAGACCCCAGCAGCACCCAGCCCGTCTGCTACGTGGGGGACACCGTGGGCGATTTACAAACCGTACAACAAGCCCAGGCCCAGGCCCAAGCCCAAAGCCGCGATCGCTCATTCATCGGCATCGGCATCCTACCGCCCCACGTCCAAACCGATCCCCACCATCGCGCCGCCTACCGGGACACCCTCAAAACCCATGGCGCGGCCTGTGTTTTGGCGAATGTGATGGACTTAACCCCGGAGCGTTATCACCTGCTTTTGGGGTCATCCTGACGAAAGAGCCAGGGGCTGATGGAGGTTAACGATTTCATCCGGTCAACGAAAAGGATCTCAACCTCTAGCGAGCAAGATGCTCGCACTGCGAAATGACCGAATTATTGGCTTAAGTTTTATAGCGGATTGCGAAAAGATGAGAACGCGACTTCCCCCTTTAAAAGGGGGATTGAGGGGGATCTTTGTACCGCAATTTTATGAAAACCGCTATATAAGCCGTCTTGTCTGGCGGTAAGCGTAGACAAGGCAGTTTTTTCACCTTTGTTTCAGATACCTGCTACTGCACCGACACAGAACCCGCTGCACAGCTTGCGCCGTCTGCGGTTACTTCGGGCATTTCGGGGGCGGTGGTGCTGTTTTCTTCCGTTTCACAGAGAATGCCTTGGGTGATGCCCTCGTCATCAATGTAGACCAAGCCGGTGAAGCTCTTGGCCTCGTCGCCTTGGGCAGAGCCGGTGATCATGACGCTGTTGTCGGCTAAAGCCATTTCGTAGGCGTAGTTTTCGTTGTCGGGACTGATGCTTAAGCCGAGGTCTTCAAAGCTGTCGGTGAAGGCTTCGTTTTCGGCGTAGTAGGCCTGTTGACCACTCATCAGCGCACTGACGGATAAGACCCCTTCAGAGGCAGCGGCGCGAGCGGCGTTGTTTTCGAGTTCTTCGGCGAGGCTGATGATTTTGGTGTCTTCGGGAACGGCGGTTGCTTCGGACACGCGCTCGATGGGAATTTCGTAGGCAATTTTTTCAGGACTCAGGCCTTCGGGGGCGATGAAGTACACTTTTTCATCGTCGCTGAGGATAAACTGCACCGATTCGCCGGTATCGGGGTTAACGAATTCCCAGGTGCCTTGCCAATTGGTTCCTGCTGAACGGCTACAGGCGCTGAGGGCACTGAGGCAGAGGCTGGAGAGAAGAACCCATTTAACGGCGTTCGATGGCATTAAGTTCATAGTAATTGGTCGATTTCACATACAACAAGCCTGACTGCGATCGCTGTTTGAGTCTATCAATCACAGGAGGCTTCTTTATCTTAGCGGCGATTTTTGCGATCATTGCTGGGATGGAACGAGCCTGGGCGAAGGGGAACGTTATCCTAGGATGGGGAACCTTCACGCTGAACGATCGCAATGGATTGGCAGGAAACGAGTAATAACTGGGTGTTAATTCCGCCCCAGCCCGTGGGGATAGTGCATTTTCTGGGCGGGGCGTTTGTGGCCACAGCGCCGCATTTGCTCTATCGCAGCTTGCTCGAAGCCCTCGCCCAGGCTGGCTATGGGATTATCGCCACACCTTTTTTTACCCTCGAAACTCTTGATCATCAAGCCATTGCCCGCAATGTCTTGAATCGTTTTGAAACGGCCTGCGATCGCCTCATCCAGCGTCAACTCCTACCGCCCAATCTGCCCATCTACGGCATCGGTCACAGCATGGGCTGCAAACTGCACTTGCTGATCAACAGCCGTTACCCCGTTGAACGGGTGGGCAACGCGCTCATCTCCTTTAATAACTTTCCCATTGACCGCTCCATCCCCTTTGCCGATCGCCTCCAACTCCGCACCAGTTTTAACCTTGACTTTACTCCCACCCCCGCCGAAACCCTAACGGTGATCAAAACGGACTACCCAGTTCAGCGTAACTTGTTGATCAAATTTCGCCGCGATGACATCGACCAAACCTACGACCTCGCGCCGATTTTTGAAGCCCGTTTTGCCGAGCAGACCCGTTTTCAAATCTTGCCCGGAACCCACACCACCCCCCTCAGCCAACGTTTGAATTGGAAAGCCGGTAAAGCCTTTACCCCCCTCGATGCGATCGGGCAATGGGTAAAGCAAGAAGTCTCTCGCGATCTTGATCGCCTCCAACAGGAATTGCTGCACTGGTTGCGCGGGTAATGAGTTGCAAACCCAACCCATCACGACCCATCACAACGCGATCCATTGCCCTCGCATCGCCTGCCTCACATTGCCTTAAGTCACTCCCACCCCAGATTCGCAAGTTTATGTTAACTTGAGTTTCAATAATTGTTAGGTCTGATAAGGGGACATGATGAGCTTTGAACTACCGGAATCTGTAAAAGTCTATTCCCAATTTTTTCACCCGATTCTGATGTGGGTCTTACTCGGACTCTCCATTTATGCGTTTTATCTTGGCTCCCAAAGTCGCAAACTGCGCAAAGCCGATAAAGAAGTCCGCAAAGAAATGATTGGCAAAAAATTCACGGAGCGTCACTACCGCATCGGTTCGATTTTGCTGGCGTTGATGGTGACGGGCACAGTGGGCGGTATGGCAGTGACCTACATTAACAATGGCAAGCTTTTCGTTGGCCCCCATTTAATCGCGGGTCTGGGCATGACCGCAATGATTGCGATCTCTGCGTCTCTTGTGCCGTTCATGCAGAAGGGCAATAATCTCGCACGAATTACCCACATTTCCCTGAATATTTTCCTCTTGGGGCTGTTTGGCTGGCAGGCCTTTAGTGGGATGGATATTGTGACTCGGATTTTGGGGAGCTTCTAAGCGTCGGTGGTTTCGGTCTCACCGTCGGCAGCATCGTTTGAGGTGATGTGAACAAGACGGCGCGATCGCTTCGGCGGCAACGGTAAGCCCATCCGGTCATGAAAGTCTTTTTGGACGGTCTGGGTGAGGCGGGGCGAAATTTTACGGACAATCTGGGTGAGGAGGCGATCGCCGGTCTTTTGGATTAAATCGCGGGGCAGTTTTTCGATAAACAGGGGAAACCGCAAGCGGACATTGAGGGTTAATCCCCATTCCACCTTAGTCACCTGAGATGCGATCGCCTGATTCACCGGCCAATCCAACTCCGTCGAATTCACCCCCTCAATCGTCATCATCGCCCGATAGTCCACGTCATAACCCGGCGGCGTATAGTCCGGGACAGGAATACTGTACATGGTGTACGTCCGGTCTTCCGGAGGGGCCAACACCACCGCCATTTTAGGCTCAACCTCATAGCCAAACGCCCCAAAATGCCCCACAGTCAACACATAACCATTATTCCCCAACGGTTCAGCCGTCATTGGCTGGGCGCAGTGCTTGAACCAATGTTCATGGGCATTGAGGTAATTCTCAACCCGCTCTGGTTCACCATACATATCCATATTGCCCCGGAACTGGGTCCTAAACGCAAACACAGCCTCCCCAGCCGCCTGCTCCTGTTCCGCAGCGCCGTGATCCGTGGACTGGGTGGATGAATGGTTTTCTCCCAACGCAACAGGATCTGGAATTGCATCGACGGATGATGAGTCTGCACACGGAAACTGCATAGGACACCTGAGAGTAGGGCAGAATGACTTCAACTTACTCTATTATCCTAAACTCAACCCATTTAATTGTAAGGAACGTAACGAATGAAAGCTTTTGTTGCTGGCGCAACCGGACGCACCGGCCGTCAAATTGTCCAAGTTTTGCTCGAAAAGGACATCGCCGTTTGTGCCCTCGTGCGCAGTCTTGAAAAGGGTCAAACTGAATTACCTCAAGGGGTTGAACTCGTCGAAGGAGATCTCCTTAACCCCCCATCCTGGCAGGCGGCGTTAGCTGATTGTGATGTGGTGTTTTGTGCCGTTGGTGCAGCACCATCCCTAAACTTCACAGAACCCTACCAAGTCGATTACGTTGGCACAAAACACCTCATTGATGCCACGGAAAAACAGGGCATCGAACGCTTTATTTTAATTTCGTCCCTCTGTGTTTCGCAGTTCTTCCATCCGCTTAATCTTTTTTGGCTCGTGTTGTTTTGGAAGCAGCAGGTGGAACAGTACCTGCAAAAAACAGGACTGAAGTTTACGATCGTGCGACCCGGTGGACTCCTTGATACAGATAATGCTGATCCGCTGGTGGTGGCTCAGGCAGATACCTTATTTGAGGGGCGCATTCCCCGCCGGAAGGTGGCTGAGTTGGCGGTCGAATCTCTGTTCTATGACGATAGCCAGTACAAAGTTATTGAAACTGTTGCCCAACCGGAGGCCCAGCCGCAGTCTTGGGAACACCTCTTTCGCACCTTGGCTGCGTAACGCGGGCTGAGGCATCAATAATCCCCTCAAGTTTGTTGCTCTAAGCGGTTTGAGGGCAGATCCTCAATCGCCCCAATCCCTGGGGCGGGTTGAGGTTCAGTCGGCTATGATCCAAGGCTTGCGGGCGATCGCCCCCGTGGAGAATGTATCAAAATGAACTTTTTTGAGGATTAGTGCTAAATTTAACTTTTATGAAGTAACGCAACAGTTTCCTAGAAAACTATACAATCATTTACACAGACCGCCAGCCCTTGACCCACCCACGATCGCACCGCTAAAACATACCATTGGATGCTCAACTCTCTATCTGTATTTACGCCAAGGCCGATCCCCTGATTCGGTCTCTTTCGCAGCAGCTAGGGAGCGATCGCTACATCTGCCATCTCTTTAGTCAACAAGCTGAACTCCTCAGCTTCATCGCAGATCAAAAAACCGACATTGATTGCCTCATTATTCAAAACACCGAGGCAGATCTTAGCGTGCTCAACGAACTCTACGCCCACGGCATCCTCCTGCCCATCGTCATCATCGAACCCGCTCAATCCCAAAACACCGCCACCGAGCACAAGGATCACGGACGACTCCTCAACCCCACCCAATACCTCTATCACACCGGAGAAGTGCGACTCCTCGGCAGCGAAATCGCCCAGATTGCCACCACCATTGATCGGGCGATCGCCCAATTCCTCAAACTCACCCCCACCCGTCCCCCCAGCACCGACCCCCCCCGCCCAGCCCCCCAAGAGGATCCCCCCAGCTTCCTCATCGTCCAACAACGCCGCCTCGCCGAAAAACTCCAAGAACGCCTCGGCTACCTCGGCATCTACTACAAACGCAACCCCCAAGACTTCTTCCGCAACCTCTCCCGCCACGACAAACAAACCCTAATCACCGAACTCAAAGCCAACTATCGCGACATCATCCTCAACTACTTCGATACCGATTACCCCCTCAATCAACTCATCGATCAACTCGTTAACCGCGCCTTCTTCGCCGACCTCTCCGTCTCCCAAATCCTCGAAATTCACATGGATCTCATCGACCAGTTCACCCAACAACTCAAGCTCGAAGGCCGCAGTGAAGACATCCTCCTCGACTATCGCCTTGCCCTCATCGACATCATCGCCCACCTCTGTGAAATGTACCGCCGCTCCATCCCCCGCGAAGACATTCCCTTTGAAGTCTTCTCTCGCCATGGATAACTAGCCTTAATCCCTTAGAATTATCTATACTCAAATTCCGTTTCCCATTGCCCACCACATGATCTATGAGTCCTCCCAAAAAAACGTATGTTCTCAAACTCTACGTTGCCGGAAATACACCCAACTCAGCACGGGCCCTCAAAACATTGAAAGGCATCCTTGAGCATGACTTTCAGGGAGTGTACGCCTTGAAGGTGATTGATGTCCTCAAAAATCCCCAACTAGCAGAAGAAGACAAAATTTTAGCCACACCAACACTTTCAAAAGTTCTCCCGCCCCCCGTCCGTAAAATTATCGGCGACTTATCAGATCGCGAAAAAGTGCTGATTGGTCTAGACTTACTATATGAAGAGATCAATGATGAGTAGTGATTGATCTCTGGCGAAAAACATATCCCACCATTACACTTTTAAAACCATTATTGCTGCACCTAAAAAAGAATGAGTCATTTTGATTCTAGTGAATCACCGACATCGGAAAAAACTCTGGTTGGTGTCCGCAAAATCCAAACTTTAATTGAAGGATTTGATGAGATTAGTCATGGTGGCATGCCAGTGGAGCGGACAACCCTCGTCAGTGGAACATCCGGAACCGGAAAAACATTACTGGCGATCCAGTTTCTTTATAACGGCATCAAGCATTTCGGCGAATCCGGTGTTTTTGTCACCTTTGAAGAATCCCCCGCCGACATTATCACCAATGCCTATAGTTTTGGCTGGGATTTACAAGAGCTAGTCGATGATGGCAAGCTCTTTATTCTCGATGCCTCCCCCGATCCTGAAGGGCAAGAAGTGGTGGGTAACTTTGACCTGTCTGCCCTCATTGAACGGATTCAATATGCGATTCGGAAATATAAAGCCAAGCGGGTTTCCATTGACTCCGTCACAGCCGTTTTCCAACAATACGAAGGGGCATCGGTTGTCCGGCGCGAAATCTTTCGATTAGTGGCTCGCCTCAAGCAAATTGGGGTCACCTCGATCATGACCACGGAGCGCGTCGAAGAATATGGGCCGGTGGCCCGATTTGGGGTTGAAGAATTTGTCTCGGATAATGTGATCATTATTCGCAACGTTTTAGAAGGTGAACGGCGGCGGCGCACCATTGAGATTTTAAAATTGCGGGGGACAACCCACATGAAAGGGGAATACCCCTTCACCATTACCAATGATGGGATTAACATCTTCCCCCTCGGTGCGATGCGCTTAACCCAACGGTCGTCGAATGTCCGGATTTCTTCCGGGGTGAAAACCTTGGATGAAATGTGCGGCGGCGGCTTCTTCAAAGATTCAATTATTCTCGCTACAGGGGCGACGGGGACTGGGAAAACCCTCCTTGTGAGTAAGTTTTTACAGGAAGGGTGCAACCAGGGTGAGCGGGCGATTTTATTTGCCTATGAAGAATCACGGGCCCAACTGTCACGAAATGCGAATTCTTGGGGGGTGAACTTTGAAGAAATGGAGCAGAAAGGGTATCTCAAGCTGCTTTGTAACTATCCTGAATCGGCAGGATTAGAGGATCATTTACAAATGATCAAGTCAGAAATTGAGGAATTCAAACCGTCGCGGATTGCGATCGATTCCCTATCGGCATTGGCGCGGGGGGTTACCAATAATGCGTTCCGTCAGTTTGTGATTGGCGTGACGGGCTATGCAAAACAGGAAGAAATTACCGGATTTTTCACGAATACAACGGATCAATTTATGGGGTCAAACTCCATTACAGAGTCCCACATTTCAACGATTACCGACACGATTATCATGCTCCAATATGTGGAGATTCGGGGTGAAATGTCACGGGCGATCAACGTCTTTAAAATGCGGGGATCGTGGCATGATAAGGGGATTCGAGAATATAGCATTAATTCTGAAGGCCCTGATATTAAGGATTCGTTCCGGAATTATGAGCGTTTAATTAGTGGTTCACCGACTCGCATTATGGTGGATGAAAAAACCGAGCTTTCCCGGATTGTGCGGGGGGTGCGCGATAAAACGATTGATGAGGATTTGGGTTAAGGCCGAATCTGTGCAATGTTTGCCTGCTGTCGCTTGATCGAAGCGGCGCGATCGCACATCCCACGGCTCTGTATTCCCATGATCTGGGTGGTTAGGATAGTTTGAAGACGCTCAACGCTGGAGTGATTAACGCCCCAAGGCGTGGAGAGCATTGATTTTTTCCGTACAGAGGGCGGTGGTCGCCTCTAGATCGGCCCGCTTGCTGGAGGCGGGGGGGGGCAATAGTTCACCCACGCGGATGGTGAGGGGGGTGGGGCGGGGTAGGGGCGACCCTTTAACGAGAATTTTCTCGGTTCCCCACAAACTGGTGGGCAAAAGGGGGGCGTTGAGTTTGGCGGCGAGCAGTGCCGCCCCCAGTTTCGGATCGGTGACGCGACCATCGGGGGTGCGCGTACCTTGGAGAAAGATCCCAACGGCCCAACCGTCGCGACTGGCTTGGATCGCGGCTTTGATGGCGCTGCGATCGGCGGCTTGGCGATTGACAGGATAAGCACCGTAGAGGCGAATCATCGGGCCGAGAATGGGAACGTTAAACAGTTCTTCCTTGGCCATGAAGGCGACGGGGCGTTCTAGGGAGGTGGAGAGGAGGGGCGGGTCAAAATAACTGGCATGGTTTGAGACGACCACGAGGGGGCCAGAGCGGGGCACGCGCTCCACATTGTAGATCCGACCTTGAAAATAGGTGTTGTAGACTGGGGCGATGATTGACCATTTCGTGCCGGAGAAGAGGGCCAGGCTAATGAGGGGTTCGCGATCGCGCTGAATAGGAGTCGCTTCGGACATAGGACAGTGGGGCTGATTGCGGATAAGCTAACGCCCTATTTTTGCACATTCCCTTCTAGGGATCTTCGCTCTGCATCGTAGTTTTACGGCGGCGGGTTTGGTAAATGGGGACGGGGCGATCGATGCCTTTAAAGTTGCGATCGCCCAACAGATAAAACCCCGCCCGCCTCGTCAAGCGGTTATAGGTATCAGCGGAAATCACACATTCACTCGGCGGACAAATCCCCTCCATCCGTGCCGCCAAATTCACCGTCGCCCCCAACACCGTATAGTCCACCCGTTGAGAACTGCCCACATCGCCCACCACCGCCCGACCACTATTAATCGCCACATGCAACTCCAACGGCTCCGCCCAGGCCCCCGACGCATTAAGTTGATCCAAACGCTTCAGCATCCCCAACGCCGCCCGCACCGCCCGATCCGCATGATCCTCTTGGGGGTCAGGCGCACCAAAAAACGCCATAATACAGTCGCCAATAAACTTATCCAACGTCCCGCCCATGGCAAAGACAAACTGCAACATTTCCTCAAAAAAGCGATCCAGCATCTGGGCAATTTGGGACGGGGTCATCCGTTCCGCCATCGCCGTAAACCCGACAATATCCGCGAAAATAATACTAATTTCCGTCTCAATCGGATCAACACGCCCCTGATCGATCTTGCCGCGAGCAATCAACTGCTGCACCACCGCCGGAGAATGGTAACGCTCCAATTGTTGGCGAATCCGTTCTTCCCCCTGCAAACGACGGCGCAACAACCACCGCTGCACACTGTAGGCCACCAAATTCGCCACCGTCGAGAAAAAACTGAGGTCTTCTTCATCGTTGGCTGCATCGCCCGACTCCATCAGCCGTAAATTCGCATCGGCATACAAGACCCCCACCACTTGGTTTTTATCCCAAAGGGGAACGGCCAAAGCCCCCCGAATGCCCTTAGCCAGAATACTCTGTTCCCCTTCAAATCGTTCATCGGCTTGGGCATCGACGGTTTTAATCGCCACCTTATCGCTAAACACTTTCTTGCAAATACTGCGGCTGATCCAGCTATGGCTATGGGTTTCGGTGGCGTTGCTTTGATGGCGGGCGGCGGCATCCACGAGGCGCAGCGTGCCGTCACCCTCCACATCCACGAGGAGGGCGAGGCGTTGAATATCGTTCAGTTCTTTAAAAATAATGCTCTGCACTTTCTCAAAGATGGCATCAATGGATTCTGCTGAACTCAAACCCTTAGAAATTTCCACAAGATATTGCAGACGGGCGATCATCCGCTGCTGGGTACTAAAGGTTTCGTCGGCATAATCGACATTGAGCCATTGCTGTTGGAGTTCTTCCGCGCTGCGCAGGATGGTGTGTTGGGTGCGGGACGAGACTTGGGTGCGTCGGGCGGCGTGGGTTTCCACGAGGTAGACCATGATGAATGCATTGCCGATCTGGATCGCATCATTATGTTCAATGCAGTGGGGGCCTTGGAGGAGCACTTGATTCACCACGGTGCCGTTGGTACTGCCGAGATCTTCAACAAACCACTGCCCGTCACGATTTTGATAAATGCGGCTATGGTGGCGAGAGACTTCTGAAAAGGGTAAACAGAGGTCGCATTCTGGCAATCGGCCGACGATTAATTCTCCATGGCTCAGGCTCAAGACTCGCTCTGGATTGCCGTCTATATGAATACGGAGCTTCAGTTCCGCCATAGATTCTCCGCCATAGATTCATCCACTCCCAAACGGGTATCAAGAGGATCGCCTCTCCATAACTACTCTACTCAAGAAAGTCAGGATGATTCGGATAGTTATCAAGATCCTTTCGGAAAAGGAGGTGCGATCGCACTTCCCCCATTCCCCCCAGAGAACGGATACAGTCCCAACTCGCCAGCACCGATCGATGTAGATTAAGCCCTGGCACGCTTAGAGCACAGTCATTTTATTTGGTTGTCATCGTCCAAACCCCATCCCAATCCTTCACGGGCGGGTTTTTGATGAAGTGCTGACAGCGACCCATATGGAGGTACGACGCTTTATCATTGGGGAACACTTCGAGAACCGTGGCAAAGTAGGGCAGTGCCAGGGAGAAGTTTTGGGACTTATACAGGTCTCGACCCCGGCTATAGAGTTCGATCACCTGCTCATGGTGGGAGGGCAAGGGCTGCCCCACTTCTTCGACGAGTTCAAAGACGCTCACCGGCTGGGTTTTTCCTTTCACCCGAATGCAGTCGAGTTCCCGCACAATCAGGTGTTCGTGACATTGGCGATAGGTGTTTTCGCTGATCACGATGTCACAGCCGTATTGCTTACTAGCCGCCTCTAAGCGGGAACTGAGGTTAACCCCATCCCCGATCGCGGTGAATTCCATCCGCTTACTCGAACCAATGTTGCCGCTAATGACCGTATCGGAGTTAATCCCAATCCCGATTTTGATGATATCTTTGCCGGCTTCAGCCCGTTCATTGTTATACACTTTCAAACGGCGGCGCATATCCAAGGCACTTTTGGAGGCCATGAGGGCGTGATCTTCGAGCTTGTTCGGCGTTCCGAACACCGCCATCATCGCGTCCCCGATGTATTTATCCAAAATGCCTTTGTGGTCAAACACCGCTTCCACCATGCTTTCAAAGTATTCGTTAAGCATGCTGACCACTTCTTCAGCGGTGAGGCGTTCCGTGAGGCTGGTGTAGCTGCGGATATCGGAGAAGAGGACGGACACTTCTTTGCGATCGCCCCCCATTTGAATCTCGCCACCATCGAGCAACTGCTCCGCCAACTCTTGGTTCATGTAGCGATACATCGTGCTCTTGAGCCGCTTCTCATCGCTGATGTCATCCATCACCACCAACGCCCCAGAGACTTGGCTCTCGTCGGCGGCATCTGCGATCGTATTGATCGACAGGTTCACACTATGTTCATTACCGCCCGCCGCAATAATGGTCTGATCCGGATAATACTGTTGACGATCTTTGAGGTCATTGGGCGCAAGGGCACGCTCAAAGGATTCCGAGAATTCACCCTTCTTCGCCACATCGGCCTTGTCCGTCACCTCTTTTCCCTTGATTTCGAGCAATTCGCTCATCATCTTGCCTTCAATGGGATTGTCCTCAGAAAAACCGAGCAGGGCTTTAGCGCGTTCATTGGCCGCCAACACCATGCCGTTTTTATCTGTGGAAATCACGCCATTGGTCAAGCTGCGCAGGATATCCCGCTGCATTTGTTCCTGTTGCTTCACCCGGGCGAAGAGCTTCGCATTTTGGAGCGCAACCCCAGCTTGGATGTTGAACGCCCGCATAAATTCTTGGTCGCTGCGGTTGAAGCTCGCTTTCCAGCATTCCGGCGGTTCAGGCCAGTTCTCTGGATTGTAGGGGGGATGGTCGCCCTGCTTGAGTTTGTTCACCAGTTGGGTCACACCAATCAACTGCTTATCGGAGTTATACACCGGCATACAAAGCAGGCTACAGGTGCGGTACTTGGTCGTTGCGTCGGTTTTCTTCGAGTTTTCCGCGTCGGGGTGATTGTACAGGTCAAAGCCAATATTGAGCACTTCTCCCGTTGCGCCCACTCGACCGGCAAACCCGACCCCTAGGGGAACTCGCAATTCTAAGGTTTTGCCATCGGGCAGGGCAATTTTAGTCCAGAGATCATTTTTCTCATCGTCGATCAGCCAGAGGGTGCTGCGATCGGCGTTCATCAGTTTTTTCGCCGCGTCCATCACCGTGCGGAGGGTGGTGTCGAGGTCTAAATTCCCTTTGCTGAGGGAATTGGTTGCTTCGATCAGGGCGTTGGCGGCGCGTTGACGTTGGGTGGCTTTATAGAACGATCGCGACGATTCCAGAATCAGCCGAATCGAGGGGGCGAAGTTCTCGAAAACATCAAGATCGTTTTGGGTGAAGCCGGTGTGGGAGATGCGATCGTCTAGGGGCGCATCGGGATCAAAGCCCGGCTCTAGCTTATTGATCAGTTGAACCACCGCCACCAATTCCTCGTCCTCATTCAGGAGCGGCAGGGCCAACATGGAGTAGGTGCGATAGTGATTGCGCTTATCAAATTCTTTCGCGGCTTCGGAGCGTGGATCATCGTAGAAATCAAAGGGAATATTGATGACATGCCTGAACTGAGCCACTTCCCCGGCGATGCCGCGCCCCACGGGAATCCGAATCTCGATGGGTTTGCCATCACTGCCCTTCGCGACAATCGACCACAGTTCGTCTTGGTCGTCGTCGAGGAGATAGATGGTGGTACGATCTGCGCCGAGGAGTTCCCCGGTTTTGAGGGTGATCGATCGCAACATTTCATCGAGAACCGCGTCAAACCCCTGGCTGTCGATGATGTTATCGAGCAAGCCCAGGGTTTGATTCACCACTTTCAGCTTGTCTTCCACCTCCACCACGACCTGCTGAAAACTGTCTTTGTTCAGCGGAGCCAGGAAGTTAGAGAAGGTTCCCGTGGGTGTGACTAACGCACTGCTAGAGCCGTTACTTTCTCCCCCGCCGCTCTGCACTACATCGACATCCTGTTCAGGAAAAACGTCAACGGTTTGCCCGGTATACTCAAGTTTTGTGGGCGGTTGAGATGCAGCAGTCATAGCTCTCTACAGTGTCTAGGTCTTGGATCGAGTTGGGATTATTTTAACGGTTAAACTTCGGACGCGATCATCAACTCAGCTTTATAATACTGACAATTTTCCTTTAGTCTACCCATTGCCCCCTGTTTACGCCTGATCTTAATCCTTCATCAATCTTCACACAGGCATGGAACGATCGCAGCTTCCGCCTCGGTGTGCGATCCCACGGGTTGGGGGGACGCGGCGCGGTTAGGTGCGTTTTGCATGGGCTTGGCTGAGGAGGGATTCGGCAAAGGCGATCGCATCTTGGGCCGAGTGACCGCCCGTGAGTTGGGCGAGTTCGGCTTTGCGGCTGTCGTGGTGGTCGAGGCGGGTGACGCGCACGAGGGTACGGGGGGCGGATTTTTGGGATTTGTCCACCTGTTTATCAACGCGAAAATGGGCATCGGCCAGGGCGGCGATCAAGGGCTGATGGGTAACACAGAGGATTTGATGGCTCTGGCTGAGGTGGTGGAGTTTGGCGGCGATCGCCTGGGCCACTTTCCCGGACACCCCCGCATCAATTTCATCAAAAATCAGGGTTTTCCCGGCCTGGGTCTGATCCCCAGAGAAACAGGCTTTGAGGGCGAGGAGAAACCGACTCATTTCCCCCCCCGATGCCGTTTCGGCCAAGGGGTGCAGCGGTTCGCCGGGGTTGGGGCTGAAGTAGAACGCCACCTGATCCGCGCCGTGGGCGGTGGGTTCAATCGGGAGGAGGCGACAGTCAAACTGCACTTTGTCCATGGCGAGGGGTTTGAGTTCGCGGACGAGTTGTTTGGTGAGGCGGTGGGCGGCGCGATCGCGCTGGTTGTGGAGATGCTCGCAGGCAGTCATTAAGATTTGATAACATTCCTGCTGGGCCTGTGCCAATTGATCGAGGGATTGATCGCCGTCGGTTAAGTCATGAAGTTCTGATGCGATCGCATCGGCATGGGCGATCACATCGGGAAGATCGGGGCCATATTTACGACAAATCTGCCGCAGGGTGGTGAGGCGGCGTTCGACTTCGGCGAGGCGTTCCGGGTCGGATTCGAGGCTGTCGCTGTAGCGGTTGAGCAGTTGCCCCGCGTCGATCACTTGGTTTAAGGCACTTTGCACCATTTCCAAGACCCCCGCTAGTTGGCTGTCGTAGTGGGTCATGTTTTCCACTTGGGCCTGTACCTGACCGAGGCGATCGGCGATCGCTTCACCGCCGTGCTCATTTTGGTAGAGGTCTTGATAGGCCTGATAGCCCATCTGCTGCAACTCCACCACATGGGAGAGGCGATCGCGCTCCTGTTCGAGGTGGGTCAATTCGTCGGGGTCATCGAGTTCCGCGTCGGTGAGTTCTTGGTGTTGGTAGCGGAGCCAATCGAGGCGTTGGAGGCGGTCTTTTTCCGATTGGCGGTGGGCATCAAGGGCGCGTTGGGCTTGGCGAGAGGCGGTGAAGGCTTCGGCCACTTGGCTCCGGGTGTTGATTACCGCTGCGCCGCCGTAGCTGTCGAGGAGTTCCCGCTGATGACTGGCGATCAGGAGTTGGGCGGTTTGACCTTGGGCGGTCATTTCTACGAAGCGATCGCGCAATTGGCTCACCAATTTTCGATTCACTAACACGCCATTAATCCGAGATCGCGATCGTAAACTGCCCTGGGTGGCGGAAAATTCCCGACTACACACCACACTATCATCATCAATCAGATCAATTTCCTGCTCTTGTAACCAGAGGCTCAGGTCGTCTGACAGGGCAAATGTCCCCTCCACACAGCCGCGATCGCACCCCGTCCGCAGCAGCCGACTCGTCACCTTCCCCCCCAACACCGCATCAATGGCATCGAGAATAATCGACTTCCCGGCCCCTGTCTCCCCCGTCAGCACCGTTAACCCCGGCCCCAGTTCGAGTTCCAACTGATCCACCAAGGCAAAATTTTCAATACGCAGCGATCGCAACATAAAACGTTCTCCGTTCTCCAGCCACCACAATAGTTAATTTGTACGCTTTAGCATTCTAACCCGCCTTTTCGCCTGTGGGTTTGGGGAGAGTCTCCGGTAGTGGATGAGGGGGGTTGATAGGGCGGGTTTCGTCTAAGATGGGAAGAGCGGAAGGTCTCCAGCGAGCGGAAACCGTAATAAAAAATTCATCATATTGAGATTGTCTAGTGTTTGATCTTTATCTGAAAGAATTAATTGCAGCGGTCAAAAAGGGTAATGCAACAGAACATACTCACCGCCCCACTTTGCAACGGTTATTAGAGTCTTTAGAGTCTGGGTTAACGGTTACGAATGAGCCGAAGCGGATTCAGTGTGGTGCGCCAGACTTTGTCATTATTCGGAAGTTGCAGGAGATTGGTTATCTTGAAGCGAAGGATGTGGGGATTGCATTAAAAAAAGTAGAAAAGTCGGATCAAATGAAGCGGTATTTGGCGGCTTTGGGAAATTTGATCTTAACGGATTATGTAGAATTTCGGTGGTATGTGGGGGGCGTGTTTCGTTCGGCTGCGAGTTTAGGGAGTTTTGATAAAAAAGGTCAGTTTAAGGTAGATCCAGAGGGTCAACAACAGGTTGAACTTTTATTAAAAGGGTTTCTAGAAGCGCAAGTTTCACAGGCAAGAACGCCGAAAGAATTAGCACAAAAGATGGCAAGTTTAGCACAGTTAATTCGGGATGCGATCGCCATCAAGTTAAAGGATGCAACGGAAGGAGTTTTGTTTGATCAATATGAGTCATTCCAAAAGGTTTTAATTTCGGGTTTAACGCGGGCTGATTTTGCGGATATGTATGCCCAAACAATTTGTTATGGGTTATTTGCGGCACGGTGCAATACAAAAACGCCTCAAGATTTTTCACGAAAAACGGCAGCCTTTGAATTGCCGAAAACAAATCCTTTTTTACGGGATATTTTTGATAAGATTGCCGGGATTGATCTGGATGATAGTATTGCGTGGGCGGTGGATATTCTGGCGAATATTCTCAAGCTGACGGATATGGCGGCGATTTTACAGGATTTTGGGAAACGGACGCGCCGAGAAGATCCGGTGGTGCATTTTTATGAAACGTTTCTGGCAGAATATGATCCGAAAATGCGGCAATCACGGGGGGTTTACTATACGCCGGAGCCTGTGGTTTCGTATATTGTGCGGAGTGTGGATTATATTTTAAAGGAAAAGTTTGGGATTAAGGATGGTTTGGCGAGTAAGCAAAAGGTGACGATTCTTGACCCGAAAGATCCGCAAAAAATGATTGAATCACATCAGGTTTTAATTCTTGATCCGGCGGTGGGGACGGGGACATTTTTGCATGGGGTGATTGATCATATTTATGAGAGTTTTAAAAATAAAAAGGGGATGTGGTCAAGTTATGTGGGGCAGCATCTTTTACCGCGTTTGTTTGGGTTCGAGTTGTTGATGGCTCCCTATACGGTGGCTCACATGAAGTTGGGTTTACAGTTGCAGGAGTTGGGTTATGAGTTTGATTCGGATGAACGGTTAAAGATTTATCTGACGAATACGTTACAGGAGGCGTTTCAAATTCCTCAAGCGTCGGGTTTTATGACTCGGATTAAGGATGAGGCGGAGGCGGCGAAGGAGGTCAAACAGGAACGTCCGGTGATGGTTGTTTTGGGTAATCCACCTTATTCTTATCAGTCGTCTAATATTGATCCTTGGATTGTGAATTTAGTGCGGGATTATTATCAAGTGGATGGTAAACCGTTAGGCGAAAGAAATCCAAAGGGTTTACAGGATGATTATGTAAAGTTTATTCGGTTTGCTCAACATCGAATCCAAGAAACGGGTTATGGGGTTGTTGCATTTATTACGAATCATGGTTATTTGGATAACCCAACGTTTCGGGGTATGCGTCAAAATTTGATGCAGACTTTTGATGAAATTTATATTTTAGATTTACATGGAAATAGTAAGAAAAAAGAAGTCTCTCCTGATGGCTCACCTGATCAAAATGTCTTTGATATTCAGCAAGGTGTAGCGATTGGCTTTTTTATAAAATATAAAGATAGTAAAAATAATCTTGCAACTGTCTATCATCATGATTTATATGGCATACGAGAAATAAAGCAAAATAAAATATTAACAGGAGGAAAATATTATTTTCTAAATGAGCATAACATTCAATCAACAGAATGGAATCAAATAAATCCAGATTTACATTTTCATCTTTTTCAAAATCAAAATAGTGAATTATCAAAAGAAATAGAAAATTTTTGGAATATTAAAGACATCTTTTTGGTCAATACACCTGGTATCGTTACAGCAAGAGATCATTTGACAATTCAAGATAATTCTGAACAAGTGTTGAATACTATATTGGATTTTTCTGAACTTTCTATTGACGAAGCAACTGTCAAGTATAAATTACCGGAAGATAGTAGGGATTGGAAAATTCTTCTTGCACAAAAAGACATTAAACAATCAAAATTATTAAAAGACAAAATAAATCCTATTTTGTATCGTCCATTTGATGTCAAATATACGTATTACACGGGAAAAACAAAAGGTTTTCACAGTATGCCACGACATCAGGTAATGAGACATATTGTTGGGAATAAGAATTTAGCTCTGATCTCGGTTCGGCAGGTAGCAGAAGGAGTATTTAATCATATTTTAGTTAGTAATTTTATAATCGATAATCGATTGACTTTAAGCAATAAAGGATATGCTACTTTCGCCCCTTTGTATCTTTATCCATCTGATGAACCGACACTTTTTGATCCTGCTCCAAGTTCAGCTTTAGGTGGTCGCCGTCCGAATTTAGACGAAAAATTCATCCAAGAATTTACAGAAAAACTAAACTTAGAATTTATTCCCGACGGTAAAGGCGACCAAAAGAAAACCCAGAAAACCTTTGCACCCGAAGATATTTTTAACTACATTTACGCCGTCTTCCATTCCCCCACCTATCGCAGCCGTTACGCCGAATTCCTCAAAATCGACTTTCCCCGCGTTCCCCTCACCAGCAATAAAAAACTCTTCTGGCAACTCGCAACCCTAGGCGACGAACTCGTACAAATTCACCTCATGAATCGCCAACTCGACACCATCACAGGCTTCCCGATCGAAGGCGATAATATGATCGACAAACTCCGCTACACCGAACCCACCCAAGACCAAAACGGCAGAGTCTACATCAATAAAACCCAATACATCGACAACGTTCCCCCAGACATTTATAACTTCCAAATTGGCGGCTATCAAGTCTGCAATAAATGGCTAAAAGACCGCAAAAAACGAGAATTTACCGATGATGACTTTGAACACTATAGCCAAATCGTCGTGATTTTGAAGCGAACAAAAGAACTCATGAACGATATCGATCAGGTTATCGAAAAACATGGCGGCTTTCCCATCCAATAAATACCATTCAACCTTCTGCCTTCAAAAATCCCCATCTCCCACACCCTGCATTAACTCCAATCTTGGGACTCTTCGCCCCCCTTGGTGCGGCGGTAAATTTGCCCCGTGGCGTGGATTGTGCGGGTTTGGGCGAAGAGTTCATCCGGGGTCAGGCTGTAGGAGCTGAGGAGTTCGGCGAGTTCGGCTTGAAAGGCTCGCGCCCCCGGAAAATTCTGGTAGCGAATCATGAGGCGGGCGAGTTCGACTTTGTTGTAGTCCGACAGTTCGCCATCGCGTTTGATCGCGTCGAGGATGAGGCGATCGCGACCTTCTTGGGGGTGGCGTTGGTCATTGGTTTGGGTCATCGGCGGCAACATTAGGAAGATCAGGGGGCCATGACCACAGTTTAATCTGACCCTGAAGATCACCGCTGGCAAATTGGCGGCCATTGGGATGCACCGCCAAGGACATCACCCAATCCTGATGCCCGTTCCAATGCTGCAACAAAGCCCCATCGAGCATCGACCAAAGGCGAATCCCGTCATGGCTGCCGCTGATCAGGGTGTCGCCGTCGGGGGTGAGGGCGATCGCCCTCACCCCTCCCGTATGGCCCCGGAGGGTGGCGCGTTGCTGCCCCGTGGCCAAATCCCACAGAATGAGGGTGCGGTCTTCGCTGGCGGTGATCAGGGTGTCGCCGTCGGGACTGAACTGGAGAGCGGCGATCGCGGCGGTGTGGGCAGGAAACGAGGTGAGCAGAGAACCCGTGCGCAGATTCCACAATTGCACCGTGCCGTCCAAGGTGCCCGCCGCGAGGGTGTAGCCGTTGGGATGCACCGCGATCGCTGCGATCGCTTGAAACCGCACCAAGGTATAAAGGGGACGCTGTTGGTCTAAATCCCACAATCGCACGCCCCCCAGCCCCGCACTAATCAGCACCGTTTCATCCGGGGTGAGGGTGAGGTCGAGGACGTTGGCGGTATGGTAGCGGAGGGTTTGCTGGAATTCACCGTCGGGAAATGCCCACAGATGCACCTCGCTATCTTCCCCCGCACTGATCAGCAACCCTTGACGCGCACTCAAGAGCAAATCCACCACGCCTAAACTCTGGCTCCGGGTCGTTTCCACCAGTTTCCCGGACTTCAGACTCCAAATCCGTAAGCGGCCGTCATTATGGCCGCCGCCACTGATCAACACCTGACCGTCGGGACTAAAGGCGATCGCATTCACTGCCGTGTCTTGGGCTTGAAAGGTGCGCTCAACGTTGAACTCCTCAGCACGACTGACGGCCAAGGGATGCAGCCAACACAGAAGGGCCAAGGGAGCCACCCACCAACGCTGGATCATGATTGCAAATTGGGGCAAATGGTTCGTTCAATCAGATGGGCTGGGGGTTGATCTTCCCAGCCGGAGAGAATGCCTTCGAGTTCGGTGCGGAGAATTTCTAAATTGGCGATTTGGGCGTGAATGTCGTCGAGTTTTTGCTGCAGGCGTTCTTTGATTGCGCCACAGGGGAGCGTTCCCCCATCATGCACCATCAGCAGATCATGAATATCTCGCAAACTGAGGCCGAGGGCTTGCGATCGCTTAATAAACGCCAACCGATTCAACACATCCGGGTCAAATAACCGATAACCAGAAGGCGATCGCCGCATCACCGGATTTAATAAATCAGCCTCGGTATAAAACCGGATGGTTTTCACCGATAGGCCACTGGCTTGAGCCACTTGACCAATTTTTAACCCTAGGGCTGAACGGCGGGACATTGGCATCAATCACACTGGAATTCATCGCAACAGCACTAACCCCAGGATAGCCGAAGCTTAAGCCCTGCTGCCCTTCTGCCTAGCGCACTCCACCCATGGCATCGGAGGGGAGCACGGTAAAGGTTTGGGCGCTGGTTTGAAACTGAGCGAGGCGTTGCTCAAATTCTGTTTGGGGGGTGGAATAGGTGATCAGCCACACGGCTTCCGGGGCGGGGATCGCATAGACCAATTGGGTAATGTCTTGCTTCCCGGCGGTCATTTCCACAACGAGCCGGCCCGCTGTTTCACCCTGAAGATCTGTCATCCCCGATGCTGCCACACGATAGCCCAAGGTTTCGATCTGGGTGACGACGGCGGCTAAGAAAACCGCCATGGAGGTATCGTGATCGAGGCGTTGGCGCGTCACATTAACATTGGTGACAAAGCCGGATGGGTCATTGGATTCATCAAAGGCAATCAGGGCGATCGCTTGCTTCCGTTCCCGTAACGCTTCACTGAGGGAATGGTGCTCTTCCCCCGCTTGATCAAGCTGCTGCGCCACAGCTTCGAGATCCTGCTCTGGGTTGCCTCCCTCATAGCCCATCGGGAGGGCCAGAGAAACCCCGTCCCCAACCACGGTGTGAAACCCAGCGGCGAGGGCTTCCGCGTCCGTCGGGGCTGGGAGGGCTTCCGATTCGGTTGTGTGGGTGGACACAGCCGTAACCAAGGGTTTAGCCGTTTGGCAGCCCATCAACGTACTGGCCAAGCCAACGCTAAGGAGCAAAGGGTGCAGAGATTGAGCCATGATTGAGTTGAGCGACGGTAAGAATGTCAGGTCTGGCACTGTCAAATGGGATGATCCCCAACGGGTTTTTCATGATCCCCCCGCATATCTTAGCCTGGTTTCAAAATTTCAGCCGGTTGATGGGGTTGAATCGGTGCGATCGCATCCAACACCACCCCCGCCGGACTCACTTGCATCCGATAGGGCAAAATTTCCACCCCCGCCGCGATCGCCTCCCGAAACAGTTCGCCATAGGTGGGATCAGCGCGATCGCCCGGTGCAAAATCCCCACAATCCCCCCGATTAATGAAATAGAGCATCACCGCCGCCGCCTCCGACCGGATCGCGATCAATTCCCGCAGATGTTTCTGGCCCCGCGTCGTCACCGTATCGGGAAAAACCGCCGTCCGTCCCGTCGTCCAAGTGGTATTTTTCACCTCTACATAGATCGGATTTTCACCCTGGTCATCGGTGAGGAGAAAATCAATCCGACTCTTGCGATCGCGCCCATAGGCCACCTCCGGCCGCACCTGAGAATACCGCCCCGCCAACTCCGGCAATTGCTGATTCAATAACGCCGCCTTAATAATCCGATTCGGCAAATTCGTATTTACCCCCACCCAAACCGGCTCCGGGTCTGCCAGTTGAATCAACTCCCAGGTGTAGGCCAGCTTCCGTTTCGGGTTATCACTGCGCGACACCTGCACCGGCTGCCCCGGTTGATACACCCCCGTCATCGGCCCCGTATTCGGACAATGGGCCGTGATCACCTCCCCCGTATCCAGTTCAATCTCCGCAAAAAAGCGTTTGTAGCGTTTAATCAATCGTCCCGCCAAGAGCGGCGGATAGTGATAGAGCCAAAGGGTCATAACGTCACAGGGAGTAAGGATTTGCCCCGTGGATCGTAGCGTATCGCGGTGATGCAAGCGCGATCGCAGTGTGGGCATCGTGCCCGCTGGGGTGGAGCCGTAGCGAGCAGGATGCTCGCACTCCCTAGTCTTGATGGTGGAGCCGTAGCGAGCAGGATGCTCGCACTCCCTAGTCCTGATGGTGGAGCCGTAGCGAGCATCCTGCTCGCACTCCCTAGTCTTGATGGTGGAGCCGTAGCGAGCATCCTGCTCGCACTCCCTAGTCTTGATGGTGGAGCCGTAGCGAGCATCCTGCTCGCACTCCCTAGTCTTGATGGTGGAGCCGTAGCGAGCATCCTGCTCGCACTCCCTAGTCTTGATGGTGGAGCCGTAGCGAGCAGGATGCTCGCACTCCCTAGTCTTGATGGTGGAGCCGTAGCGAGCAGGATGCTCGCACTCCCTAGTCCTGATGGTGGAGCCGTAGCGAGCAGGATGCTCGCACTCCCTAGTCCTGATGTCAAAAATAATTGCTCGTGACCCTTGCACAGTCTCAACCATTCCCCCTATACTGTTAGTTCGATACGTCAACCTCTGGAGAGGTGGCTGAGTGGTCGAAAGCGGCGGATTGCTAATCCGTTGTACGAATCGCAAGACCGTACCGAGGGTTCGAATCCCTCCCTCTCCGTTCCAAGGCTCCCCGATGCCGGGGCTAAATCCCCACCATTCATGGCGAACAGACGGCCCAAGATGATTACCATCTTGGGTCGCTTTTTCGTGGTGCTTGATACAGTTTGGCGCGATCGCCCTCCCCTAGGCTGAATCTGCAAACCTTGATTCTCAAAACCACATGAGCGGACTTTGCGGCCTCAACAAAACTCCCAACGGTGTCGTCTTGGGCATGGTACAACTCCAACTTCCCACCGTCGTCACCCCCGACGACCTCGCCCAGCAAACCCAACGCATCTGTGACATCGTCGGCAAAGCGCGGCGCAACCTCCCCGGCATGGATTTGGTCGTCTTCCCTGAATATGCCCTCCACGGCCTCTCCATGGACACCAACCCCGATATCATGTGCCGCCTCGACGGCCCCGAAGTCGCCGCCTTCAAACAGGCCTGCCTTGATCACCAAATCTGGGGCTGCTTCTCGATCATGGAATACAACCCCCAGGGCAACCCCTACAACAGCGGCATCATCATCGACGACCAGGGCGAGATCAAACTCTACTACCGCAAACTGCACCCCTGGGTTCCCGTCGAACCCTGGGAACCGGGCAACCTCGGCATTCCCGTCTGTGAGGGCCCCAACGGCAGCACCCTCGCCCTGATCATCTGCCATGACGGGATGTTCCCGGAAATGGCCCGCGAATGTGCCTACAAAGGTGCGGAGATCATGATTCGCACCGCTGGCTATACTGCCCCGATCCGCCACTCTTGGCGGATTACCAACCAAGCCAACGCCTTTTGTAATCTGATCTACACGGCTTCGGTTTGCATGTGTGGAAGTGATGGCTCTTTTGATTCCATGGGTGAGGGGATGATCGTTAATTTTGACGGTGTGCCCTTGGTGATGGGGAGCGATCGCCCCGATGAAATCATCACCGCAGAAGTCCGGCCGGATCTAGTCCGGGAAGCCCGTCGCCATTGGGGCGTGGAAAACAATATTTATCAGTTCGGCCATCGCGGTTATGTGGCCGTCAAGGGCGGGGCGCAGGATTGCCCCTACACCTATATGCAGGACATGGTGCAGGGTAATTATCGCCTCCCCTGGGAGGATGAGGTGATCCACATCGACGGCACATCCTGCGGCTTCGAGGCCCCAACTCGCATCTATGGCAATCAACAAGGGCATGAGGACAGGCAAGGGGCTTAAGCTCCTTATCACGGCCCAGAATAGGACAAATCATCAGGGGGCGATCCTGGGGGTGAGGTGGAATGGGCGGGGGATGGCGGATGCGATCGCCCCCCTGGCCGCTGCTGTTTAAAGAAACGAAACAAATAGGATGCCACCGCAGGGCAGGCCGTATCGTAGATGACAGCAGACTTTTGAAACAAATAGCAGCCATGACCCAACCCACTATTGAGTCCATCTTGCAGGAAAATCGCACCTTTGCCCCGCCTGCGGAATTTTCCCAAGCGGCCACCATTGGCAGCATGGAGCAGTACCGCGAACTCTACGACAAAGCCAAGGCTGATCCTGCCGCATTCTGGGCAGAACTCGCGGCAACCGAACTCGATTGGTTTCAAAAATGGGATCAGGTGCTGGATTGGCAACCGCCCCATGGGCAATGGTTCGTTGGCGGCAAGCTGAATATTTCCTACAATTGCCTCGATCGCCACCTCACCACCTGGCGCAAAAATAAAGCGGCGTTGATCTGGGAAGGGGAACCCGGCGAAAGCGTCACCCTCACCTATGCCCAATTGCATCGCGAAGTGTGCAAAATGGCCAACGTGTTTAAATCCTTAGGGGTGAAGAAGGGCGATCGCGTCGGCATCTATATGCCCATGGTTCCCGAAGCAGCGATCGCCATGCTCGCCTGTGCCCGCATCGGTGCGCCCCATAGCGTCGTTTTCGGCGGGTTCAGTGCCGAAGCCCTCAAAACCCGCCTCATCGATGCCGAGGCGAAACTCGTGGTGACGGCAGATGGCGGCTTTCGCAAAGATAAAACCATCCCCCTCAAACCCGCCGTCGATGCAGCCCTCGCCCATGACGGCGTACCCAGCGTCGAAAACGTCCTCGTCGTTCAACGCACCCATGAAAAAATCACCATGGAACCAGGGCGCGATCACTGGTGGCACGACCTCCAAGCCGGAGCCAGCGCCGTCTGTCCCGCCGAACCCATGGATAGCGAAGACCTCCTCTTCATCCTCTACACCAGCGGCACCACTGGCAACCCCAAAGGCGTTGTCCACACCACCGCCGGTTACAACCTCTACACCCACATGACCTGTAAATGGACATTGGATCTCAAAGACACCGATGTCTATTGGTGTACCGCCGATGTGGGTTGGATCACCGGCCACAGTTACATTGTCTACGGCCCCCTCTCCAACGGAGCAACGAGCTTGATGTATGAAGGCGTGCCCCGCCCCTCCAATCCCGGCTGTTTTTGGGATGTGATCGAAAAATACGGGGTCACCATTTTCTACACTGCCCCCACAGCCATCCGCGCCTTCATCAAAATGGGCGAACACCTCCCCAACGCCCGCGACCTCTCCTCCCTGCGCCTCTTGGGAACCGTGGGCGAACCGATCAACCCCGAAGCCTGGATGTGGTATCACAAGGTGATTGGCGGTGAGCGTTGCCCGATTATCGATACCTGGTGGCAAACGGAAACCGGCGGCTTTATGCTCACGCCTTTACCCGGTGCAACCCCGACTAAACCCGGTTCGGCCACATTGCCCTTCCCCGGTATCTTGGCGGATGTGGTGGATCTCGAAGGCAATCCGGTCAAGGATGGCGAAGGGGGTTATCTGGTGATTACCCATCCTTGGCCGAGTATGCTGCGCACGGTCTACGGCGATGATGATCGCTTCCGTCGCACCTATTGGGAGCATATCCAACCCAAAGAGGGCCAGCATTTCTACTTCGCCGGCGATGGAGCGCGGCGCGATGCGGATGGTTATTTTTGGGTCATGGGTCGCGTCGATGATGTGATCAATGTGTCGGGGCATCGCCTCGGCACGATGGAAATCGAATCGGCCCTTGTGTCCCATCCAGCCGTCGCCGAAGCCGCAGTGGTGGGGCGCACCGATGATCTCAAGGGTGAAGATGTGTTTGCCTTTGTCACCCTCGAAGGGGATTACACCGGCAGCGATGCGTTGATCGATGAACTAAAGCAGCATGTGGCGAAGGAAATCGGCGCGATCGCCCGTCCGGGAGATATTCGCTTTACCGATGTGCTGCCGAAGACGCGATCGGGCAAAATCATGCGGCGCTTGCTCCGGAATTTAGCCTCCGGCCAAGAAATCGCCGGCGACACCTCCACCCTCGAAGATCGCAGTGTCCTCGATAAATTACGCGGCGGCGCATAGACTCACATCATCGGGTTTTCTAGAACACAATCCCCCAAGCAATCACCCTAGAAAACCCGGTGGCGATCGGAAAGTGATTTCGGAGTGAATCGCCCCATGAATCACCTCACGCGGACTTGGGGGGCAGGTTCACTGCCCCTTGAGCGAGATCGGGGCTGAGGGAGCCTTCTTCGAGGACGCGAATGCTGTTCGGGGCGACCCGGATTTGAACTTGTTCGCCGAGGGTGAAGGTGTCGAGGTTGCCATGGTGGATGTTTTGGCGGCGCACGATTAGTTCGCTGCGGGAGGTGAGTTGAATGACAAAGCGGGTGTCGGTGCCGATGTAGACCACATCTTTAACCGTGCCGCGTAGGCCGAGGTTTTCGCCGCTGGTGTCGGGGTGAATGGTGACTTTTTCGGGGCGGATGACGAGGGTGATGATTTTGCCGACGGGGATTTCTGGTTCGTAGGGGACGGAGAGGGTGAGTTCGCCGTCAATGAGGGCGACAATGCCGCCCATGGATTGTTCGATGACTTGGCCGATGAGGAAATTACTTTCACCGATGAAGTCGGCGACAAAGCGGCAGTTGGGTTCTTCGTAAATTTCCGTGGGTGTGCCCACTTGGAGGATGTGACCGTCGGACATGACGGCGATGCGGTTGGACATGGTGAGGGCTTCTTCTTGGTCGTGGGTGACGTAGACGAAGGTGATGCCTATCTGTTGCTGCATGTGTTTGAGTTCAAGCTGCATCGCTTTGCGGAGCTTGAGGTCAAGGGCACCGAGGGGTTCGTCAAAGAGGAGGACTTGGGGTTTTTTGACGAGGGCGCGGGCGAGGGCGACGCGCTGCTGTTGGCCGCCGGAGAGTTGGCGGGGGCGGCGGTTTTCGAGGCCGTTGAGCTTGACGAGGGCGAGGACATCCCCGACGCGGGAACGGATTTGGGCTTTGGGGAGGTTGTCCATTTCGAGGCCGAAGGCGACGTTTTCGGCGACGGTGAGGTGGGGGAAAAGGGCGTAGTTTTGGAAGACGGTGTTGACGGGGCGGTGGAAGGCGGGGCGATCGCGCATGGCCTCGCCATGGATGACCACCTCACCAGCGGTGGGGGTTTCAAACCCTGCGATCATCCGGAGCAAGGTGGTTTTGCCACAGCCGGACGGCCCGAGGAGCGAGAAAAACTCTCCGTCGTGAATCTGCAAGTTTAACTGTTCAATAGCTCGAAATTCTCGGTTGTTTTGACCCCGGAAGGTTTTCGACACGTTGACCAGTTCAATTGCATGATTCATCAATTTTTGCCTCGCTATTGTGAAGATGACCGTTAGCAATGGAGTGAGAAACAGAGACCGAAGAGTTGCCTTCGGTGGGGAGGGGTGATCGCCCTGGGGCGGCACAATCGGCATCGTTAGCGCGATCGCGCTTGTCGCCTCGACTCAAGTCTATGGTAGGGGGTTTTGCCGCAGAGATTTGTGATCTAAACCCCCTGATCCGATGGCAGAGATTACTCGCCGACGGCCACTTTTAAATCAGTCCAAGCATCATCATAGAGTTGGGTATCTGCCTCTAGATCCTTGGCATATTGCAAGCGAGCGAAGGTTGCCGCAGCAGGATAGATTCCCGGATTTTCGAGATCTTCGGCTGGGATCAGACCCTGATCAATGGCGGCTTTGTTGGGGCTGCCGAACTGGACATAGGCCGAGATTTTCGCGCCGATTTCCGGCTCTAGAACAAAGTTAATGAACTGTTCAGCCAGTTCTTTGTTGGGGGCATCTTTGGGGATGGCCATATTGTCCACCCAGACGATCGTGCCTTCTTCCGGGATCACGTAGCGGATGTTTTCGTTTTCTTCCATGACTTGGAAGATGTCGCCACTCCATTCCACTGCGATCGCAACTTCGCCCTGGTTGAGCAAATCTTGACCCGTATCCGGTGCGAAGGTCGCGATTACCTCCTTATGTTCAACAATGTAGTCTACCGCCCGTTGCAATTCAGCGGGATCGGTGGTGTTGGGGTCTTTACCCAGGGCTATTAAGACAGCCCCCAAGGTGGCGCGAGAATCTTCGATCAGCGACACTTTACCCGCATATTTCGGGTCAAAAATCTGCTGCCAACGGGTAATTTCTTCGCCTGTCGCTTCAATGTCGTAGCCGATGCCAATCGTTCCCCATTGATAGGGCACGCTGTATTTATTGCCCGGATCAAAATCCTGGTCGAGAAACAGGGGATCAACGTTCTTTAAATTGGGGATATTTTCGTGATTGAGTTCTTCAAGTAACCCTTCGGCTGCCATGCTTTCGACAAAATCTCCGGTGGGCACAATGATGTCGTAACCGGGATTGCCGGGCTGAATTTTGGCGAAGAGGGCATCATTACTTTCGTAGGTGTCGTACTGAACCGTTGCATCAAAGTCTTTTTCAAACTGGGTGATCACGTCGGGATCAATGTAGGTAGACCAGTTGTAGATGCTGAGAACATTTTCGCTTGCTCCATTTCCGGCACTACCACTGTCAGCAGCATCTGGACTGTTGGCAGCACAGCCGATGGGCATTGTGACTCCAAACAAAAATAGGAGCACAAAGACAAGCAATCGTTTCATAACCCGTAACCCCTCATGGATGATTCAACTAAGGCGATCGCCAAGTGAATTAACCGTATTCAATTTGGCTAATTCATTTTGACACAATCTCCAGCGAACCCCATCAGGTTGGTCAAGAGATTCTGGCCTTGATTTTGGTTTTAGGTTAGGTGGAGCGACGTTGGAGCGCGAGGGATAGCAGCACAATGAGCAACGAGGCGAGCAACATCAAGGTGGAAATGGCGTTAATCGCGGGGGTGACGGCCAGCTTAATCATGCCGTAGACAAATACGGGCAATGTGGTTGATCCCACGCCAGCGGTGAAAAAGGTAATCACAAAATCATCGAGGGAGAGGGTGAAGGCCAGGAGTGCCCCGCTGAGGATGCCGGGGAAGATCAGTGGTAAGGTGACGCGCCAGAAGGTGCGCAGTTCGTCAGCGCCGAGATCCATGGCGGCTTCTTCGAGGGCGGGGTCAAGTTCGGCAATGCGCGATCGCACCGTCACCGCCACATAGGAAATATTGAACGTAATATGACCAATCATCACCGTGTTTAAGTCCAGCACCAATCGCACCCCCAGCACCGTTTGCAGCAGTTGAAACAGGAGGCTAAACAACACCAGCAGCGAAATTCCCATGGTGATATCGGGGATGATAATCGGCAAAAAGAGCAACGCTTCGAGGGCATTACGACCCTTAAACCGAAACCGTTCCAAGGCTAAGGCCACGAACGTCCCCAACACCGTCGCCACCACCGTCGAAATGCCCCCCACCCAGAGGCTATTCCACACCGCATCCCAGATCTGCGCATTGGTGACATCTACGCCACTTTCCGTCACCCCCGCGAAGAGGCTGCGATACCAATCCAGGGTGAACCCCCGCCACACCGCATTCATCCGCGAAGCGTTAAAGGAATAGACCACCAAGATTGCGATCGGCAGATACAGGAACGCCAAACCGCCAAGGGTGATCACCCAAAGGCCAAACCGGCCAACATGACGAATCGCCAGATCAACGGTGCGTTTGAAGTCAGGAGAAGCAGCAGAATTCATAAGTTGCGGGAATTAATCGGGTGGTTCATTGACGGTCTCCTTGTTTCTCGTGACCTGGCTCTAACAGGTCATGGCCATGGGCGGCTCCGCCGTCAAACGAGAGGATTTAACGAGACTTGCTCCAACTTAAGCATTGAGTTTTTCCTCTGCCACTCGAAAATAGATCACGATGGGAATCAGCACAATCACAATCATCACAATCGACAGCACCGACCCAAAGGGCCAATTCCGCGCACTGAGAAACTGACTTTGCACCAAATTCCCCATCATCACCGTTTTCGCGCCCCCCAAAATATCCGGGGTGATAAATTCTCCCACGGCGGGAATGAACACCAGGAGCGATCCGGCAATCACACCGCGCAGAGTCAAGGGAATCACGACCCGAATCAAAGTTTTGAGGTCATTGGCTCCTAGATCCTGCGCCGCATCGAGCAGGGAAAAGTCAAAGCGTTCGAGGGTGGCGTAGAGAGGCAAGATCATAAACGGGAGATAGCCATAAATCAGGCCCACGGTGACGGCAAAGGAATTAAATAATAAATCCAATGGCTGATCGATCAGGTTAAAACTTTGCAGCAACACGTTGATCACCCCTTCTTGGCGCAGGATGACGATCCAGGCATAGATGCGCACGAGAAAGTTTGTCCAAAAGGGAATAATCACTAGCAGCAGCAGGGTGTTGCGCCATTGGGGGGGACGGCTGGCGATGAAGAAGGCGAGGGGATAGCCGAGGAGGAGACAGGCGAGGGTGGTCATGAAGGCCAGCCAAAGCGATCGCCCAAAAATTCCCCAATAGATCGGATTCAAGAGGCGTTGATAATTTTCGAGGGTGAATTGCCATTCCACACCGCCATAGATGCCCCGTTCGAGGACGGAATAGAGCAGCACAATCACCAACGGCAAGACGAAGAAGAACAGGAGCCACACGGTGGCCGGCACAGCCAACACCGCGAGGTTAAAGCGGCGGCGGTTGGTGGCGGTGGCAAAGTGGGTTTTGAGGGCGTTGAACATGGCTTAACCTCCGCCGACGATGGTAACAATTTCGAGGCGATCGCCCTCTCCCATCCAGGTCTCTGGCCAAAATTGCCGATGGAGAATCTCGCCATTGTATTCAATGGCGATCAGGCGCGGGTTGAGGCTCAATTGGTCAAGGAGTTGCAACAGGGGTGTGTGGGGGGCACAGGTGACGGGTTTGCCATTGACTTGTAAGAGAATTTCAGTCATGCGTCACCCCCTAACCCATCCGTTGCAAATCGATTAAAAACTGTCGTGTCGTCAGGGTGGGGTCTTCGGCTTGCATCAAGGCCCGCACCACGGCCACTCGTCGGCCTCCAGCCTGCATCACATCCCCTAGGGTTTCGAGGTCAATGGAGCCGATCGCATACCAGGGAATCGGGCAATGCTGGGCAGCATAGCGCACGTAGTCGAGGCCGACGGCGGTGCGGCCGGGTTTGGTGGGGGTTTCATACACCGGGCCCACGCCGATATAGTCGGCTCCTTCGGCGATCGCTTGCTCCATTTCCCCTGGATCATGGGTGGAGCGGCCAATGATGCGATCGGAACCGAGGAGAGCGCGGGCGACGGCGATCGGGGCATCCTGTTGACCGAGGTGAACGCCATCGGCCCCGACGGCGAGGGCGAGATCGATGCGATCGTTAATTAAAAACAACGCCCCGTATTGATGGCAGAGATCCCGGAGCTTCTGGGCTTGGGCCAGACGCACCTGATCATCGGCGTTTTTTTCCCGATACTGCACCAGTGTTAAGCCCCCTTGTAGCGCCGCTTCAACCGTAGCAAAAAGGTGCTGCGATGGAGCCGTTACTAAGTACAAACTCGCCGCCTTCAGCCGTTGCGTCAGACCATTATCACCGGCCAATTGACTTTCTAAGGTATAGACCCGGTAGCGAATTTGCTTACAGGCCGCCGACATCTCCCCCTGATAGAGCTTGGCATATTCTTCGAGCACACGCAGCGCCTCTTGAACGCGGCTGAGGTTGGCATGGAGGAGGTCTTGGATATCGGTGCGGGTTTCTTCGTGGGGATGGGTGAAGGCGGTGCCGGGGTCGTCGGGGGTATTGCGGGCGGCGCGGAGTTCAAGACTATGCCATTGGGCTAGCTCTTGGCGCATCGCTTTGCAGTCTTGGGTGAGGTGGGCATTATTAAGCCCGAATCGACACCATTCTTCCACGATTCGCAGCCCTTCGCGGGCCCGGTCGAGGTTGGCATCGAGAATACGGTAGATCGCTTGGCTGGGTGGGGGGGTCATCGTTGGGTCAGATCCAGATCAATTTTCCATGTTGACATCATCACATTAAAAAGTGAAACCCTAACCGATGGGCGATTAGGGTTTCGAGCGCAAGGACGGGGGAGCGATCGCCCCCCTATCCCTAGCTAGCGGAAACTCGGTTGGTGGCGAATTAAACTCAAGAACTCTTCGCGGGTTTTCGAGTCATCTTGGAATGTGCCGAGCATGGCACTGGTGACCGTCCAAGACCCCGGTTTTTGCACCCCCCGCATCACCATACACATGTGCGATGCTTCCATCACCACCGCCACACCTTGGGGGTCGAGAATTTCTTGCACCGCTTCGGCCACTTGACGGGTTAAGCGTTCTTGCACTTGCAAACGACGGGCATACATTTCCACAATCCGGGCCAGCTTACTTAAGCCCACCACCTTTTGATTGGGAATATAGGCGACGTGAATTTTGCCCATAAACGGCAGCATATGGTGTTCACAGAGGCTGAACACGTCAATATCACGCACCAAGACCATTTCATTATGGCCTTCATCAAAAATTGCCCCATTGACCAATTGCTCTAAGGACTGGTGATAGCCTTGGGTCAAAAACTGCATCGCTTCAGCAACTCGCTTCGGCGTTTTGAGGAGTCCTTCTCGTTCTGGATCTTCCCCGACCCCTTCTAGCATCATGCGCACCGCATCCATCATGTTTTCTGTATCTTGTTCCGGGGTGGGCTGAGGTGCTGTGGCTGGATGCTCAGTGGTTGAGCGATCGGGGCGGGAGGTGAGGCTGGCAGTCTCGGTACGTAACCGATTTCCATTTGTGTCCAGCGTGAAAGATTGAGAAGAACCGTTGGAAGACGCGATTGTCATAACAAAGCTAAATCCAAAAAGTGTGACTTTGAGCGTGAACGTGAAACGAGAACGTGACCACTAAGGGATCACAATGCACCCGCACTGGGCATGAGGGTGATATCTTCCACCACTGCCTGTTCTGGCAACAGTACGGTGTGAAGAATGGATTGGGCGACGATTTCAGGCGTAAGCATTGCCGCTCGATTGAAATCAGCCTGGACGGTATTGGTGTCCCAAATGGGGGTATTGACTGCACCGGGCGAGAATGCCACCACACGGATGCCATGGGCGCGTTCTTCTGCGGCGAGCGTTTTGGACAGGGCGATCAGCCCGGCCTTACTGACGCTATAGGCTCCCCAGCCTGGAAAGGGTGTTTTCCCCGCCACAGAGGCCACGTTAACGATGGTTCCTTTGTGGCGATCGCGCATGTGCGCTAAAACCCCTAGGGTGCATTGGAACACACTGGTGAGGTTCAACGCCATCACCTGTTGCCAATCCTGGAGAGGGGTTTCGGCCAGAATGCCCGTATAGCCCATACCAGCATTGTTCACCAGAATATCGATGGGTTGAAAATCAGCAACGATCGCTTCAAACTCTGCTTTTACACGATCCACATTGGCGAGATCCAAACAGTAGGCTTTGGCTTGTACACCAATGTCTTGAACCGCATCAACCACAGCGTTTAACTTCGATTCAGAACGGCTGACAAGGGCAACATCAATATCGGCATGGGCAAACGCGAGGGCGGTTGCCTTGCCAATGCCACTACTGGCTCCGGTAATGATGGCCCGCTGTCGAGGGAAATGGTCACTCATGGAATCTGTTCACACAGGTTTGCGAATGATGAAATAACAAACGTATGGACACACCTGCTTCAAAAAACTGAGGTGTGCTGAACATCATGCTTAGGGAAAAGAATTGCAGCGCACGACTTAATGAACAACGCAAGGATTTAACTATGCTGCATTGTTCAAAAGATGGCGGTTCGTATTTCACCAGGGGAAGACTCTGGGCTAACCAATAACGGCCAGCGATTAGAGTAACTGTAAAAAAATGTTACTTTGTTTACTTCATCAGTATATCACTCGAAGCGAGTCCTGCGGGGCAGGAACTCAAATCCAGTGGGGATGCCGGTTTGTGAAGGGCTGCGATCGCCCGCTCCAGCAGCATCCATCCGGGGTTGTGTTGAGAGACTGCCACGATCGAGAAAACCTCTCCATACATCAATCTGATCATTTTTGGGGTTGAATGCTTGCATAATTGCGGAGAGCAAAGACCATTAAGCTAGATTTATGCGCCATCTCTTTGTGTTTTTGGAATTGTTTGCCCGCGAGGGTGGGATTCAGTCCTATGTTAAGGATGTCTTGCAGGCCTATAGTCAAGGGGCGAAGCAGGATGATCATCGGGGGACGGTGGCGCTGCTTCACGATCGCCCGCCCTCGGTGAATCCGTTGGTGAGCGATCGCCTCTCCTTCACGTACCTCCATCACCGCTCTAGCCTGATCCAACGCCTTCGCCTTGCCTTCTACCTCCTCAGAATCTGCCTGTTGTCCCGACCGGAGCGGGTGATTTGCGGTCATGTGAAGCTCGCGCCTTTGGTGCAGTTGATTTGTAACCCCTTGGGGATTCCCTACCTGGTGATGACCTACGGTAAAGAGGTGTGGGGGGTGTGGGAGCATTTATCCCCGTGGGAAATTAACGCCCTGCGAGGCGCGGCGCGGATTTGGACGATTAGCCGCCATAGCCGCGATCGCCTTTGTGCCTCTCACGATATCCCCCAGGCTCAGGTGGACTTTTTACCCTGTGTTGTGGATGAAACCCAATTCACCCCCGGCCCCAAACCGCCCCACCTCCTCGATCGCTACAACCTCCACGGGGCGGCGGTGTTGATGACGGTGGCGCGACTCTGGCCGGAGGATATTTATAAAGGCGTGGATGTGACGATCCAGGCTCTGCCGGAGATTGCGGCGGCGATGCCGACGGTGAAGTATTTGGTGATCGGGCGCGGGGGCGATCAACCGCGTTTGGCACAGTTGGCCGCCGAGGCGGGGGTGAGCGATCGCGTCGTCTTTGCGGGGTTTGTCCCCACGGCGGAACTGCCGGATCATTATCGGGTGGCCGATGCCTATGTGATGCCGTCCCAAGAAGGGTTTGGCATTGTCTATCTAGAGGCGATGGTGACGGGGATTCCGGTGCTGTCGGGGTTGGGGGATGGCTCGGCTGATCCGTTGCAGGATGGGCGCGTCGGCTGGCAGGTGGAACATCGCAATGTGAGCGCGATCGCCCAAGGCTGTATCGCCATGCTCCAAGGGGATGATCCTCGCTGTCGGGGCGAATGGTTACGGGCAGAAGCGATCGCAAAATTCGGCAAATCGCAACTGGCCCAACGCTTGCAAGACCTCCTCACCTAAAGCGACTGAGCCGATGTCCCACAGCCTGATCCGCGTCTCAAACTGAAAAAGGTCGGCGGCAGGGGCACGGTTGCGGATGGGTCGAGGGTGAGGGGTTGAGGGAATAAACCGGGCGTGATCGTGCGGGTGTCTTGCCAATCTTCGGAATTATTGAGAGTCGGCTGGAGAAACTCACTCACACCGCCCCGTCCGGTGATCGTGAAGCGGTCTTGACCTACTACAGAACAAGCATCAAAAATTTGGTCGGTGCGATCGCTCAAATCCGTCGGCAGTTCATTCACCCCCTGGGCTGCATCGAAATTCGTATCCAGGGCAATAATCCCCGCCGCGCCAAACTCAGAACTGGCGGTAATATCACTAAATCGCGTCAGGTAGCCCAAGGTGCTAAACCCGTAAATCTGCGTCGCCTCAATGTCAATCTGTCCCCCGTTGCCGGTGAAGGCGTTGGCGGTGATGTCGCTGTTTTCAATGGGCACGCCTAATAAAAACCCCGTGGCAATGCGAATATTGCCGCCGTTGCCCCCCGATGCAGCCGTGCCTGCGGTGGTGGAAATGTTGGCATTATTGCGGAGAATCACCCAGAGGTTGGAGATGATGTTGATGTTGCCGCCGTCCCCTTGGCTCGTTTCGGCACGGATGGCGGCGCGATCGCTCAATCGGAGGCGATCGCCCTCGGTGTTGATATTCCCCGCCACCCCTTGGCCTTGGGAACTGCTACTCACCGTTGCCCCATTGGCCAGGGTGATATTGGGTGCGGTGAGGGAAATTGTGCCGCCGTTGCCGGTGGCGTTGGCTCCCACGGAAGCCGCGATCGACGCATTATTCACCTCAATGCCTCCACGACTTTGGAGCATAATCCGTCCGGCATCACCCCGCCCTGAGGTGCTCGAACTCACCTCTGCACCGTTGGCAATGGTGATCTGCTCGCCGTTCATCGTGATCTGTCCCGCATTACCCGCCCCGGCTGTGGAGGCGGTGATGGCGCTGGCGACGGTGCGATCGCTCGTTCGGCCCGTAACTTCAAGGGCTTGGGTGTTGAGGGTGATTGTCCCGCCCTGTCCCGCGCCAGTGGTCGCCGCCCCAATCCGCGCCCCCTGTCGCACCGTCAGCGTATCCGCCGTTACCGTCAAATTCCCCCCATCCCCCGCCTGGAGAGAATCCGCACTAATCACCGCCCCCCGATCCACATTGACCGTCTTTGCCGTCAGACGAATATCGCCCGCGTCTCCCCCGGCCAGAGAAAAACTCGCCAAGCCACCGCGACCCTCAATCTGCACGGTATCCGCATTCACCGTCAACACCCCCGCATCCCCATCCGCTAAGGTTGCAACCGTCAACCCAGCACTGTTGCGAATATCCAGGCGCGGCGTATTCACCCGCAACTCACCCGCTTGACCTGATCCTCGCGTAAACGTACTCATCCCCGTGTCTATATCATTTAACACCTGAGATAAATTTTGGGGATTAGGCACATAGTCCGCCGGATCACCCCCATCGAGCACAATCGACTCACTGGCATTGACCACGGTGGAGCCGCCTGCACCTGTGCTGTCGCCGCTGGTATTACTGCCCACATTCGCCCCACGCAAAATCTCCACCGTCCGCGCATTCACCGTCAGATTGCCGCCAGCCCCGCTCTTTTGAGCGCGTGTCCCGATCTGGGTTGGGTTATCGATCATGAATAGCTGATCCACCGTGACGGTGACATCGCCCCCCCGCCCGCTACTATTACTAAGCGCACCAATCGAACCATTAGTCCGCATCACCAATCGATTCGCTGTCACATTAATCGGGGCAGCATCAGCCGCTCCATCGGCCTGTGTGACCAACTGACCTTGTTGTTCAAGGGTGATGGTGTTGCCGGACACGGTCAAGGCTCCGGTGGCGGATGTGGTGTTGACCCGTAATCCGATCAGAGTGTTTGTGACGGAGATATCGGCTGGGGTTTGTACTGTAACTGCCCCGCCTCGACTGCCGACCAAAGAACGATTAACGGTCAGATCACCCTGGCTATTCAACGTAACGTCACTGACTACACTTCCGACCCTAGTAGTGTCTAGCGTTAGCGTACTGTCACTATCGATTACGATCGCACCGTTGGCACTTTCGAGATTTGCTTCCGTGAGGGCTACCGTTGCGCCATCGAGATTAATATTATTCTGACTGTCAAACGTTGCGGTTTGTAAGGTGAGCGCACCGCTGCTATCGAGAGCAATTGTGCCGCTTGTGCTATCAAAATCTGCTTCTGTGAGGGCCACCGTTGCGCCGTCTAGAGCAATATTGCCGGACTGCGTTTGCACAGCCACCTTGTTCAACGTTAACGCGCCACTTCCCTGCACTGATACCGCGCCCGTTGTACTTTGTAGACCGACGTTATTGGTCAGGTCAATATCCGTACCGCTGAGGGAAATAGTCCCCGCCTCACTGATCAGTGCTGTGTTATTACTTAAGGCCAGATCGCCGCTACTGGTCACGGCAATATCGCCGCCTCGACTCCGCACGATCGCGCCATCAATATCAATCTCCGCACCACTTAAGGAAATATCGCCCCCATTGGATTCGACACCATCAGAAAGGGAGATGCGATCGCGGGCAGACAGGATGATCGGCCCGTTAGCGGTAGCGAGATTAGAGGCGGTAATATTGCCCGTCGAGGAACTGGATGTGGAGTTAAATGTAGTCGATGCCGGTAACAGCCCATTTGAGAGGGAAAAATTACCAATGCCCCAACTTTCGTTATCTAAGGTCTCTAGTCCTGAACTACTGAACGAAAACGTAATCGTATTGCTGGTGTGGGCGATCGAGTTTCTAAACGCATAAATTGTTGAATAGTCTTCACCGAGGTCAACCACTACACCCCCTGCGTTAGCGGCTGAACCCGGTGTCGGATAGTTTTGAGTGTTCAGCGGATTCCCAGATGATGAAAATGTTGTGTCAAGCACTTCGGTGCCATCCACAGAATAAGACCAATAATCCGGCCCAAAATCAGGACCATTGCCGTCCCAACTCCCCAGAATGAAAAGCGTAAAGCTATAGGTTAATTGTTCATGGCTGGGTAATCCCGTGAAGGTGAATGTTGTGCTACTTTGACCCGTGCCAAACCGACCGAGAAACTGTATTCCATACCCAGTGGTATCGGTGCGATTGTCTGACCATTCTGATCCCACAGTGCTGTTAAAATTCGTGCTGTAAAAAGTCGTGGTGGTGGCCGTGGTAACGGGGTTGAGGAGTGTATCGAGACCCGCCCGGAGAATGAGGGCGGGGTAACTGGTGAGGATGGCGATGTCGGGATCAGTTCCCGTCAGAGCGGTATCCGGGCTGGTAATCGATACGTTATCAATGGTGATGCTGCCGAGGGCTTCAATTTTCAACGCCGCGCCGCTGTAATTACTAAACGTCACGTCCCCGGCTGAACTGATAATCGGGTCGTAGAGCGAGAGAAAAGTACCCGGATTGCCCGCCAGATCCAACACATTAAAATTGCCGCCGCTGGTGAAATGGGCATCCCCCGACACCACACCATCACTCACGAAGGTCATCGCGCCGAAGCTGGCGAAGGGGGTGATGTGGAGGTGATTCAGCGCGAGAATATCAATATCTTGATTCCCCTGCACCCAAAGGTTTCCCCCCGCGTGGGCGAGAAAGGGCGAGGTTTTTGTGTCGCGGACGGTGAGGGTGTCGCCGGCGAGGAGGGTGAGGTCGCCTTGGGTGATCAGTTGGCTGCTGGGGAGAATCAGGTTTCCGGTGGCGCTGATCGTGGCGGTTTGCGCGATCGCACCACTCACCACCCCATCCCCTGCGATCGCTTGGATCATGACGTTGCCGTCCGGAGCCGCCACCAGCCCGGTACTAATCACCCGCCCCCCACTCAGGGAGAGATCGCCCTCGGTGGCAATTAATTCCCCTTCGTTGACGATATCTGCGATCGTGTGGCCGTTCCATTGCACACCGGGCGCAACGTTGACGGTTAACAATGGGGCAGCGTTGGGGTCAGTGGCGCTGAAGGTTTCCCCAGTATTAAAGATGAATTGGTCGGCAGTGCTGGCATGAAATGACCCTTTCAGATCCAGGCGAGCATTGGGGCCAAAATAGATCCCGTTGGGATTCAACAAAAACAGATCCGCCGTCCCCAAAACCCCCAGCGTGCCGAGAATGCTCGAAAAATTCGGCCCAGTGACTCGTGTGAAAATCGTGCCGATCGCGGCCGGATTCGCAAAATACACCGCCTGACCCGCGCCCACATTGAAATCTTGAAAACTGTGGAAGAGGCTCTGACCCCGAATTGCACCGCCTTCGATCAGGTCACGATGGTGTTGCGGTGTGACTCGTGACGATTCAGTCCCTAGGGTTTGGTCGGGGGTGAGTTGTGCCAGGGCTGGAGCGAGAGTGAAGAGTGCGATCGCACTGCCTAGACCCACACAACTCATCGAGATCAAATTACGTTGCTGCATCATCTCAAGGGCCATTTCGCTGTGTTAATCAATTATGAATTCATCAACGTTAACACCCAATTTTATCAAATTAAACTAATTTATTTTTCTATCTTCACGATTTAAACTGTGATGACCTGTTGGGCTAAATGTTTCAGAATTGATAAGACGTGATGGAGTTCGTTATCTGGGTTAATCAGAGAAAAAGTCTGGATGTGGCATAGGATGGATCGGGCTGGGTTTGACTTTTGAGAAATAGAAATTCTGTGCCATTGGTGATCAGACCAAAGGTGATGGTTTGGGTGGAATTACTGAGCATATAAGACAGGGTTTGGGCGATCGCTCGACTGACTGAAAAATCACTGCGTTTCGATTCAATCACAACCAACCAGAGGGCTTGATTTAGCACTAAAATATCGATTCTGCCCCGGACAATCGCGCCTTCATTTTCAAGTTCAATGGCGATGCTGGTTTCAGTTTGAATGCGGTAGGGGCGGCGATACAAGCCGGCAAGGTCAAGCAGGGGAGCGAGAATAACTAATTTAACCGTATTTTCCAGGAGCGGCGGGTCTTCAAGGAGATCAAGGTAATTCTCTTTGACACGATCGAGCGCAAGGGCTTCGCTGTGGGTCATGGTGTCCGGGTTGATTTGCCATTCCGGGAAAAAGTCGGCTTGGGGAGTGGGTCTGAGGTTGGGGATCATGCTAATTGACAATCGAATTGTTGCATGGCTTGGGCGGCGGAGAGGAAGAAGCGATCGCGCCCCACAGCCTCCACAAAGCCAATCCGTTCTAAGCCATCCATCACCGGGCCTTTCACGTCAGAAAAATACAACTCTACGCCAAAGGATTTTAAGGCTAAGCGCAACTGTTCTAAGGTGGCGAGGGCGCTGCCGTCAATGGCGTTAATGCCGCTACAGACGAGGAGTAGTTTTTCGATTTTGGGATAGTCTGCAACGGCTTGGAGGAGACTTTCTTCTAAAACTTTTGTGTTTGCAAAATAGAGACTTTCATCAATGCGAATGGCGAGAACTTCGGTACAGGTAAGGACTTGATGGCGTTGGATATTGCGAAATTGTTCCGTTTCACCGAGGCGACCGACGATCGCAATATGGGGGCGACTGGTGCGCCAGAGGTAGAGGGCGATCGCAAATCCGGCCCCGATGAAAATCCCCGCCTGAACGCCTAGGCCCAACACCCCAAAAAACGTCACCATAAACGCCAACCCATCGGCGCGATTGTACTGCCAGAGTTTGCGTAATGTTTTGAGATCAATCAGTTTTAAAATCGCCATGAAAATAATCGCGGCGAGACTGGCTTGGGGCAGATAGAAAAACAGCGGTGTGAGAAATAAGACCGTTAACACAATCACCCCCGCCGTGATCATTGACGCAACCCCCGTCTGTGCTCCGGCGGAAAAATTAACCACCGAGCGACTCAATCCCCCGGCGATCGAGTAGCCCCCGGTCACGGCTGACCCGATGTTGGCTAAACCGATCGCCACCAGTTCCTGATTCGCTTCCACGGATTGGCGACGTTGACTCGCCAGGGATTTAGCGACGGCGAAACTTTCCATAAACCCGATGAAACTGAGGGTGAGGGCGAGGGGGAGGAGGGTTTGGATGCGATCGAGGCTGAGGGTGGGGAAGGTGAGGGGGGGCAGGCCTTGGGGGATGGAGCCGACGATCGCAACGCCCTGTTGATCGAGGCGGAGGGTGGCGACGAGGACGGTGCTGAGGATGACGATCAACAGGGGCACGCTTTTAACGAGGGGGATTTGGGCGATCGCCCTCACCCCGCGTTTTTGCAGCCACCGGGAAAAGGGTTGATTGCCTAACCAGAGGAGAGCGATCGCGCCACCCCCCAGGGCCATCGTTATGGCTTGGGTCTGGGGGAGGGCTTGGATCGTGTCGCGCAGCAGTGGCAGGATCACACTCGCCGATGGGATTTTAAGTCCGAGCAGATGCTTGAGTTGACCCAGGGCGATGATCACCGCTGCACCACTGGTAAACCCGGTGATCACACTGCCGCTGATGAAGTTCACCAACACCCCCAAGCGCAACAATCCCATCACGATCTGTAATCCCCCGACGAGGAGGGCGAGGGTAATGGCAAGGGAGAGATAATCGGGGCTATCTTTGGCTGCGATCGCGCCAATGCCCGCCGCCACCAGCATCGAATCTAAGGCCGCTGGAGCCACCGACAGGGCCCGCCCCGTGCCAAAAATCGCGTAGATGAACAGCGGCGCAATACTGGCGTAGAGTCCCACTTGGGGCGGCAGACCGGCGAGGAGGGCGTAGGCCATGGCCTGGGGAATCAGGAGGCTGGCCACAATCAGGCCAGCGGTGAGGTCGCCGGTGAAATCAGCAGCCTGGTAGTGGCGACCCCACTCTAAAATTGGCAACCAGCGGGTTAACGGGGGGCGATCGCGAGTCATGGGTGCAGGTGGAATGACTTGACTTTTCTACTATAGAGTAATATCTGGGTATTTCTAAACGACTGCCCCTCAACCGCTTAACCATTTCAGCACTGCCGCAACCCTCTAGAATTGAGAACGGTTGAATTGAAGAATACGGGTAGAATTCACGCTCATGAGAGATGCAACAAATGTTTTGGGCCGACCGCTAGAGTTGTGTTGTGGTGCGCCACGGACGGGGTTTTATCGGGATGGATTTTGCCATACGGGGCCGGAGGATGTCGGGCGGCATTTGGTTTGTGCGGAAATGACCGAGGAGTTTTTAGACTTCACCAAAGCCCAGGGCAATGATCTGAGCACGCCGCGGCCGGAGTTTAATTTTCCGGGGTTAAAACCGGGCGATCGCTGGTGTCTCTGTGCGGTTCGCTGGCAAGAGGCCCTAGAGGCCGGAGTCGCACCGCCGGTGATTTTAGCCGCTACCCATGAAAACGCCTTGGATTGGATTTCCTTTGATGATCTCACCCAATATGCGCTGCCCGTGGGCTAAACCGAACCGCAGCCGGGAAAGAGTCATGGCAAGATCGGTTTGACTGCGGTGCGTTCTCGGCGCAATCCCGTTACGGGCGCAAAGTGCTGTTTTTGTGGTGTGAGTATGAAACGACAATGGATACAATGGCGCGATCGCCTTAATTTGCCCCTAGACCGGGCGGCGGGGATTGCCCTAGGGATCTTGCTGTTGGGGGTCGGGGGGGTGTTGACGGTGGGCGATCGCACCCTCCCCCAAGTGCAGCAATGGAGTTGGGCCGAGCAACGTCTCAGTGCGAACCACGACCATTTTTTACTGGATTTTAACCGCACCATGGATTGGGACACGGTCGCCCAACAGTTAAAAATTACCCCCGAACTGCCGGGCCAAGGGGCGGGCCTGGGGCAACGGTTCGCCTATACCCTCGATGATATTCCCGCCTACGGTACGGAATACACGATCACCCTCAACACTGCCACCGACCAGCCCCGCACCGCCCGCCAGCCCGCCCGTACCATGGTTCCCTTTACGGCCACGGTGCGCAGTCGCGATCGCATCCTGGCCTATATCGGTGTCGAAGGGAACGAATCGGGCCGCCTCGTGCTTTACAACATGACCCGTGAGCGCAAACAAATCCTCACGCCGCCGGATTTGGTGGTGACGAATTTTAGCAGCGAGGCTCAGGGCGATCGCATCCTCTTTTTTGCCTTTGAAAAGGGTGATCCCGACGGCCTCAGCACCCAGCAACTCTATCGCATCACCACCGCCTTCGATCGCTTGGGGGACAATGGGCCGCCGCCGGGTCAAATCACCCGCTTACTGGATGCGGAACAGTATCAAAATGTCCAGTTTGATCTCGCCCCTCAAAGCGGGGTGGTGATCCTCGAACGGGTGAATCGGCAAAACCCTGCTGATGGGGGGCTGTGGCTGCTGCCGCCGGAGGGGGAGGCGCAACCCTTGGGGATTCAAGGGGAGTCGTTTACGATTTCCCCCGATGGTCAAGTGTTGGCGATTAGCGATCGCAATGGGGTGACCATCTTGCCCCTCACCGCCACCGCTAACACCCGCGAATTTTTCCCCGCCTATGAAGGGGTGATCGCCTTTGATCCCCAGGATCATCGGGTTAAGGTGATGGTGAAACCCCAGGGGGATACAGCGCGATCGCTGGTGTTGCTCAATGCCAAAGGGCGAGAACGGGAACTCCTCACCACTGCCGGATTTATCCTGGCCTGCAATTTTGAACCCCGTCACCAAACCTTTCTCTACTGTCTGCAAACCGAACGCCTCGACACAGAACAGGCAATCCTGACCCCGTTTATTACCGTGATTAATCTGCAAACTGGGCGAGAAGTGCCCCTGGTGGCCCTCACCGATGACCTCAATGTGCGGATGGATATGGCTCCTGATGGGCGTTATCTCGTGTTTGATCAGGTGATTGATGCTGCCAATGCAGAGGAAACGGAGCGCGATCGCAACTCCACCGCCTTCCCCCCCGGCAGCCTCTGGATCTTACCGCTGCCGAATCTCCTCAATGCGCCCATGGCGGACACCCTCGACCCGCCGGAACGTCTCGCGCCGGGCCTTGATCCCCAATGGCTGCCCTAGGGTGCTATCGAGCGATGAGGCGTTGCAAGTCCTCCTGAAGATGATCATAGAGGTGCTGGAGGTATTGATCCGGGGCAGGGCGCGATCGCTCCGGCACACCGTAGAACAGTCGTTCTAAAATTGCCCCTTGAATTAACAGCATCAAGGCCGCGAGAATCACCCCCGCCAGCCAATATAAAAACACCGTGGCAAAACTCAGGAAAAAAACTAACGCCCGCAGCAGAATAATGCCAGCGATCGCCACCCCCGCAAACACCACCACCATCGCCATATTCCCCAAAATCCACCAGTAGGATCGCCGCACCTGGGTTCCTAAAATCCACGCTTGCAGGCCCCAAATCCCCAAAATCGCAATCAAGGTGGGAACCATCGCCAATATGGGCAGCACCAGATAGGTCACCGCCCACCAATGGGATTTTTCGAGATAGCGCGTCAAAGCATAGCTTTGGGCAATGCCCAACACGAGGCCAGTTACTGCATCCACGAGCCAGGGTGCGATCGCCCCCGGCAAACCCTCTAAAATCGCGCCCAACCCAGAATGCACCACCACCGCCACCAACCCCGCCCCACCGGACACCAGAAACCATTCCACCAACAGCCGGGGTGTTTTTGCGCCGGAAGGCGCAGGGGTATCAGATGCGGTGGGCGCAGATGTGGGGGGTTTCGGCGGTGGTAAGGGATCTAGGGACGGCGATGGCGAATCGGGGCGGGGCGGGGGTGGATAGTCGGACGGCTTGGGGGGAGGGGGGAGGGGTTCCGATGGCGGTGAGGGGATCTCCTCCACGGACGGGGGAGGGGGCGGGGTTAGCTCCAGTTCAGTGGTCCAAGCGACGGTTGCGGCTCCCTGTTGCGTGCCACAGATGCGGAGGCGATGAATGGCAGGGGCGGCAAGCTGGGTAAAAGCGTGGCGGAGATACTTAACGAGGGGGGCTTGGGGTGGTGGCGTTACTGCTTCAACGAGAAGCGTGATCTGTTTGCCCTGGGCGGTGACGCGCACGGTCATGTCTTTGGTGCGGAGTTGGCGGTTGAGCAGGGATGCGATCGCATCCGGTTCACCCCGTCGAGCCGCTACCAGCAAATCATTCCGAGTCATACCAAACCTGCATACTTCTGCTCACACAACCTTACGCCAACAACGCGCTAATTTCAGCCACCCACAGCCGTCGCTCCCGATGATCCAACGCCAAAATCTCATCCCGTGACCAGTGAAAATGCAGGGCAATATAGGCTACCTCTTGATAAAGCTGCGCCAAGGGGTAGCCTACAATTCCCCCATCGGCATCACCTCATCCGGATCATCTTGGTTAATAAACTGGTACACCGACTGCAAATAATAAACATCCCGCAAAAACAGCGTTTCTAACTGTTCCGGCGTGATCTGCGTCCAATGGCCCAAGCGGGTAATCACCTGCGAGAGCAACACCAACGGCACATAATTCGGATCATCAAGCACACGCGGATCAGCTTGCGCCACTAACTCATCCTGCCCCGTCGTCAATCGCAACATCCCAGAACGCAGCAGTTCCCCGTCCGGCGTGAGCCAGCCCTTGGGGAGGGTGAATTCAAATTCACGTTGCATCATCAACCCCTATCCTACGCTTCGTCTTCAAGTTCATTAATCTGGCGATAAAACGTTTGCAGATAGTTCAAATCCGCCGCAAAAAAATCTTCAATCACACTAGGGCTAATGTCTTCTAAGGCACCTAAGCGCACAATCACCCGTGACAAAATAATCACCGTGGCGTAGGCGGGGTTACCCTTCACCCGTGGATCGCGCATCGGCACAATCTCATCCATGGCCCGCGCTAAACGCATCACCCCCGTGCGATGCAAATTACCCTCCGGGTCTAGATATCCCTTGGGCAGGGTAAATTCAAACTCGGTTTGAATCATAATGCTTGTCGAATGTTATGCAGGATTAATCAATTGGAATACCTATCTTACGGGACCGTGCGGCCCAACCCAGTAGCGGCACTCAATCTGATGGCGTTTTCCCAGGTTTTAGTTACTGACTCGATAAAACTGCGCCACCACTAGTTCCACTTCTTCAATTTCCAACTCGCTGCCCCCCGCCGACAAATCCCCAATCGTATAGCTACTCGGCCAAGCCCCCGTAAACCGAAAGCGGGCCTGTTCGATATGGCCTTGGTCGTAGATTGTGATATCCCCATCGCGAAATTTTTCAAACCATCGACCCACCGCCACCGCCGTGAACCAATCCCAAATTGTGGTGGAGTTACACAGTCCCCGCTTTAAGGTGATGTTGCTGCTTTTCACATTGCCGGGGAGTTTGGTGTGACGAATCCGTCCGTAGGTTCCTTTGCCGCCTTTCCCCCATTTATTCGGGGTGACTTCTGCAAGTTCAATCACGTCGAGTTCGCGATTCATCCCGCTGCATTCCATGAAAAAGGCATCGATTTCTTCGCTGTCGTCGAGGGATAATTCCACGTAAAACTTGCTGTTACTGAGAATTTCGGGCAATTCTCCCGTTTTTTTCTTTTTTTTGGCCATCTCCTTAACCTCCCCTTGGGGGTCTAAAACACGAATGGGAGGGGTCAATCCGGTTGCCCCCTCCTCCTGATCTGCGATTCAGGTTTGCTTACTTGATACGATGCAAGTTTTCGTAAGCAAATTCGATGGTTTCGGTGTAGAGGTCGGCACTGTCGGGGCTGAATTGTGTGCCGGTGTATTTCACGGGAAACACCCCGGTCATGTCCCACTGTGCGGCTGATGCTCCCCCTTGGTTGAAGAGGGTGACACTGGCGGTTTTGCGTTCCCCTTTGCTGCCGGAACCGCCCCCGGTGATTTCCCGTGAGTGGGAGGCATCCCACCAGTCGAAGAGGCGGCGATCGTCAGCAGTGCCGACAAAAACGACCGTGATGTTGGAGTTGCTGACCCCGGTGACGGTGGCTTGGACGACACTTTTGCCGTCTTTGGTGACCCCGTAGGATGAATCTGAGCCGGCGACCTCTAGGGTAATGCTTAAACCGCTGACGCTTTTGACGATCAGTTCATCATAGCCGTCAATCGTGATGTAAAATTTCGAGTTGGCTAGAAGCTCTCCGCTTGCCATAATCTTGCTCCCAGTAAGCTGTCCAAGTTAAAAGTGATAGGGGTGAGATGAGGGGGGAGATCGGGGTGCGATCGCTCCCCCTCAATCCCGATTTACTTCGTCCGGTTCACATCTTCACAGACGATCTCAAACGTTTCTTTGACAAATTCAGCCCCATCCGCCGAAAAATCCGAAACGCTGTAGCTCTTCACCCAAGCATTGACGATTTTCCACTCCATCACCGCCTCATCCATACTGTTGTAGGCGGTTAGGGTTCCGGCTTTGCGGCTTTCCTTCCACTTGCCATCCCCCCCTTCACTCTTCGGCATTGTGGACTTCATCCAGTTATACCAATCCATATCCCCTTCGACGAGATAGGTTTCCACCGCAAAATCTGGGTTATCCGTAAACCCAGCCGAGGTACTTTGCCAAAGGGTTTTGCCGTCCTTCGTTGAGGCTAACGGCTTTTCATGGCCGGTGGTTTTCCCCTCAAAGGAAAACTCCGCCACACTGGCCACAAACTTTTCAGTGAGACCATCAAACTCTAAATAAAATCGACTTGTTGGAATTGGATTCAACTCTGCCATTACAGCCTCCTGCTAAACACGAACCCGCATACTATTTCATCTGGCCCCAGCCCATCATGGGAGCCAAGGAAACTGGAAGCCATCGAATCATCAACGGCTCCCAGTGTGATCAATTACGCTCCTGGTGCCCACTGACTGACCCGGAAGATCACAAATTCAGCCGGGCGGACAGGACAGACCCCCACTTCGACATACAGCCGACCCATCATCATGGTTTCGTGGGTGTTCAGTTCAGCATCGCACTTCACGTAGAATGATTCACCCGGTGAACCACCTTGGAGCGCACCCGCACGCCACAACCCTTCGAGGAAGTTGCTCACGGTGCGCGTCACCCGTGACCACAGATCGGCATCGTTCGGTTCAAAAACGACCCACTGCGTTCCAATCTCAATGGACTTCTCAACGTAGCTCATCAACCGGCGCACACTGATATAACGCCATTGGATATTCGTCGGGTCTACCAACGTCCGTGCGCCCCAAATCAGGTAGCCTCGGTTGTAGTTGGCGAAGTTCCGAATACAGTTGATGCCTTTCGGGTTGAGCAGTTCTTGTTCACGGGTGTTGGTTTCGTAGGCGAGACCCAAGACACCACGGGGAGCTTCATTGGCGGGAGCCTTGAAGATGCCGCGTGTGCCATCGACGCGACACCAAACGCCCATCATGTGCCCGGAGGGGGGAACCATAATAGGACGACCGGCATTCGCGGGGTTGGCGACTTTAATCCAGGGATAGTAGAGAGCGCCAAACATGGAGCGACGGTTAAAGCTGGTGAGCCAAGCGTCCACATCTTGGGGTTTTTGGGTTTCGGGGGCTACTGGATCATTGCTCTTGCCGGGTTTAATCGGCGGCGGATCGATCACTGCCATCCGGTAGGGCGGCCCTGGGAAGGAGTTTTCACAGAGGCTCACCATCAATTCCATCACGCCATGAACTTGATCTAAGTCTAAAATTCCGGCTTGGAACAATAGCATCAGGTCGGGGAAGGCGATCATGGCGACCTCATCCACCTCGAAAATGCCCTGCATCCCGGTTTTGTCGTTACGGTTCCCGGTGATGTCACGGGTGGCGTTGTTGACGGGGGAGATGTAGGGGGGCGGTGCGATTTCAAAAACGCCGTTGGCGGGGCGGCGGGAGAGGGCTTGACCACTGACGGAAATGTCGTTGATGGTGACATATTCGGAGTCGGCGATCGCTGTTACCGCATAGTTTGCCACAGCGGTTTCCACCTCAGGATTCATGCTCAGGTGGTCGTACTCTTCGAGGACGGTTTCGCCCAGAACAACCTTGAGTTGGAAGAATTGACCGTCATCAATGGGCGGTTCGTCGTCCTCGGATTCCGGGGGTTTCGGGGTGCTTTCTGTGATCACCACCCGCAGGCGAGCGTCTTCGCTGCCAGCGGGAGCCAACGCAGCCCCATCTTCTTCACTGGTGGCAACATTAAAGGCGAGGGAGGGTTTCCCCCCGGCGGTCATGACGGGGGTGGATACTTCTTCGGGCGGGGGGGCAGGCGTGCCCGGCAGTTTGGTGCCGATGCTGGTGATCCAGCAGCGACCGCCACCATTGAGAAACCATCCCTGAACTGCAAAGGGAAGGTAGGGATAGTAGGTTTCTTCGCTGCCGTCGTCGGCGGCTTTTTTGAATTCAGTGAAGCCGTCCGAGCCGGGTTTGCCGAAATATTCTAGGTATTGATCGAAGTTGGTGATCATCATGGGTTTGAAGAGTTCTGCGTCGCCGCGAACGTCTTCGGTGTACCCAATGAAGCCCGCAACACTCATGCTGACCCCTTCAATAGGGCGACTGCCACGGTCTACTTCTTCGACGTAGACACCGGGTGCAAAATAGTCCAAGGCCATAGGGGGCTATCCTCCGTCTGGAATTAGCGATGTTTCAAGGCATGCACATCAATGCGCTGAGGTGGATGGTTGGTTTGAGTTCAAGCCAATCAGGGGCTACTATCTTCCACCCTGACAAGCTGCTGATGAGTCAATCTAAGGTTGGAAGGAGAAGCTTCGGATTTCAGCGTACCGATAAATGGCGATGAGGGTTATTAGACTTTGGTCTAAATGTTGGGAAAACCGTCCTGAAGGTAACGAAAGGTTAAGGCGTGATGGGGGCGATCGCGTTCGGTTTCCCGCCCTGGTGCGATCGCCCCCTGATTTCGTGATGGTTTTGACAACAGTACGGTCAGACCGTCACTACTGATTCCGGAACCAACAAAACTATCCCCCAAAATAATCTAACCAAACTCGCCCGTGACACCATTTGACCCCCAAAAAACCTAGTTTTAGGCCTTTGGAAATATCACCTGATCAGGCATTCCATGCTGTAAAGGTGTGAGAAAATCAATCAACATCGGTTATCTACCTTCCCCACGGCCCACCATGGACAGCATCGAATTGCAATCAAGCCACGTTGAATATCGGCCCCTCACACTTCAAGACAAATCTACTTATTTCCCAACTATTCTGACCTTAGTTCATGCAGAATCCCAGCAACCTCAGTCACTCCTGAAGTGTTGGTCACCTTCGTTTTATGAACAGTTCTGGACATCTGACGGATCTATTTTAGGCGCGTTGATCGGTGAAACCTTAGTTGGTTTTGCCTTGCTTGGGTTTTCGGCACTCATCCCTGCGATCTGGGTGTCTTATTTGGACGATCTTGGGATTCGGCGAGAACAGTGTGGGGCCTGTCGCTCCATCATCATTGCAGCATCCTATCGGAGAAACGCCATTGGTTCAGCGTTATTTCAATTCCACATGGGTTATGCGCAAGCGCAAGGTTTAAAGCACCTTTTTGGGACTGCCCATCCGGACAACACAGGATCGTTACGGCTGTTTCAGAACGGTGGTTTCTCCCTCGTGGGTCAGATCGATGCCCATGAGTCTATGGGGCCACGAATCTTGCTCCATAAGTCCCTGTGAGTTGTGAGCAAAGGTTGATCAAATGGGGGTGTATTCATGATTCATCAATGAATACACCCCCATGCTGTGCTGTTTAAGGATTTTGAGCGTTGCTGTGTTTGAGGCTATTTTGTTGAAACAACGGGAAGCGTCGCGGGGGGGTTGACGACGGCGGTTTCGCGCATGGTGTTGGCGAGGGTTTGCTCGATCGCAGCTTCGGGGGTGCGAGCCATCCAATAGAGGGCGATCGCTGGAATAACACCCGTTACCATGCCCAACAACACCGGAACCACAAACCCAGCCCCAAGGCTCATCACCGTGGAGAATGCCAGGTTACTGAGATACACCACGAGGGGGAAAACCAGTTGCTGGCGTGAAAGGGCGAGGGGTTGCTTGGGCCACAGCAGGGTAGCGACGGACATGAAGACTATGCCGGTTCCCATCCAGCCCACAAAGTTTTGATAGGGCATGCCAAAGAACGCGCCGGGTTGTTCCCAAATCCAGAAGGGAACATTGGTTTGACTCATGGCGGGATCTAGAACGAAATCCCAGGAGGTGAGGAGGAGCGCACCGAGGGCGATCGCGATCGGCAACCGCAGCCATGCCGACCACTGAAAGCGAGATTCTAACCCCACACGGGCTAAGAGATAGGCTGAAATGCCGAGGTAGAACCACGACAGAGGAATGGTAAAGGGAACCAAGCCCGCCACTTTATACCCCAGGCCACTCAGGTAGCGGTAATGGCCAAAGGGAAAGCCGGTGCTCGTGCCGAGGAGTTCACTCCCCAAGGACAGAAACACCGCTGGCAGCATAAACGTCAGACCTTGACGGGTTCCGATTGTCCGGAAGACATAGATGGCAACGGCTGCGGTTCCCAACAGCATGTATGCGACACCCCCGCCCGCCATTGACCATTGAAAAACGGTTTTCCCTATTTCAGGAAGATTCGCAATCAGTTCGGCATTCGGCAAGACGAGCAGCAGTCCTGCCAGGCCAAACACCATCGATAGAATATGACCGGCGAGCAAAGAACGCTCTGCAATAGCAAGCTGTTTCATCCAATTCAGACCTCTAGAACCTTAGTGTAGTTGTGTTGCGGGCTTACGGATGTTTCCCGCCCGCTGTTTTGTACAGTAAACGCGAAAGGGTGCGCGTTGAACTGTGTAGGGTTTAACTTATTTTTAATGAATAGTTTACATCTCTACACATTTAACTTCCACCTTTTGCGGGATGAAGTTTGGAAAGATGACGAAAATGGGTCGTTTGAGGGCTGAATCGGGCTTAAAATCAGGAATTTTGGCTGGGTTGAGGGGACGAAATGGGATGGAATCGGGTTATTCGGCTCGCTTCAGTTCGGTGAGATACCAGTAAAGGAGGGCGATCGCACCACAGAGGATAAACATCACCGGCCCCCAGGAAAAGGTGAAGAAAAAATTCTCCAGGGCATCTCGGCCTTGGGAGGCAACCGGAACCGGGCCCAGGCCATCGCGAACAATCCAAGCCAATGTCCCAACACCCAAACCCCACACCATTAACAGTAAGTAGAGGAATGCTAATATTCGCTGCACCCAAGCGACTCGGCGCATTTTCATGCTGAATTTCCCCTCAACTCGCTGCATTTGAAAACCCGTTTTATTGTATCGGCTTCTGGGTTAATCCTCGTGATTTTACGGAGTTTGTTGAGATTTTGGGGCGCGAATGGAGGGATCGTTAGGCTGTCGCCGCATCCCGTTCGAGCCAGAGGGTCACGGGGCCGTCGTTGTGGATCTCCACCTGCATCATCGCGCCAAACTGGCCGGTGGCGACGGTGATACCTTCAGCGCGGAGGAGTTCAACGAAGCGATCGTACAGGATTTCAGCCTGCTCCGGACGGGCTGACCCACTAAAAGACGGCCGCCGCCCTTTGCGCCCATCACCGTACAGCGTAAATTGACTGATCACCAACAATTCACCGCCGATCTCCTGGACGGATTGGGCCCAGGCTTGCCCGTCTGGGCTGGGAAAGATGCGGAGGTTGAGGCATTTACGAATGTAAAGCGTAAAGCCCCCGTTTTCCAAACGGGGGATATAAGCGAAGGGCTGAATTTATTCAGCCGTGATACCGAGGTATCATAGCAACCATGAAAACGCTCAAGTTCAAGCTCTACCAGCATAAGCGGAATAGATACCTCAAGCGGACAATCAATGCCGCAGGGCGTATCTACAACCATTGTGTTGCCCTCCACAAGCGGTACTATCGCATCTGGGGCAAGCACTTGAACTGCGCCCGACTGCAAAAACACATCGCCAAGCTTTAAAAACGGAACCCCTGGTGGGTGCAAGTGGGTTTCTCAAGCCGTACAAGATATCTGCCAACGAATTGAGAAAGCGTATCAACTGTTCTTCAAACACAAAGATAGAAGCGTTCGACCGCCCAACTTCAAGAAAACCCGAAAATAACAAATCCTTCACCCTCAAGCAAGCTGGGTACAAATTCCTCGGTGGCAACCGGGTCAGGATTGGGAACAAAGTCTATCAATATTGGCACTCTCGCCCCATTGAGGGCAAGGTCAAGACCGTGACGATTAAAGCGAACTCCCTTGGGAGAACTGTTCATGATTGTCACGGTAGATACCCTGTCAGAACCCCAAGTCAAAACCGAGACAGGTAACATTGCTGGTTTTGATTTTGGACTCAAGACGTTTCTGACCTGTTCTGAGGGATTCAATATTGATGCACCCTTGTTCTTCAAGCAGTCACTCAATGCAGTTCGCAAAGCAAGTCGAGAGTTGTCCCGTAAGCAAAAGGGTTCAGCGAATCGAGAACGTGCCCGATTGAACTTAGCCCGCAAGCATGAAGATATTGCCCATCGACGGCGGGACTGGTTTTGGAAGTTAGCCCATCAACTGACGAATCAGTTTGATATGCTGTGTTTTGAAACCTTAAACCTCAATGCGATGCAGCGGCTTTGGGGGCGTAAGGTGAGTGATTTGGCGTTTCGGGAGTTTCTGCAAATCCTGGAGTGGGTGGCGACGAAGAAGGGGAAGCGGGTGGTCTATGTTGACCGCTGGTTCCCTTCGAGCAAGACCTGTTCAAGTTGTGGTCATATTTTGGAGCATCTGGATTTAGAGACTCGCCATTGGAGGTGTCCCAGTTGCTCGGCAGAGAATGACCGGGATGAGAATGCGGCGATGAATATTAAAGTGGCTGGGGCTTCAGCCATTGGGTTAGGTGATGTCAGACAGGCGTTGCCTGCTATTGCTGTTTGATCCCAGAATCCCCCGTTTTCTAAACGGGGGAGTAAGTCAAGCACCATCCAGGCTACTTCGGTTTCGGTGTCGGTGGGAGCAATGCCCACAAGCAGCGTCAGACCACGACCAATGCGGCCCACTTCTTGGCCGGCGATCGCAACGGCTGAGGCTGTGACTCGTTGCACTAAAACACGCATTAGGCTCCGTTCCGGGCTGTAGTGCGGGCATCTTGCCCGCTACGGGCTAGATCCTGCGACTCGCTAAAGTATAACCCTCTGACCTGCGCGGAACTGCGAAGCAATCCGGGAAAGAGGGCGATCGCTTTAGCGCAATTGAGCCGGGTTGAGCACATCGGCGCGATGGCAGGCGGCCACATGATCGGGGCCCATGGGTTCGAGGTGGGGGGTGGTGGTGGTGCAGGCTTCGACACCGTGGGGACAGCGGCCGTAGAGGCGACAGACCTGGGGGTCGGGGTCGATGGGGCTGCGGGGTTCGCCTTGGAGTTGGAGGGGTTGGGGCGGTGTGCCGGGGTCGGGGATGGCGGCGATCAGGGCTTGGGTGTAGGGGTGGCGGGGGTTGTCAAAAATAGCATCTGTGGGGCCCATTTCGATGATTTGCCCCAAATACATGACAATGATGCGATCGCACAGCAGCCGCACCACATTCAAATCATGGGACACAAAGAGATAACTCATCCCTAGCCGTGCTTGGAGATCCTGCAACAGATGCAAAATCACCGCCTGCACCGAGACATCTAGGGCGGAGGTGGGTTCATCGAGGATTAATAGTTTGGGATGGAGGGCGATCGCTCGCGCAATGCCCACCCGCGCTTTTTGGCCGCCGGACAGTTGATGGGGAAATCGGGACAGCAGGGCGGCGGGGAGTCCCACAAGTTCGGCTAATTCCTCAACGCGGGCATTGAGCAGGGGCGAGGGTTGAAACCCGCCCAACTGTTTGAGGGGGGCGGCAATACTATCAAAGGCGGTATGGCGAGGATTGAGGCTGTCGTGGGGGTCTTGAAACACCAGTTGTAATTGCGATCGCAAGGGATGCCGGGCAAATTTCGGAGCTGCGATCGCGCCAATCTCGCGCCCCTCAAAGCGAATCTCGCCGCTCGTCGGGTCAAGCAGGCGGGTCAACAACCGCACCAGCGTCGATTTACCGCAACCCGATTCCCCCACCAGGCCGACACTTTCCCCGGCTTGCACAGTAAACGACACATCATCCACCGCATGGAGGAGGCGGGGGGCTGCGTCACGGTTGAGGAAGGAACGGCGGGCCGTGGGGAAATATTTGCGCAATTGGTGAACCGTGAGGAGGGGAGGCGGGTCAAGGCTGATCATGATTCAACTCCAGAAGGTAAGGGATGCCAGCAGGCAACGGTGTGATCAGGGGCGATCGCTTGGCGGTTTAACGGGGCGCGATCGCAGTCGGGAATGGCGCGATCGCACCGCGACCGGAAGCGACAGGGCGGCAATGTGCCCCGTAAATCCGGGAGATGGCCCGCGATCGGGGTCAGTTCGGCGAGGCTTTTGTGGGGGTCAGGGGTGGCGGCGAGGAGTTTGGCGGTGTAAGGGTGGCGGGGTTGAGTCAAGATCGTGCGGGTGGGGGCGGTTTCGACAATATGCCCAGCGTGCATGACGAGGATGCGATCGCAATATTGCGCCGCCAAATCCAAATCATGGGTAATCAAAATCGTCCCCATCTGCCCCTCGCGCCCCAAGTCACGGATCAACTCCATCACCGCCGCCTGGGTGGTCACATCCAGCCCCGTCGTCGGCTCATCGGCGATCAACACCTTGGGCTTCCCCGCCAACGCCAGGGCAATCATCACCCGCTGACACATCCCCCCCGACAATTCGTAGGGATAGGCGTTAATTCGTTGGTTGGGGTCCGGAATCCGCACCTGGGTCAACAGTTCCAAGGCTCGCGCTTGGCATTGGGCTTTACTGAGGCCACCATGGGCGATCAACACATCCCGCAACTGTTGGCCAATCCGGCGGATCGGATTCAGGGCCACACGGGGATTTTGGAAAATCATCGCGATTCCTGTGCCGCGTTTGGCCCGCAGTTGCGATCGCGGCATGGTGAGTAAATTTTCGCCGTTAAATGCGATCGTTCCCGACGTAATCCGGGCCGCCGCATCCAAAATCCCCAAAATCGCCAAGGACAGCACCGATTTCCCCGACCCACTTTCCCCCACCAAACCCACGGTTTCCCCCGCCGCCACGGCAAAACTCACCTGATCTAATGCCTGCACAATTCCGGAGCGCGTCCGAAATTCCACCGCTAAATTTTCAATCGTTAATAATTGCGTTTTTGGAATCGTTGCTACAGTCATTGTTCAAAAACTCACAACTTTTGGTTAATAGTTGAATCTGTAGGGTGAGCATTACCCACTATTTCTATAACTCACCGTTTTAAAGCTTTAACCGTCTAGAATTACTATAGCGAATTGCGAAAAGATGAGAACGCTACTTCCTCCTTTTTAAGGGGGATTGAGGGGGATCTTTGTACCGCAATTTTATGAAAACCGCTTAGCATTCTCCAATAAATATTAAACCTGTTTGATTGAGACGCATAATCATGATTTACGGGGAATGGTGGGCATTGCCCACCTACGTTTTAGGTGCGTTTACGAGGATCAACCAAATCGCGCAAGCCATCACCGAGGAGGTTAAAACAAAGCACCGCGATCATCAACATCAAGCCGGGAAACATTGCCAGCCACCATTCTCCCGAAATAATATAGGTCGCTCCTTCGGCTACCATAATTCCCCATTCTGGCGTTGGGGGTTGCACCCCTAAACCAATGAAAGATAGACCCGCCGCATTGAGAATCGCCCAGCCCATATTGAGGGAAATATGCACCATCATCACGGGTAAGGCATTGGGGAAAAGATAGCGCAACATAATTTGTATATCGGTATTGCCGGATAATTTGGCGGCTTCAATATAACCCGCTGTTTTAATCACCAACACCTCCGAACGAATCACCCGCGCATAGAGGGGGAGATTAATAATCGCCGTGGCATAAATAATATTTTCGACAGAATTTCCCAGGGCGGCCATAATCCCCATCGCTAGGACAAACAACGGAAACGCCATAATTGTGTCGATCACACGGCCTGCGATCGCATCCACCCAGCCGCCCCAATATCCCGCCAAAATTCCCAACGCACTCCCCGCCGCAAAGGATGCCGCCACCGCCGCGATCGCAATCCCCAAATCTAACCGCGTCGCCACTAAAACCCGGCTCAAAATATCGCGCCCCAGGGCATCAGTGCCAAACCAATGGGCCGCCGAGGGGGGATTGAGGGCCATACTGGCATTACTGGCGAGGGGATCATAGGGTGCGATCGCATCACCGAAAATTGCCAACAACACGAACCCCAAAAACAGGAGAAACGCCCCAAACGTAATCGCATTTTCTCCAATCACATAGCGGGTATGGCGTAATGAAAGTGTCATGTTTCTACTCTTCCTCAGCTATAAAATTAGTCGCTCAACGTTCTCAAACTTTGCAACGGGCAAGGGGCTTAAACCCCTTGTTAATGTGGTGAATAATCATCACTAATCATCACTGACCTGCTCGCGGATCAATCATGCCGTAGATAATATCAATGCTTAAATTCAGCACGATATAAAGCAACGCCATCGTCAAGACAAAACCTTGGACAGCAGCATAGTCTGAGGAAATCAACGCCTCCACTGCATAGGAACCAATCCCCGGCCAGGCGAACACTTTTTCGACTAAAACATTCGACCCCAATAGAAACGAAAATACCACCCCCATTGTGGTTAAAATCGAGAGCAACGCATTGCGAAACGCATAGCTCCACAGAATTTTCAGCGGGGCTAATCCATGGCTGCGGGCGGTGCGAATGTAGTCGCTACTGAGTACCGCTAACATGGAGGCTCGTGTCACCCGTGCGACGGGGGCAAGGGCGAAAATTCCGAGGGTAATGGCAGGCATGACTAATTGGCGAAATGCCTGAATAAATACTTCAAAATCTCCCGTCACGAGGCTATCAATTAAGAATAAGCCAGTAATTCGATCCGGGGGAGAGGTGAGGAGATCTAAACGTCCCGTGGGGGCGGGGGCAATGTTAAGACGATAGTAGAAGACATAGAGTAAAAATAGCCCGGTGAAAAAGGTGGGCAACGATACACCCGCTGTCATTAAAAAGCGAATCAGGTGATCCCATTTGGAGTTGGGATAAAGGGCGGCAACGATACCGAGGGGAAGCGCGATCGCAAGGGCAAAGATTAAGGCAGCGATCGTTAATTCCAGAGAAGCTGGGAGGCGCGTGGTGAGGTCATATAAAACCGTTTGCCCCGTGGTGATCGACTCGCCAAAATCGCCTTTGAGCAGGTCTTGGATGTAGCGCAAAAACTGGACGGGCAGGCTTTGATCAAGGCCCAGACTGGCACGAACTTGATCGATCGCTTCTTGGGTGGCGGAAGGCCCGGCGAAAAATACGGCTGGATCACCCGGTAGGGCGCGGGTCAAAATAAACGTCACCACCACAACCCCGATAATGCTTGGAATCGCAGCTAGTAAGCGTTGAATAATAAAGCGCAGTTTAGACTGTTGGGCCATGATCTTCTCAGGAAATGGGAAACAAGCACGAATCATGCAACTCTCAAAATGAGTCATTTTTCGAGCAGATATTGCCCATTAATGATCGGGTTGTGCGATCGCTAATCTGTCACGATGAATGACTGAGGTATCTACTCTTTGATGGTGGGATAGTGCTTTCTCAATCCATAGGCTATATCCTGAATCCCCTCGCCCTCTTGGGGAGAGGGGTTTGGGGTGAGGGCTACGAATTATTGACTCACTTTAAGCCTTCATGAGTTGGCGGAAATCCAGTTGACGGTGGAACCAATATTGATAGCCTTCGACATTGGTTTGCATGGCTACGGATAGGGTGGGTTGAACAATCGGAATCCGGGGCATTTCTTCCCAGGCTAAGGTGATGAAATCTTTCACTGCTTGTTCATATTCTGCGTCCCCTGGTTCGGATTCTAAGGCTGTTTCAATCAGCGCATCCATCTCAGGATTTTTATAGGAGCTACCGTTAAAGGTGGCATCTTGACCATGGTAGGCATAGAAGAAGAAATAGTCGGGGAAATTCAACCAACCGCCAAAGTTATTGACGATCATCGGGCGAGTTTTCTCGGTTAACACGCTGCGGAAATTGGCGGTGGGGACTTTTTCAAGGGTGACGGTGATGCCAAGTTCCGCGAGGGATTCTTGGACGAGAACACAGAGGGGTTCGGCCCATTCTTGAGTGCCGAGGTCGAAGGCGAGGGTGGTGCTAAAGCCGTCGGGGTAGCTGGATTCCGCGAGGAGGGTTTTGGCTTGCTCCAGGTCGGTGCTGTAGGGGCTGGGCTGGGGCCAAGCGGTGTCTGTCACCGTTTCAGATTCTGCACCATAGAGGGGAATGGCTTGGCCGTAGAAGGCGGTTTGCATGATTTCCTCGTAGGGGATGGCGTAGGCGATCGCTTGCCGCACCTTCACATCACCAAAGGGATTCGGTTCACCGCCTAACTCTGGATTGCTGTGCATATCGATGGAATAGACACAGTTTTCAATGGGGGTTGAGACGATGGTGAAATCACCGGTGGCGGTGAGTTCTTCGGTGTCTTTTTCGGACACCTCAAAGTTAATATCAATATCGCCTCGTTCTAACAAGGCCCGACGATTGCCCGATTCTGGCACATCTAAAACAATCACTTCTGCGATCGCCGGTAAGGGTCCCGATTTCCAATCTTCAAACCGTTCTAACGTGAGCCGCTCGCCCGGTTCAAAACTAGCAATTTGATAGGCTCCACCGCCCGCGTCGTTATTATTCACCCACTCCGCGCCCCAGGGGTCTTCGTCGGTGAGATGTTGCTTAACGAGTTCGGAATTGAGAATGACCGGGATGGGGACGGCCAAGTCAATCATGGTCAATTTATCCGGGCGCAGGAAGTCGATTTTAAAGGTTTGATCATCAACGACGCTGAATTGTTCGGGGTTTTCTAAGGCTCCGGCTTTCATTTGAAAGGTGGGAAATCCGCCGATGCTCACAGCACGATCAAAGGACCACTTCACATCATTGGCGGTGACGGGGGTTCCGTCGTGAAACACCGCATCAGAACGGAGGGTGAAGGTGACGGACATCCCGTCTTCGGCGATGTCCCAGGATTCGGCGAGTTCTGGCTGGAGGTCGGTGTAGTCGTAGGAGAGCGTGCCGTCGTCGAGGGTTTTGGTTCCAAACGTCATGAGGCGATCGTAAATACTCCAGGAAATCCCGTAGGCGGGGCGGTTGGTGCCGGGACGATGGAGGTCGAGACTGTTGGGAAAGCCTCCCCCTTGGACGATGGTTAAGACTATCTTGTCGCCATCCTCGGTGCTGGAGTCCGAGGGAGTGTCGGCGCTATCGGTGGTGTTTGGGGTGCAACCTTTGAGGGTGGCAGCCAGGGAAAGTCCGAGGGAAAATGCAGTGCCGGTCTTGAGTAAATCGCGTCGTTTCATTGTGGATTATTGATCAATGAATTGTTAAAATGGCTACAATTTTTAGACTTTTATGGTTCGCAACCACAAACTATTGGTTGGTAGATTACCAAAAAGACGTAAAGTATTTTGGGTAATCTTGGTAAAGATTTCGGGTAGATCTCCCCTTGATGATGTCCGAAAGGATGTGAGAGTTTCTCAAAGATAAACAATTTACGTCGCTGCAATGCGTTAAATTTTTGACATCTGGGTTTGAATGTTCTGCATTTAAACGAAATGTCCTCAGACCTCTCCTTGGTTCAGCAATGGTTGAGGTCGCTGTATTCATTAACTGTGCTCGAATCAGTTTCTAAGCATGAATCAACATGGTCATTGGCTCAAGCTCTTGGCGGCCCGTGTGATGGGTTCCAATCGATTGAAAATGGGTCAACGCTCTCCCCTGATTGTGGCGGAGTCGGGGGGGATGGTGCGCCGATCGCGCCCTTGGTTGTTGCTGGTGATTGGGGTGGTGGGGGTGGCGGTGTCGGGGGGCGCGGGTTGGTGGGTGGGGCGTTGGGAGCGATCGCTGCGTCAGCTAGAGTTTGAGCGTCAGACGCTGAATTTAACCATTGCCCTCGCCGGCCGTTTAAATCAATACACGGAAACATTGCTGGCTTTGAGTGATTTCTATGCCGCCTCGGGCCCGGAGGTGACGGCGATGGAGTTTAGCCAGTTTGTGCAGCGCGTCACGACTTCCTACCCTGGGATTCAGGCGTTGGAGTGGGCCCCGCAGGTGTTGGAGCGCGATCGCACCGCCTACGAGGGCGAGTTACAAGCCCAACGATTAGGGGCAAGGCAGATCACGGAACAAAACGGGGCGGGGCAACTGATTCCGGCGGGTCAACGGCCGGAATATTTTCCGGTCACCTATATTGAACCCTGGCCGGGGAATGAGGTGGCCTTGGGGTTTGATTTGCTCTCCGATCGGGTGCGATCGCAAGCCCTCCAACAATCCCGCCGCACGGGCAGACTCACCGCCACCGCCCCGATTCGTCTCGTCCAAGAGCCTGAAAATCAATGGGGGTTTCTGGTTTTTTTGCCAGTGCCGCAGGAGCCGGGCGGGGTCTTGCTCGGCGTGTTTCAGGTCAATGATCTCGTTGAAGAAGCCTGGCGATCGTTGCAGATCCCCATTGATGTGGTGATTCGCGATCGCACCGCTGCCACCCCTCCCCAGCCGCTTGGCTTCTATCACGCCGAAACCCAACAGTTCAACAGCACCCCCAGCCTCCCGCCCCGACCGGAATCCGCCTACCTCTGCCCCCAACCATGTACCCAACCCCTCGCCGTTGGCCAGCGTCAATGGCAACTACATTTTTTCCCCGCCCCCACCTACCCATTCACCACACCCTGGGCGATGGGAGCCACTTTCATCATTGGGCTATTGTTAACCGCGATCGTCGGGTTATTGGGGTGGCATTGGGACACACAACTCAAGCAAACCCGCGCCATGGGTGAGGCCAAACTCAAGTTTTTTGCCATGACCTCCCATGAATTTCGCAATCCCCTCAGTACGATTTTGATTTCCAGTCAATTTCTAATCACCCATGCCCCGGAATTATCCGACCGGAAACGGCTCAGTATTTATCAACGGATTCAGTCCGTGGCCCGCTACATGAGCCAAATTCTCGAAGATATTTTAATGCTCTCACGGGCTGAAGCGGGGCATTTAGTCTTTCATCCAAAAATTGTTGAGTTAAATTCATTTTGCCAGGCCATTCTAGACGAAGTGGATCATAATTTTGATCATGAAAATTGTATCTTTTACCATAATTATTATCCCTATGATCACGTGTTTATTGATCCAAAGTTGGTGAAATGGATTTTGATGAATTTACTCAGTAATGCGATTAAATATTCCCCCGCTGACCCCGTGATTAGTCTGGTGATTACCGGCCATTCGGAAGAATTACAAATTGTGGTGCAAGACCAAGGGGTTGGCATGAGTGAAGCGGAACAAACGCAGGTGTTTGAGCCGTTTTATCGCGGCAGCAATGCAGAGATGATCCTCGGTACGGGGCTGGGGTTGGCGGTGGTGAAAACCTGTGTGGATCTCCATCAAGGGGCGATCGCTCTTGACAGTGTGCCGAATCAAGGCACGATCGTGCGGATCATGTTGCCCTTGGCGGCTTAGGGGGGGGTGGAGTTGAGGCGATAGCCCACGCCGTGGACGGTTTGGAGCCAATCGCGGGGCGCACCGGCGGCCCGGAGTTTTTGGCGTAGGCTTTTAATATGGACTTTGATCGTGGCATCACTGGGATAGTCGGTCACCGACCAAAGACTATTGCGGAGGCGATCGCGATTCACCACCTGGGGGCGGTGGCGCAGGAGGAGGTCGAGGATGGCGAATTCTTTTGGGGTGAGGTGAATCGGGCGATCGCGGTAATGCACCTCGTAGGTCTGCGGATTTAAACTCACTGCCCCCCAGGCTAAACTCGGCGGCAACGGTGCAAGACCCCGCCGCAACAAGGCCCGTAACTGCGCCTGCACTTCCTGCACCGCGAAGGGCTTCACCATGTACACATCCGCCCCCGCATCCAGTCCCAAAATTTTATCCTCGGTGGTGTCTCGTGCCGTCAGCATCATGATCGGGAATTGGTAGCCGGAAGCCCGGAGACGGCGACAAAGGCTCAGGCCATCAAGTTTGGGTAAGGTCAAGTCCAGCAGGAGCAGGTCATATTGGCTGGACTGCACCGAATACCAAGCCTGTTCACCATCGTTGACCACATCGATGCAGTAGCGTTGGGTGGCGAGAACTTCCACCAGGGAGGCGGCGAGTTGTTGATCGTCTTCTGCAAGTAGGAGGTGCATGGTTGTGTGGGGATCGGGATAGTGTGCTGCGATCGCGCCTGGATCACCGTTGCACAGTGGCTTCAGTCACGCCGATCGGGTTAGACTTCCCCACCTTTCAGGATCTCAACAATCCCATGGGGATCGGAAACATCAGCCTGAGTTCAGAGTACGCGGGTAAAATGCCTCACATTGTCCATGTTTGACGGTTTGTGTGTGGATCTTTGCCAACGACTGCAATCCTGAAGAGACAGTGATTAACCCGTGATTCCCTCAGTGGCTGCACAAAGGCGGGGCGGCGGCGGGCAATGGGCGGCGATCGCGTCCCCCGTTTCCGGGTGGGTAAAGGTGAGGCGGTGGGCGTGGAGATGGTAGCCACAATCGCCGGGGACGGGATAGGTTCCGGTGTGGGGATGGGGGGTCAAAATGGGCTGACCGCCAGGCGCGTAGAGGGGATCACCCAGGAGGGGATGGCCCACAGCAGCGAGATGGATGCGGATTTGGTGGGGGCGGCCCGTGGGAATCGTCACATCGAGCAAGACCCCATCAACGCGACGCGCCACCACCTGCACACGACTTTCGGAGGGTTTGCCGCTGGGAGTGGCGGCGTAGATAGTGCCGAGGGTGGGGTGGGGAAGTTTCCCGATCCCATCGGTGATTGTGAGGGTGTCGGGGTGCGACCAGTGGGGAACGAGGGCGCGATAGGTTTTCGTGATCGTGCGATCGCGCATTTGTTGATTCAACTGCACCCGTGCGTGGGCCGTTCGCGCCCAAAGCATGATCCCCGATGTGCCCCGTCCGAGGCGATGGATCGGCGCGATCTCCGGCTCGATCTGTTTCAACTGATGCAGCAAGGTATGGTCTAAAAAACCGCCCCCCGGCAACACGGGCAGACCCGACGGTTTATTCACCAGGAGAAAGGCGCGATCGCGCTGCAAAATCTCAAAATTCAGGGGGGCGGCGGGTTCTTGCCACGGGGGGCGATGATAGCTCAGGGTTTGCCCCGCCGTGAGAACCGTATCCGGCGTGACGGGTTGATCATCAAGGCGCATTTGACCCGCCCAGATGCGATCGCGCCACTGAGCCGCGCTCCAATGGGGATAGGCCTGGGTATAGAACGCCAGCACCGTTTGACCCTGATGGCGGGCCCGAATGCGATCGTGATACACCCAGCCCTGATTTAACACCCCATCCCCCCAACCCCTCGAAGCATCGCTGGTATGATGAACAACAGTCTCAATTCTAGAACCTTCATGCGTTGCGCCATCATTAGCCGAGCCGGACAAGTCCTCGCCCGTGGACAGTTAATCCTCACCCCAATCGAGGATGGGGCATGGCGGCTCGATTTACAAACCGATGGCGGCCGCCACGTCCAAGGCGGCCCCGTCGGTGAAGATGGCAGCATGACCGAAGCCAGCCAAGTTTTATTTGATCAATTCTTCGATGTGTGGGGCATGAGTAACCTGACGCTCAACGTAACGCTGCGCTGAACCTTAGTTCGTTAGGCAACCCAATTCCGCCCAGAACTGAAGTTCTTGGCTCATGACCAAAACCCGTTAAAACGGGTTGGGAATGAGTAGGCGTAAGCCTACTTTTGCTCTGAGACGGGGATTGAAATCCCCGGCTACTGTCGCGATGAGACTAAGTTTGCGATCGCACCCCATTTTTTATGGTGTGTGAGTGAGCCAGAGGCTCACACTCCCCCTACATTGGGCTTCTGTAGTGCGAGCTTCTAGCTCGCTATGTCCCTAAAGCTTCTAGCTCGCTATGTCCCTAAAGCTTCTAGCTCGCTATGTCCCTAAATATCAATGAGACCTTTTCAATTAAGCGCCGGGAATTTCCGAGACGTGACTTTCCAACTCTTCCACAGCAAAGCGCGTCACCTCTTCCCATTCCTGCACCGAAAAATCGTAGCCCAGTTCCTGAGCCATGGCCGCAAACGCTTCCGGATTGGCAGCGGTGTTGAGGCGATCGCGCAAACTCGGATCTTGTTGTGCCGCTTGAAAGAGGCGTTTTACTTCCGTTTTAGCCATAATTGAAAACCCTAAAAATAGACGTTGAGCATTATCCGGAACCGTGACGAAATCCCTCCACAGGCTAGCAAACCCCCGGAATTAACCGCAAATTCCCTCACAAACAGTAACGCCTTTGTCACAATCGTTCATCAAATCCCCCCGTCCCTTCCCAGAATCTGACAAAATTTAACTTCGAGTCCCTTCGAGTCATCCCCCTTACCTGCGAGCTTATGACTGCGTCGATCGCCCCCCACAAAAAAGCCAAAGCCCTCAAACCCGGTAGCCGTCGCCCCGCCAAAGAACTCTGTAGCGAGTGCGGTCTCTGTGACACCTACTATGTCCACTACGTCAAAGAAGCCTGCGCCTTTCTCAACCAACAGATGGCGGCGTTGGAAGCCGCCGCCCATGCCCGCAGTCGGGATCTCGATAATCCCGATGAATTGTATTTTGGCGTGCATCAGCAGATGATGGCGGCCCGGAAAACAGAACCGATCGAGGGCGCACAATGGACAGGCATCGTCAGCACGATCGCTTGTGAAATGTTGACCCGAAACCTCGTGGAAGGGGTGGTCTGTGTGCAGAATACGGAGCGCGATCGCTTCCAACCGATGCCCGTCATCGCCCGCACCCCCGCCGAAGTCCTCGCCGCCCGTGTCAATAAACCCACCCTCTCCCCGAATCTTTCGGTTTTAGAACAGATCGAGCAATCGGGGTTAAAACGGCTGCTGGTGATTGGTGTCGGTTGTCAAATCCAAGCCCTGCGGGCCGTGGAGCAACAATTGGGCCTCGAAAAACTCTACGTCCTCGGCACGCCCTGCGTTGATAACGTCACGCGGGAGGGGTTACAAAAATTCCTCGACACCACGAGCCGCTCCCCGGAAACGGTGGTGCATTACGAGTTTATGCAGGATTTCCGGGTGCATTTCAAACATTCCGACGGCTCCACGGAAACCGTGCCCTTTTTCGGGCTGAAAACGAACAAACTCAAAGATGTATTTGCGCCCTCCTGCATGAGTTGTTTTGACTATGTAAATGGGTTGGCGGATTTGGTGGTGGGGTATATGGGTGCGCCCTTCGGCTGGCAGTGGATTGTGGTGCGTAATGATACGGGTCAGGAAATGCTCGACCTGATTCAAGACCAGATCGAAACTCAGGATGTGATGTCGAAGGGCGATCGCAAAGCCGCCGTCCAACAAAGCATCCCCGCCTACGACCAAGGCGTGACCCTCCCGATGTGGGCCGCTCAGTTAATGGGCGTGGTCATCGAACGCATCGGCCCCAAGGGTTTAGAATACGCCCGCTTCTCCATCGATTCCCACTTCACCCGCAACTATCTCTACGTCAAGCGCAACCATCCCGAAAAACTCGCCGACCACGTCCCCGAATTCGCCCAACGCATCGTTGATCAATACGAACTCCCGGATTAAGATTCCCGAAAGTAGGGGGTTGGTGACCAACTCCCTACGAGGCTTTTATAGCAGTGCGAGTAGATCGTTAGGACATTCAGCGCACCCTGAGGGTCGTCGCTGTGGGATTGCTATAGTGAGGATGTCAACGGGGATTGTGTGGTTTTGAGTATGTCTATTGCGGAACAGTTGCAAACGTTTGTCCAGTTTTGCCAGGCTCATATTACGGGGGATGAAAAGGGCGAGGCTCAGGTGTTTCTCGATCGCTTCTTTCGGGCGTTTGGTCATGAGGGGGCGATGGAGGCGGGGGCGGTGTATGAAAAGCGAATCGAGAAGGGGAGTAAGAAGGGAAAAACGGGGTTTGCTGACCTGGTATGGAAGCCGCGTGTGTTGATCGAAATGAAGCGGCGCGGGGCAGATTTATCTAAACATTATTCTCAGGCGTTTGACTATTGGCAGCGGGCGGTTCCAAACCGGCCGCGTTATGTGATGTTGTGCAATTTTGATCAGTTTTGGATTTACGATTTTGATATTCAAATTGATACGCCGATTGACACGGTTTTGTTAACAGAATTGCCCGATCGCACCAGTCCCTTCGGGTTTATGTTTCCCCGTGAGCAGGTGTCGGTGTTTGGTAATAATCAGGTGGAGGTGACGGAAAAGGCGGCGCGGCGGTTGGGTCAAGATTTATACCCCTATTTGCGCGATCGCATCCAACGCCAACAGAAACTGACGCAGCCGAAAGCGGCATTGATGGCGCAGCGGTTTGTGTTGCAATGTGTGCTGGCGATGTTCGCGGAAGATCGCGGTTTGTTGCCGGATAGTTTGTTTATTCGGTGTGTGCAGGATTGCATTGGGGGCAAGAGTTCCTATGATGTGCTTTCTCAGGGGTTATTTGGGGCGATGAATCAGCCGGGAATGACGCTGTTTGGGGAGTTTAAGGGGGTGGATTATTTTAATGGGGGGTTGTTTGCGACGATTGACAGTGTGGAGTTAACTCGTGAGGAGTTAAATGTATTGGAGGCGGTGGCGTTGGAGGATTGGAGTCAGATTCGCCCGGCGATTTTTGGGAATATTTTTGAATCGGCGATTGATGCGGGGGAGCGTCACGCCCACGGAATTCACTACACATCAGAGGCGGATATTATGAAGATTGTCCGGCCGACGATTTCGCGCTATTGGGAGGAGAAAATCGAGGGGGCGACGACGCTGGAAGAGTTGTCTATGTTGCAGGAGGAGTTACGCAATTATCGGGTGCTTGATCCGGCTTGTGGGTCGGGGAATTTCCTGTATTTGGCGTATCAGGAGGTGAAGCGGATTGAGCAGGATTTGCTGGATAAGATTGCGGAGCGGCGGCGGTCGAATACGGGACAAAAGCAGATCGGGTTTGTCACGCCGTTACAGTTTTTTGGGATTGATAGTAATCGGTTTGCGGTGGAGTTGGCGCGGGTGACGTTGATGATTGCGCGAAAGGTGGCGATCGATCGGTTGGAGTTGGTGGAGCCTGCGTTACCGTTGGATACGTTGGATGACAATATTGTTTGCAAGGATGCGTTATTTACGGAATGGCCGAAAGCAAACGCCATCATCGGTAATCCGCCGTTTTTAGGGGGGCATTGGCTTAGAAAAGAACTAGGTGATCAATACACAGAAAAACTATTTCAAAAATTCTCTGAAGTCAAAAATCAACAAGTTGATTTTTCAACTTACTGGTTTCGTCTCGCACATGATAATCTTGAGGACTTAGGACGTGCGGGTCTTGTAGCAACTAATTCTATAAGCCAAGGAAAAGGAAGGACGGAAGCCCTTGATTACATTTCAGATAAAAAAGGTTATATTCATGACGCTATCTCTACTCAAAAATGGTCAGGAGAAGCCGCTGTATATGTCAGTATAGTTAATTGGGCAAAGAAAAAGCCACCAGAATATTATCTTGATAACATTCAAGTGAATTTCATTTCTTCATCTTTGAAGACACATATTGATGTATCGAAAGCAAAAAAAATAAGAGCCAATAAAGAGTTTAGTTTTAGAGGTGTTGAACCTAACGGAATGGGCTTTTTTGTGTCCGAAGATGAAGCATTGAAATGGACAAAGCTAGATCCAAAAAATTCAGAAGTCTTAAAATTATTTTCAATGGGGGCAAATCTAGCTAAAAATCCTCATGGAACGCCAGATCGGTGGATAATTGATTTTAATGATTTTACTTTGGAAGAGGCTGCTAACTACAAAATTCCTTTTAATCGAATTAAAACAACAGTTAAGCCAGTCAGAGATAAGAATAGAAGAGAGACAAGACGGATTAACTGGTGGAAGTATGGAGAAAATGCACCAAAGATGAGAAAAGCAATTGAACAACTTTCATTTTGCTTTGCATTACCCAGAGTTTCAAAATGGTCAATATTTATTTCCATACCCACAACCTGGTTACTAGGTGACAAGTCTGTGAGTGTAGCAACTGAGGATTTTTATGTTTTAGGCGTTCTTATTTCTATTATTCATCGTGAATGGATGAGCGCACAAAACTCTACTTTAGGAAATACTCCTGCATACACTCCAACAACTTGTTTTGAAACCTTCCCCTTTCCCCAAACCCCATCACGGGAAATCGTCGAAAAAATTCGCGCCGCTGCCGTGGCATTGCATGACTACCGCAGCCAACAAATGGAACAAAAACAATGGGGCATCACCAAACTCTACAACGCCTACTTCGACGAACCCGCCAGCCAACTGTATAAACTCCATCAAAAACTTGATGCCCTCGTTCTGCAAGCCTACGGATTCTCCCCCGATGATGACCTGCTCGAAAAACTGTTAAACCTGAATCTGCACCTCGCCGCCCAAGAAAAAGCCGGAGCCGCCGTCATTGGCCCCTGGAGTCCGTTTGAAGTGCGATGAGCGTAACAACTTGTTATAAAAAAGCTCGGATCTTCGGGGTTTGAGGTACAGAATGTGTAATCTAATACAGAATTTCAGGATTTTGATCACTGAAACCCTTCATATCTCGTTAGACTCGTTTTTCTCCCACCCTAAACTCGGAAGACCCAAAATCTATAATTTATGATTTCTTTTCCTCTTCAATTCAATGCGGACGGAGAGACTCGAACTCTCACATCAAAGATACTAGAACCTAAATCTAGCGCGTCTACCAATTCCGCCACGTCCGCTTACCGTCCCGCATTGTAGCACGATCGCTCGAACTGGCGATATAATTTGGAGTCTATGACCACAACAGTAGAAACCATCACAGGTGGGGCTGTTGCGATCGCGCACCATTGAGAACTTCACGGGACTATGAGTAAGGGCACGCTGTTTGATAAAGTTTGGGACTTGCACACCGTCGGGACCTTGCCATCCGGGCAAACCCAACTCTTCATTGGTCTGCATCTGATCCATGAAGTCACCAGCCCCCAAGCCTTTGGGATGATGCGCGATCGCAACCTGTCCGTACTGTTTCCCGATCGCACCGTCGCCACCGTCGATCACATCGTCCCCACGGAAAACCAAGCCCGCCCCTTTGCCGATGTCCTCGCCGAAGAAATGATTCAAGCCCTAGAGCAAAGCTGCCAAGAGCACGACATCCGCTTCTATAATGTTGGCTCTGGCAACCAAGGCATCGTCCATGTCATCGCCCCGGAACAGGGTTTAACCCAGCCGGGGATGACCGTCGCTTGCGGCGATTCCCACACTTCGACCCATGGGGCTTTTGGTGCGATCGCCTTTGGGATTGGTACGTCCCAAGTCCGCGATGTCCTCGCCTCCCAAACCCTCGCCCTCTCAAAATTGAACGTGCGCCGCGTCGAAGTGAACGGCACGCTGCGCCCTGGAGTTTACGCCAAAGATGTGATTTTGCATATCATCCGGAAATTGGGCGTGAAGGGTGGCGTGGGCTATGCCTACGAATTCGCGGGGACGACCTTCGAGGCGATGTCCATGGAAGAGCGGATGACCGTGTGCAATATGTCCATCGAAGGCGGCGCACGCTGCGGCTATATCAACCCCGACTCAATCACCTACGACTACCTGAAGGGGCGCGACTTTGCCCCCAAAGGTGAGGACTGGGATCAAGCGGTGACCTGGTGGGAGAGCATTCGCTCCGATGCCAATGCCGAGTATGACGATATTGTGACCTTTGAGGCGGCGGAAATTGCCCCGACGGTGACTTGGGGGATTACGCCGGGTCAGGGGATTGGCGTGGATGAATGCATTCCCAGTTTGGACAATGTGGCGGAGAGCGATCGCGCCGTCATGAACGAAGCCTACAGCTACATGAACCTCCAACCCGGCCAAGCGATCCAAGGTACGCCCGTCGATGTCTGCTTCATCGGCAGTTGCACCAATGGCCGGATCAGCGACCTCCGCGAAGCCGCCAAAATTGCCGAAGGTCACAAGGTTGCCCCCCAGGTGAAAGCCTTTGTTGTCCCCGGTTCCGAGCGCGTCAAACAACAGGCCGAAGCCGAAGGCCTCGACGCGATCTTCCAAGCCGCCGGATTTGAATGGCGCGAAGCCGGTTGCTCCATGTGCCTCGCCATGAACCCGGATAAACTCCAAGGCAACCAAATCAGCGCCTCTTCTTCCAACCGCAACTTCAAAGGCCGCCAAGGTTCCCCCCAAGGCCGCACCCTGCTCATGAGTCCCGCCATGGTCACGGCTGCCGCCATTCACGGCCAAGTCAAAGACGTGCGCGACCTCCTCTAGACGAGATCTGCACTGCAGTTGCGGATGCCCGCTAGGAAAAGGTGAACACTGCGGGATGTATTGTGGGTGAGGGATAAATAGGGCGCGATCGCCTTAGCATGGGTTGCCGCGTTTCAGTTCTTGTTGCGCAGAATTAAGCCGATCCGGATCGCGAAATTGGCGCTGAGTTTGTCGTTGACTGAGGCTCTGAGTCCTAAGATGATAGGCTTGTTCAACAGCGGCTAGATCGCCGAGAAATCATGATTCAAGTTCACGGCAAATAATCCGAATCAATACAGTCGGTTTCCCAGCCGTGTGGCAAAGAACGAGATCACCGTCGCACGAAAGCGCGTTCTAGCTATTGATTGGCTGGACTGATATCAAGCTTTGGGAAATCCATGGGCGATCGCATCCACCCATCGGATCATGATGGATGCGATCGCTCGTTAATCCAGGAAATCGCCGCTGACTTGGGCGAGGGATTCGGCGGTTTGCCAGAGTTTGTAGATGAGGAATTCGGTGCGATCGCTCAGGCGAGCCACAAATACCCCTGCTTCGGCTTCGGGATTTTCGCCCACCCAAATCCCATGCAGGCAAACTTCCACATAGCCTTCATCGCAGGGTTCCACGAGTAAGGCACAGGGGGATTCTTGGCGAGAGAGGCGATCCAGTTCATCCCAGTGGGGGACGGTGTCCGGCAGGATGAACGATGCGGTGCTGGGTTCGAGGGTGAGGCTGTGGGCGGAACGCACCGCAACCATGAGGCGGGTGTTTAACCACCGTTCGAGTGGGGTGGTCAAGTGTTCCAACCAGAAGCCATCTTCGTGGTAAATCAGTTTCAACATCGGTGTTTTGAAGGCAGAGGGATCAAAAGGAGATTTAAGGGGTTCTAGCCGGTGGGGCGATCTTGAACGCTGTCCCAAAACTGTTCGGCGAAGATCACCGTGGGATGGATGGGGGCTTTGGGAATGGTGCGCAGGAGCATTTTGGCCTGTTCGGGGGTGCGATCGCCCTTGCGACCATTACAGGTTGCGCAGGCCGTAACGACGTTGTTCCAAGTATGTTGACCGCCTTTGGATCGGGGTAGAACATGGTCAAGGGTGAGATGGTGCCGACTGCCGCAATATTGGCAGGTGGAGCGATCGCGCTTGAGCACTTCGCGCCGACTGACTGGGGGCACCTTCCAGCCCCGTTCCCGGTGGGGAATGATCAGCCGAATATGGGCGGGAATTTGCAGGCTGACGGAGGGCGATCGCACCGCCCACACAGCGGGGTTGTACAGTAAAATCGGCTCGGCTTTCCCGGTCAAAATCAACGTCACCGCTCGCCGCAGCGTAATCCGCATCAGGGGTAAGTAGTTTTGGGAAAACACAACAACGGAACGGTTCAAAACTTCTGTGGCAGTCATGGCTCAACGTCCTGGTTACTCTGGTGGGGCGGGTCATGATCCGGGGTCAGAATCCAAACCAAAACCCCGCTTCTCATGGGGAAGAAGCGGGGTCTTAAGGGCAGACTCTGGAGGTTAAGCGCCAGGGGCAGAACTGGGGTCAGTTCGGGGCGCTTGCCCGCTTCGGGGGGGTGAAATAATAATCGAGGGGTTCGGGCGATCGCTAATTCGGCCATAGTCCGACTTCAGCGCCATAGATGCGTTGAGATCGCTATGATCACACCCGGTCGAAAATGTTCTCTCGACGGCATCAGCGTTCGATCCCAACAGTTGCCATGGCTCGCGGCCGACGTTGCTAAACGTGCCGCCAGAGGTCAAGGTCAGGCCGGAGTTAAGGTTGGGGAGTAGAAGGGTTAAAGAACGCATGTAGCCTCCAAGGGTGCGATCGCGCCAAAGGCGATCGGCTCAAAAAAACGAAGTGTCAGCGCGAATTTAAGCAAAATTGCTCGAATTTCTCGAATTTAAAGATTTGCGCTGGGGGTTGGATCAACCCATGCTTTAAATACTACACTTGTAATACTAGAATGTCCACACCTTTTTTTGGAGGCTTTGCAACACCCATGCAAACAATGACCCGCACCTCAACCACCGAGATGGAAGTCACGAGCATTCGCTTAGAACGCGAACTCAAAGACAAACTCAAAACTCTATCCGGCAACACCGGCTATCAAGCCCTGATCCGCAGCATCCTGTGGAATTACGTCCAACAAAAATCCGGCGACTATCGCCCCCAATTTTCCCGCCACGATATCCGCGCCTCCCTGCCTGCCACCGCCGAAAAAGATGAACATTGCGCCCTCACCGGCCACCTCATCCCGGAACAATCCGCCATGCTCCTCGGCCTCACCACGAGCGGCGATCTTGTTCCCCTCAGTCTCGATAGTTGGACTGATTAGGCGCGATCGCGAAGCCACCTATCGCGAAGCCACCTATCGCGAAGCCACCTATCGCGAAGCCACCTATCGCGAAGCCACCTATCGCGAAGCCACCTATCGCGAAGCCACCTATCGCACCGCAATATCCTGAAGCGTGAATCTCGGTAACCCTCTCTCATCATCGAGATTCACGTTTTTTCCGATCTTGCCCACCGTGATCTGGGGTTTCTGATTGTGGGATTGGGTATTAGTTGGGATTGGGTATTAGTTGGGATTGGGTATTAGTTGGGATTGGGTATTAGTTCAGAAAATCCCCTGTTTATACTGAGGGAGAGTTGTTGAATTCATCCCAAACGAAAGCGATCGCCCCCCCGATTCATGAACACTCTCCATTGCGCCGTTTTGCTTGGCATGAGCAGCCTCTGCTGTGCTAACCCAGTCCTCGCCCAAGCGATCGCCCCTGCCCCAGACGGCACAGACACAATCGTCACCCTCGATAGCAACAGGTATTACATCGACGGGGGAACCCAAGCCGGGGCGAATCTGTTTCACTCCTTTCAAGAATTTGGGTTAAGCAGCGGCGAAATTGCCAAGTTCTTAAGTCATCCCAGGATCACGAATATTTTGGGGCGAGTGACCGGGGGCGATCCCTCCGTGATTAATGGGCTGATTCAAGCTACCCCGAATCTGTACCTGATGAATCCGGCGGGGATTGTGTTCGGCGTGGGGGCGAGTTTGAATGTGGGCGGGGATTTCTTGGCGACAACGAGCGATCGCATTGGCTTCGAGGGAGGGTGGTTTAATGCCATGGGTGCGAATGACTACACCACCCTAATCGGCAACCCCAATCAGTTTTCCTTTTTAAGTGCAGCACCCAGCGCGATCATCAACGCCGGAACCCTCACCTCAAACCAGGACATCACGCTTTTGGGTGGAACCGTGATTCAAGCGGGGGCGATCGCAGCCCCTACCGTCACGCTCGCAGCCGTACCGGGGTCTCGTTTGGTGAATGTGGCCCAAGCGGGAATGTTGCTGAGTTTGGATTTACCCCAAGAGGCTCTAACCGCCGGCATTTCACCCATGGATTTACCCAGTTTGCTAACGGCGGGCGGGGTGGAATTACAAGGGTCAATTGTGACGGGTGATGTGCATCTGATCGGGCAGGTGGTCGCAGAGCAGGCGGATTTATTCGCGGCGGGGCGGGTGACCGTAGATGCGCCGGATTTAGTGAGCGGGAATGCGCGGGTGGTGCGCTTTTCGGAGTCGGGGGACAATCCCGATCAGGCGGTGTTCATTGATGCACGGGCGGACAATCCAGAGGCGTTATTGTTTGGGGCTGAGGCGGGAACGATCGCACAAATTATCGATCGTGATCAAAACGGCATGGCAACGATCACCGCACAGCTATCCCTGATCCGTGCTGCGGTGGGGAAATTGGATTCAGTTGCGATCGTTGCCGAAGGAAATCAGGGGAATTTCTGGCTGGGCAATCAATGGATCAACAGCGAGAACGTCGAGAATTATCAAACCCAGCTACAAACCTGGTCAGATTCCCTCACCGAGGGGGCGGATTTACTGCTTTACAGTTGCTTCACGGCCTTGGGGGCCACGGGTGAGGCATTAATGGCGAGTCTTGCCGCGATCACCGGGGCGGATGTGGCAGCGTCAACGAATCTGACCGGGAGCAGCAATTACGGCGGAGATTGGGTCTTAGAACGCAGGACTGGAACCATTGAAGCCGTCACGCCATTCACTGACCTAACCCTGAGCCGTTGGGAGGGAACATTAGCCAATCAAACCGTCAGCAACTTAAATGATGCTGGTGCAGGCTCCCTACGCCAAGCGTTAGCTCTCGTGGGAAATAATGAGTCGGTAACGTTTAGTGTGAGCGGTACGGTAAACCTCCTCTCAACGATTAGTTGGGCACAAATCGGAGTGACAATTGATGGCAATGGCTCCACGGTTCAGGGAAACAACACATTTCGGATTTTTGAGAGCATTGCAACGCTAGGGACAACCACGATCAACAACCTCACGATCGCAGGCGGGGGGGTCACTGGCAGCGGCGGCGGAATTTTTAGCGGTAGTGATTTGAGCCTGACCAACTCCACCGTTTCAGGTAATATTGCGAGTAGCGGCGGCGGCGGAATTAGGAGCGTGGGGAATGTGAGCCTAACCAACTCCACCGTTTCCGGGAATTTTACGAGTAACTTCGACGGCGGTGGGATTTACAGCGATCGTGATGTGAGCCTGACGAACTCCACGATTACGGGGAATGCGGCGGGGTTCGGCAGCGGTAACGGCGGTGGGATTTCCAGTAGCGGTAATGTGAGCCTGACGAACTCCACGATTACGGGGAATTCGGCGGGGGTCGTTGGCGGCAACGGCGGCGGGATCAGGAGCGTGGGTGATGTGAGCCTAATCAACTCCACCATTGCGGGGAATGTTGCGGGTAACAATGGTGGCGGGATTTGGGTGCAGAATGGCAGTTTAGCGATAACAGAGCATCCAGGGAACTTAGATTTAGATCTGTTTGTTGATAATGGTGCTGTTGCGCTCAGTGCTTTGGGTGATATCACTCTCACCGGCTCTGTCCAAACCACGGGGAACCCCTTAACCCTTAACGCTACCCAGGGTATCGACACTACGGCCTTAACCTTGGATACCAGCAGTGCGACGGGAGGGGGCGTGATTACTCTGAACGCCGCAGCAGAGATTCAGACTCGGAGCTTAAATGCGGCATCCTTAGGGACGGGCAACGGGGGCAATGTCGCTCTGATTAGCACCAATGGCACGATCAACACCCTCAGCGGCACCGGGGCGATTAATACCACAAGCCCCACGGGAAATTCAGGAACCGTTACCCTCCAAGCCCCCAAGGGCATCGCCGTGGGGTTGATTAATACTGAAGCTACGGCGGGGGCGGGGGGAGCCGTTACCCTCGAAAGTGTGAATGGTTTTGTGCGCGTTCCAGGGGCGATCGCATCGGCGGATAGTTCGTTTAATAGTTTTAATGCCAGTATTGCCAGTGCGGGTGCAGTCTCCGGCGGCGCGATCGTGATCCGTCATGGCGGAAACGAATCCACCCCCTTTCTCATTGGGGATGCGACAACAAACGGCACCAGTGCCGCCATCACCGCCGGAACAGGATTTACCATTCTCCCCACCCAGGCTTATCTCACCAGTCATACCCAACCGGGGATTTCAATCCTCACCAATAGTGCTCCGCCGGAAAATTTAGTCACCTTGCCGGAAAATCCAGTCACCCCGCCGGAAAATCCAGCCACCCCGCCGGAAATTGTGCATGCGGTTTCCGGCTCCGATGTTAAAAATCAATTTTTAGATAACGAAGAGTTTGTGCGTCGCGTCGGACGACAACTAGGGGGAGAAACCCGATTTGATGCCGAAGGGGGGTTTACCTGGAGCTTACCGGGTGAAAAAGCATTGGGGGGGTCTTTAGAAGATAATGCCGTCTTGCAAGAATTGATCAGGCTGGATGACTCGATGGCAGATGCCTATGCGGCTCTCACGGTCCTAGCGGATAACAGCGTCAATGTAGAAGGGGTTGATGGGGCTGACGAATCGGAGAGTGACGAGGGTGAAGAATCCAGTATTGGCAATCTGCGGGAAACCTTTAGGCGCATTCAAACCCAAACCGGAACCAATCCGGCATTGGTTTACATCCTCAGTCAACCGGACTATCTCGAATTGATTTTAATCACCCCGGATGACCAGTTCCGCCGTCATGTGATCCCCGCCGCATCCCGTGAGGAGTTAATGCGTACTGTGTCCCAATTCCGTCGCGGTGTTCTCAATCAACGTCGCCGCACTGACTATGTGCAACCGGCTCAACAACTCTATGAATGGATGATCGCTCCCTTGGCTTCCACCCTGGATGAATTGGCGGTGGATACGCTGATTTTTGCCATGGGGGAAGGACTGCGCCATGTGCCTCTTGCCGCACTTTATGACGGTGAGCAATTCCTAATTGAAAAGTACAGTCTGGGGCAAATTCCGAGTCTGAGTCTGACCAATAGTGATTATCAATCTCTCCAGGATGCCCATCTCTTGATCATGGGTGCGTCGGAATTTCAAGCGCTTGATCCTTTGCCGGGGGTGGAGCAAGAAGCCAGCGTATTATCCCAAGTTATCCCCAGCGAAATCCATCTCAATGCAGAATTTACCTATCAGAATTTGACAGATCAGAGCCGGGAACGGGATTTTGATGTGGTGCATTTAGCGACCCATGCGGATTTCAAGGCGGGTCGTTTAGATGATTCGTATATTCAACTGTGGGGCGATGAACAATTGCAGCCCCATGAATTGCGAGAGTTGCGCTGGTATGACAATCCGCAGGTTGAGCTTTTGGTGTTGAGTGCTTGTGAGACGGCGTTGGGAGATGTGAATGCTGAATTGGGGTTTGCGGGGTTGGCGGTGCAGGCGGGGGTGAAGTCGGCGTTGGCGAGTTTGTGGCAAGTGTCGGATCGGGGGACAATGGCGTTGATGGGTGAGTTTTATCGGCATCTCACTGATCCGGAGGTGACGATTAAGGCGGAGGCGTTGCGGCGGGCGCAGTTGGCGTTAATTCAACAGAGTCAGTTAGCGGGCGTAGGGGATGCGATCGCAGGATTAGACGCGATCCAGCGGGCTAATTTTAGCCATCCCTTTTATTGGAGCGCGTTCATGCTGGTGGGTAGTCCGTGGTAGAAGTACAACGGACAGAGCCTGTTCTGATTTCAATCTTCAGCATAGGCTGACGCAGAAACGGAATGGTGAGAGGGCGATCGCACCTCAGAGTCCGCCACCAAAGAGTCCCCAGGCTCCACCACCACAGAATAGCCCTGGACTAACTGTACCGCCTGTTGCAACGCCGATAATCGGTCAGAATATCGACAGGTCGGCGGCAATTGTTGGATCACCTCAAGGGTATGCAATCGTCGATACACCTGACCATGGGCCCCAACCACAAACACATCTCGCCGTTTTTCGATCGCATCTTTGATCATCATTTCGATCGCTAACAATGCCGTCACCCCCAAGCGCGGCACATTCATTAAATCCAAAATCAACACATCATAATTTCCCACGATCGCCATCCGCCGCGAAATGGATTTCGCCGCCCCAAAACTCATCGGGCCACTGAGGCGGAACATGAGAATCCGGCCTTGGGCTTGGTGCAGGAGCGATCGCTCCTCCGGTAACAACCAATCCTCCGCCGTCCCATCAGTCACCGCCCGCATTTCCCGCTCCTGCACATCGGTCATATGCTTCACCGTCAGCAGATTCGCCACAAAGGCCCCCACCGCCACCGCCGTAATCAGATCCACAAACACCGTCAACCCCAACACCAGATACATCAGCCCCGCCCCCTTAGCCGAGAGCCGATGGGCCCGCCGCAAAAAGCCCCAATCAATAATATCGATCCCCACCTTAATCAAAATCCCCGCTAACACCGCATGGGGAATCGGCTCGGTCAGGGAGCCGGCTTTGAGCACAATCACCGCCAAGACCAACGCATGGACGATCCCCGATAGCGGCGTTTTGCCCCCGGCTTGGACGTTGATCACCGTGCGCATCGTTGCCCCGGCTCCCGGCAGACCCCCACAGAGGCCAGAGACGAGATTACCAATCCCTTGGCCAATCAATTCGCGATTGGAATCATGTTGGGTGCGGGTAATATTGTCCGCCACCAGAGAGGTGAGCAGGGAATCGATCGCCCCCAACATCGCCAGCATCACACTGTAACCGAGCATATCCTTGAGGGTGGCCCACTCCATCGTTGGCAGGTGGAGGGTGGGTAAACCAGAGGGGATCGTGCCAATGCGCGGAATCGCCGCATCGGGAAAGACAACCACCGACACCACAGTACCCACCACCAAGGCAATCAAGGGAGCGGGTAAAATCCGATTCAACCGGGGCGGCGCAGCAAACACAATCACCAAGGTTAAGGCCCCTAATCCGGCAGCGATCGGGTCAAGGTGACTGATCAGGCTCGGCAATTTCATCACATTGTCCACCACATTGCCACTGCCGGCGTGGCCCAATAGCGGCCCGATTTGCAGCAGGATAATAATCACCCCAATCCCGGACATGAAGCCGGAAATCACGGTGTAGGGCATCAGGGTGAGGTATTTACCGAGGCTGAAGACCCCTAGGAGAATCTGAAAAATCCCCCCCAGCATGATCACCGTGAAGGCCATGGCGAGGCCGGTGTCGGGATAACGGGCAGTGAGGGAGACGAGGGTGGAGGCCATCACCACGGTCATGGGCCCGGTGGGCCCGGAAATCTGGGAGGGAGTCCCCCCAAAGAGGGCGGCGAAAAAGCCCACGCATACTGCGCCGTAGAGTCCGGCAATGGGGCCGACACCGGAGGATACCCCAAAGGCCAGGGCGAGGGGCAGGGCCACGATCGCCGCCGTCAAGCCGCCAAAGCAGTCGCCGCGAATGTTTTTGAAGTGCAGGCCATGCACCATACGGGTTAAAAATCGAGTCATAGGATTAGGCTTCACTCCAAATGCATTCAGGAAAAAGGGCGGGCAGGGTTGCGACTGCGATCGCACGGGTCAGCGTAGAAAAATTCTGGACTGCGACTCTGATAAATCTTTCCTAGGTTAAGGGGCAAAGGGGGGCGCAACCGAATATCTGAACAACCGTTTAAGGCGGGTCATGAGTTCTGGATAAATGGGGCGCTAATCTACGGCTCCGGTGAGGGTGAAGGCGGCCCAAGCGCTGGGGCTGGGGTAGCGATCGCGCGTTGTTAGCATCGCCTCCCGCAGGGCTTTAGCTCCATCTTGGCCCGCGTTGAGATTGCGGTAAAACTCGGTCATCAGGGTGGCCGTGGGTTGATCCGGAATCGCCCACAGCGACACCATCACACTGGCCGCCCCCGCCCCAATGAACGATCGCGACAGCCCGATCACCCCATCCCCGGCCCCGATCCAGCCCCGCCCCGTATCGCAGGCACTGAGCACCGCTAAATCGGCCTTCAAGTCCAATTGATTAATCTCACGGAGGGTGAGAAAGCCGTCAGTATCGCGGGTGGGGGCAAGGGCGAGGGAGCTACCGTAACGCAGATCAGAATCGAGCAGGCCATGGGTGGCAAGGTGGATGATCCGGGCGTTTTGCATCCCGGCGATCGCCTCGGCTTCCGTGGCTTGATCCCCGATCAGTGGCTCCGTTTGGAACAGGGCCGCGATCGCCTTAGCCTCCGCTTCCGCCCCCGGTAAGGGAGCTAAGGCGTTGCGTGTTGTCCCGGTTCCCCCCGGAAATGGGGGCATTGTCGGATTGCCCACCACCAACGCCTGATCCTGCGGCGGCGAGCGTTCTTTCGTGCGGCGGGCCACATCCAACACCTGAATCGAGGGAGCCGTCAAGATCGTATGGCGATCGATCAACTCCACCCCGTTGGCATCTTGGAGGGCCGGAAAGGGCACAAAAAAGAGCATATCTTGGGGAATGAAGGTGACGCGGGCCGTCGGATCGGTGGGCAGGAGGGGGGCGATGGGATCAATGAGCAGGCGATGGAGGTCTTGGAGTGGGGGCCCCGCTCGATTGGCGCGATCGCTGGAAATGATCCGATTACGGGCACGTTCCACCAGCAGGGATAAACTCTGATCGAGGGGAACCGTGCGGTGATGAATCTCCCCATCGGGCGTGATCACCCAAATTAAGATTGTGCTCGTGACAACGTCAGGATTTTGATCAGCAAAGGCAATCCGGTAGGTAAACGGGGCATCATAGACGACGCTGTATTGGACGAGGGTGGTCTTTTCGCGACGGGCGATCGCTTTAATCTGCGCCAAGGTGAGGGTCTGCACATCAATGTACTGGTTCGTATTCGCCTGACGATTGATCAACAACTGCAACAATGCCCGCGCCCGCCCCGCTTCTGCTGCGACGAGGGCGGCTTCAGGCTGCCCCTGGGCCACCAACACCTGTTGCAACGTCCGATAACCATCGGTGCTCGGCCCGTAGTTCGTCACCGTCAACTCGTCCCGTGTCATCGCGTAGAAGTTGGTGTTGTCTAGCAACATCTGCCGCGCCTCGCGATCCATCGCCAGCCCCTGCCGTAACGTCGCTTCAGCTTGGGCCAATTGGCCCGCCTGCCACTGCAAAAAACCCAAATGTTGGAGGCGATCGCTCCCCTGCACTAACGCGGTTAAATCTGTCTCACGCCACTGTAGCGGGTCGGGGCTAAGGTCGTATTGCCCATAGGCCTCGGTTTGAAATTGCAACGCCTCGGCAAGATTCCCCTGCCAAAAGGCTGTTTGTGCCAACGCCGCCCACGTCAGGCTCAGATGCGTGGCGTTGTGGGGGGCGAGGGACTGAGCCAGGGTTAAACGTTCGCGGTGCAACCGATGGGCCGCCGCAAACTGTTCTTGATCCGCCTGCAAATCGGCTAACAGGCCCAAAAGTTGCCACCGGGCTTGTGGGACATGGGGGTTAGCATCGGTCGGCAGGGCCGCGAGGGCTGCTTGGACGACCGCGATCGCCTCTAGGCCCCGTTGTTGTTGATGGAGATAGTGGGCCAGTTGACTGGTGAAACTCGTCCATTGGGCGCGTTGGGACAGGAGAGATTGATGGGAGGCGATCGCCCCTTGCAGCGTAGCGATCGCCTCCCCAGGATTCACCAAATATTGCAGCGCCGCCAAAATCGTCACCGCCCCGATCCAATAGTCCGGTTCCGCCTCCACATCCAGCCCGGCTAGGTACTCCTCCATCACCGCAATACCACGGGGCAACCGGGCGCGATCGCCCAAACTCAGATAGGCAATCCCCAACTGATACAACACCGCCCGCCGACTCGCCACCGCCAACGGTTGCCGTAACTGCCCCTCCAAAAACGCAATCCCATAAGCATCACCCTGCTGGGCATGCACCGCCGCCAACTGCTGCACCACCGCCGCCTCACTCACATCCCCCGTCTCCCGCATCAACACCAGCGCCCGCTCTAGCCCCTGCTGCGCCGCCTCAAACCGCCCAAAATACTGATGCGCAATCCCGTACATCATCCACAAGCGACCCAACTCCCTCGGATTCTGGGCCGCCTCTGCTGCCGCCCGTTGCGCCGGAAACCCATCGAGCATCTGTTGGTACGTCGTTGTCAGTTGCTCTAGGTAGGAGTTAGATGAAGGTTGAGCCAGTGCAGGGATTTGGAACGCTCCCCACAGCACCAAACTCAAAACCACCGACCGGGCCACGCTGCGACCCCAAAACTGACTGCTCATATCACCATCTCAAAACAACCGATTTTTCTCCACCCGCCTTCTGCTGCCGGAGTCCCATGATCCCGATCAAGACTGCACCCGGTTTCAGTTCCGCCCTTGAAGGAGCCGGCTCAGCAGCACAGTCTAATCCAATGGGCGCTAATCCTGTCTGTCCACTGCACCGCCAGATCACTATATTTCCAAATTCTGATGAGTCTTACGCCCTAAAATTTGAATTGCAAATAACATTTGAGGCGGATTCAGGGGATTTTGATTCGGCTCTAGTAATGCCAAGAACTGCACTCCCGATTGATTTTCGTAAATTCCGACACACTCGGAAATTGGTTGAATATTTTGCATGACTTCCAAGCCCAAATTTTTGAACCAATGATTCTGAACTAATTAAGATGAGGAATTTTTCATACAAGGGCAGTGAATATTCAAAAAATGTGGACTGTTTCCTCTTAAATCAAAGATTACAATCAAAATCTCAGCAATGCTTCTTTTTTAAGCTTTCTCAAAGAATCTCAAGATTTTTTTTTGAATCGTGCAGAGAATTGTGATCTTTTACACATAATCAAGCGGGTTGGGTCTTTTGACCCTGCCCACTTTTGCCGGCTCCTCAGGAAAACCAGTGTGATTTTTTTAACCCTGAATAGAGAAAATCTGGTAAGCATTCAGGTCGCAGGAATTTGGCTATAAGCCCTACTCAGTATAGGGTTTAGTTATTTTGAGCCATTTCTCTATTCTCAATAAAAAGGCTGTAATCCCTCTTTTACGTGCTTATTGAGAATGAGTTATTAGTTTAGAACTTACCTCGACTGTGCAAGCCTTGCTGTGACTGCGTTTCAAGTACCTGAATCCTTACAAAATCTGTCCCCCTAAATGGAGTCAAAAAATCCCTAAGCCCCTGTCAATAAAGAGGTTGAGGGGATCTGGTGATTCTGTTCCGTGTCCCGAAATCCCCTATTTTTTGCATGGGAATCTCAGGGGGATTGGCTGTTGTTTGATCGGATTGAGGGGATCTGATTTTGAATGCCGAAGTGCGTCATTCTAGAGCAGCAAAGGTTTCAATGTCTGATGCACTCAAGGTAAAGGGAGCAACGGGAGCAATTTTAATGAATTGACGATGGGAATGATCATCGTAGCTTAAAGCATTCTTAAAGAATAGGTAATGCTCAATTGCGTGATGATTGAGAAGTTAATACTTTTGTAAAGATATAGCAATCAACAAGAACATTAGGACAGACAAGGGGCTTAAGCCCCTTGTTCCAAAGTCTCTGAATGTCCTAACCGCTCTGGCTAGTGCGATCCATTGAGTTTGGGTCAAGATCATCAAGTCCTAACGTCAAGAGTTCTAAACGATCGATTGTGCCGGAAACGTCTCAGCATCGGACAAACGTTGCTGGCCGTCGGTTAAGGTGCGTCCCCCAATCTTTGTTGCTGTTTCAGTAGGATGATTCTGCTCTATATCGGGTTGACTTACTCCCCCGTTTAGAAAACGGGGGATTCTGGGATCAAACAGCAATAGCAGGCAACGCCTGTCTGACATCACCTAACCCAATGGCTGAAGCCCCAGCCACTTTAATATTCATCGCCGCATTCTCATCCCGGTCATTCTCTGTCGAGCAACTGGGACACCGCCAATGGCGAGTCTCTAAATCCAGATGCTCCAAAATATGACCACAACTTGAACAGGTCTTGCTCGAAGGGAACCAGCGGTCAACATAGACCACCCGCTTCCCCTTCTTCGTCGCCACCCACTCCAGGATTTGCAGAAACTCCCGAAACGCCAAATCACTCACCTTACGCCCCCAGAGCCGCTGCATCGCCTTGAGGTTCAAGGTTTCAAAACACAGCACATCAAACTGATTCGTCAGTTGATGGGCTAACTTCCAAAACCAGTCCCGCCGTCGATGGGCAATATCTTCATGCTTGCGGGCTAAGTTCAATCGGGCACGTTCTCGATTCGCTGAACCCTTTTGCTTACGGGACAACTCTCGACTCGCTTTGCGAACCGAGTTAAGTGACTGCTTGAAGAACAAGGGGGCATCAATCTTGAATCCCTCCGAACAGGTCAGAAACGTCTTAAGTCCAAAATCAAAACCAGCAATGTTACCTGTCTCGGTTTTGACTTCAGGCTCTGACAGGGTATCTACCGTGACAATCATGAACAGTTCTCCCAAGGGAGTTCGTTTAATCGTCACGGTCTTGACCTTGCCCTCAATGGGGCGAGAGTTCCAATATTGATAGACTTTGTTCCCAATCCTGACCCGGTTGCCACCGAGGAATTTGTACCCAGCTTGCTTGAGGGTGAAGGATTTGTAGGTAGTGCGTCAAAATGATGTGGGTTTGGTAAGTAAAAGGAATCCTTACCACTGCACTAAAAACATGGAATGCCGGCTTCTGCGTCCATCCAAAACCCACCAACACGGCAAAATGCCCAATGGGTCATCAACGCTACTTCTGCCCTCACTGCCAGCAAACCTTTGCCGAGAGTTTTGACACCCTCTACTACTATCGCCATGTTACTCCGGAGCAGATTGAGCAAGTACTTCAAGCCCACAGTGAAGGCACTAGCTTGCGAGGAGTCAGCCGCATCAGCGGATTAGCCTATAACACCGTGGTCAGTATTATTCGTGCCGCCAGTGCTAAAGCTTTGCTGGTTCATAACGACCAAGTGCAGGGCGTGGAAACGGAGGACGTGAGTGCTGATGAGATGTGGTCATTCGTGAAAAAAAAAACAACAATGCTTGCCCGAAGAAGTTGAAGTAGGCGATTGCTGGATTGCGATGAGTTTGGCAGATTCGAGCGGGTTAATCTTGACAGCACGAGTGGGGAAACACACCGATGAACTGATTGAAGAACTGGTGGTGAGCACGGAGGGAAAGACCCATTGCCAGCAATGGAATAGTGACAACTGGGGAGGATATGAGCGGGTACTGCCGCTGGAAATTGAGCACTACATTGGCAAAGACCAAACGCAACGGTTGGAGCGTACCAATGGAATTATCAGGCAGCAGACGGGTAGGTGGCATCGACGACAGAACAAGTTTGGCAAACTGTGGCAGCAGGCAAAGGTGACGGTGCGTTTAGTGGTGAGTTATTTCAACTGGATCTGGCAGCACAGTCGCTACAAGAGCACGGCGGCACAACGAGCAGGATTGACTGACCATCGCTGGAGTTGGCAGGATATCCTCTCCTTCCCCACAATAATCTAATGCACTACCGATTTGTACTTTCGGGTCTTCTTAAAGTTTGGCAGGCGAACGCCTTTTTTGTTGTGTTTGAAGAACAGTTGATACGCTTTCTCAATTCGTTGGCAGATATCCTGTACGGCTTGAGAACCCACCTGCAACCACCAGGGGTTCCGTTTCCGAAGCTTGGCGATGTGTTTTTGCAGTCGGGCACAGTTCAAGTGCTTGCCCCACATTCGGTAGTACCGTTTGTGGAGGGCAACACAATGGTTGTAGATACGCCCTGCGGCATTGATTGTCCGCTTGAGGTATCTATTCCGCTTATGCTGGTAGAGCTTGAACTTGAGCGTTTTCATGGTTGCTATGATACCTCGGTATCACGGCTGAATAAATTCAGCCCTTCGCTTATATCCCCCGTTTGGAAAACGGGGGCTTTACGCTTTACATTCGTAAGGCTGGAGCGGATGGGGGAGCGATCGCAGCCTTGTAAACGAGTTAAATCCAATTGGCAAACCACATTCGCAGTTGATAGGCATCCGGCGACAGGGGTAACCCTAAATAAATCGGCAACCAAAACCAAAATGCCAGGATACTGACCCCCAGCACGACACCCCCACAGGCCCACCGCCACCACGATCGCTGCCAACACCACCGGTCCACCCCGTAGGCGAGGGCGATCTCTGCGAAGATGAGGGCGGCCATGTAGTGGTAGAGGAAGGTGCAGCGGCTGACCTGGGCCCAGGGGAGCAGGTTGGCGGCGTAGCTAATCAGCAGATAGAGAGAGATGCCCCAGGGTAAGGGGACGGGAAAGAGTCGGGCGGGGGAGGGGAGAAAAAAAAGAAGAAGAAGGAGAGCGATCGCACCCGTGGCTCCCCACCAGAGGATCGGGTTGCCCATGGCGTGGACATCGTAGATCAGGGTGCTGGCGTTGCTGGGCAGGGGGGGGTAGGCAGGGACGGTTTCATCGAGGCTGCGGGCGGTGGCGTAGAAGTAGGCCACGGGTCGCCACATCAGGAGCCAGCTATACCAGGGGGAACAGTAGGGATGCACCGCGCTGCCGCTGCCGACGGCGTGGTGAAAGGCGAGGATTTGGCGATGCACTTGCCAGAAGTTGGGGGTGGGGTTGAGCCAGAGGTGAGGAATCCACAGCAGGCAATAGGTGAGGAGGGGGATGAGGGCGAAATACAGGAGGGCGGGGAGGGGACGAATCTGGGCGAGGGCATTGAGGGGGAAGGCGTGGGCGGTGCGGAGCCGGTGGGGAACGATCCACGCTAGGGCGATCGCGACGATCCACAGCAGGGCGATCGCGAAAAGATACCCCAACCCGTTCCACTTCACCGCCGCCGCACAGCCAAACCACACCCCCGCGAGGCTGAACTGTTGCCACGGTTGGGGCGGACGGCGGGAATGGAGGCGATCGCTCACCCAATCGCTCACCTGGCGCAGGGTGGCAAAGCGGGTGCCGCGATAGTCCCGAAACCAGCGCACCTGACGTTTGGGCTGGGCGGGAATCCGGGGCAGGGGCGGGGTTCGCAGCCCCCGGATCAGGTAGAGATGGCCTAACAGGCCGAACAAGACTAGATAGATATTGTTGAGACCGTAGCGGGATTCCACCAACAGCAGGCCATCGAGAGACAAGAGCAGGGCGGTGGTGATCGCAAAGCTGCGCCGCTGGCTGAGGTGATAGGTGATTAATGCCGCGATGATCGGAACCCAAGCCCCGGCGATCGCATTTAACCATCGATAACTCAAGGTCGAACGCATCGATCCCGTTAAACCGTTGATCATGTCCGGCGGCGCGGGCCACCATGACCCAATCCACATCGCGATCGCCATCAGGGTTTGGCTCAGGGGCGGATGGGAGTTAAACACCGGCTCACCGATTAAATAGCGATTGGCGAACACCGGGTAATAGATCTCATCAAACACCAGGGTATTAAACTGCCCCAACCGCCAAAACCGAAGCGCGATCGCAAATCCGAAAATAGCCCCCAGGGCCAACGGGAATCCGTAGCGTTTAACCGATCGATTGAGCGTCGCGAGAAGCATGGCAGGGGAATTAACGATCAAGCCAGAGGGTCAACAGATCCATATCCTGCTCAACATTAGCAATGATTCCTCGGTTTAGGATATCGGGTTCTCTCCCTGGGTCGTTCGAGGTGCGATCGCGCCTACGGATGCCGATGCCGTTAATAACAGCCCAAGGATTCGTAGGTATCCGCCCCCGTCACCGGATTCACCCCCGTCGCCCGTTCACACAACTGCTTTTTTTGGTCGCGATCGAGGACGGCATCGGTGAAATCAACCCCCGTGATGGTGGCATCGGTGAAAATCGTGCGCAGGAGCATCGCTTCGGAAAAACGCGCATTGGTGAGGTCGGCTCCTTTGAAGTCGCTCAGATAAGCGATCCCAGTGCGAAAATCGGCGTTTTTTAACGTCGCACCCCGGAGGCTACAGCCATTGAAGACCGCCCCAATCAGCTTTGCATCGCCAAAATCCGCCTCATCTAAACTCGTGTTGGCAAATTCAGCTTCATTGAGAGTTGCACCATGAAAGTCTTTCGTGGTGACGCGCACATCGTCATAGGCCCGAATTAATGATGAACTCCCCGCCTGGGCTAGAGGGGAAAACCAGAGAAAACTACAGCACAATAGGCCGACCACAAGGCCAAGCAAAGCACGAATATTCATAGGATTTAAGGACTGAACGGAATGATTACCAGTTCTGATTCTATTAAGATTTGTGACGCTCGCAAACTTTTCTAAGCTAAGATGCGAACAGGCAAGCGTCGATTAATGGAAAAAAAGAACTGTGTTTGATGAACTAACCCCCCTCGGTCAAGAAGTCCTCAAGAACCCGGTCGCATTTCTCGGTGGCTTTTGTGCGGGTGCGCTCCGGCTCAATCTCAACGAAGATCCGGTGAAAACCTGGCTCGCGAAAAACGGTATGGCCACAGAGGGTAGCGACGATGCGGCTGCCACGGAGGCAGGATCTGGGCCGCAATCCATTTCGATCGATTAGGGTGCAGTGGGGGGCTGTCCGACTCCTGTACCCGTTCAACACCATTAGATTTTCATTCAGGAAAGCGATCGCATGATTCAAGCCTACGCAGCCACAACCGCCGGCGGAACCCTAGAGTCGTTTGCATACGACCCTGGGGCATTGCCTGGCGAAGAAGTCGAAATTCAGGTGGAGTATTGCGGCCTGTGTCACAGCGACTTGAGCATGATTAAAAATGATTGGGGCATGAGTGCCTATCCCCTCGTGCCGGGGCATGAGGTGGTGGGAACGGTGGTGGCGGTGGGCGATCGCGTCACGACCCTAAGCGTTGGCCAGCGGGTCGGCTTGGGTTGGTTTTCCCGGTCTTGTCTCCATTGCAACCCCTGTCTGTCTGGCGATCAAAACCTCTGTGCCACAGCAGAAGGGACGATTGTGGGGCGGTATGGCGGTTTTGCCGATCGCGTTCGTGCCCAAGCGGAATGGGTGATTCCGATTCCGGATGGGATTGATCCAGCTAAAGCCGGACCGCTGTTTTGTGGCGGCATTACGGTGTTTAACCCGATTGTGCAATGTGGGGTTAAACCAACGGATCGGGTGGGCGTGATTGGGATTGGTGGTTTGGGTCACATGGCGGTGCAGTTCCTCAAGGCTTGGGGCTGTGAGGTAACGGCGTTTTCTAGTAATCCGGCGAAAGCGGCGGAAATCCGCGAGCTAGGGGCGGATCACATCGTCAATTCCCGCGATCCCGATGCGATCGCCGCCGTGGCCGATTCCTTTGATTTCATCCTCTCGACGGTGAATGTGGATCTCGATTGGGGGGCCTATGTGACGGCGTTGCGGGCAAGGGGACGGCTGCATTTTGTCGGGGCGGTTCCCCGTCCGATTCAGTTGGGGGCGTTTCCGCTGATTTTGGGCCAAAAATCCGTTTCTGGGAGTCCCCTGGGCAGTCCGGCAACGACGGCGACCATGCTGGAGTTTGTCGCTCGTCACAAGCTCGAACCTGTGACGGAGGTGTTTGAGTTTAGCCAAGTGAATGATGCGATCGCCCATCTCGAAGCGGGCAAGGCTCGCTATCGGGTGGTGCTGAAAAAGTAACGTCACGCATCACCCCTTAAGACGTTGTTAACGTTAAAAACGTAGGGAGCGATCGCGATCGCTCTCTGCTGCTTTGCATTATCCTGTTTCCCTGGCCTAGAATTTAACCGCCGTCCCCGTGGCAGTGATCAAGAGCAGAACACCCGAAGAGTCAAGATTGATGGTGCCGGTGTCGATTTCAATGCCGATCACTGCGTCAGCGCCCATTTTTTTGGCCCGTTCTTCGAGTTCAGCGATCGCACTTTTTTGGCCCTTCTCAAACACCTGCTCATAGGCTCCCGTGCGGCCGCCGATAATATCCCGAATCCCCGCAAAAAAGTCCCGCAGCGCATTACTGCCATAAACCACCTCAGCCGTAACAACGCCGAGATATTCCCGTACAGGTTGGTTTTGAAGCGTGTCAGTGGTGGATAAAATCATAAGAGTCAGCCTGGATAGTGCTTAATTCGCTTCAAGTTTAACCCACCGGCTGCGGGCCAAGATTAACCCCAGGCTGAATCAGCGAGCGGGAGACGTGGGGGGGACAAGCGGCTCTGGGGTTAGTGCCGGCATCAAATCCAGCGCCTCTAACACAGAGTCTAGATTCCCATCCAGGAGAAGCTGCTGCCATTCCGGGAGCCACTCTTCATCCTCCGGCACTTGTCCATGGTATTCAAACGATGCAGCGAGGGCATCGTACCACAGTCCCTCTTGACCAAAGAGCACCGGTAACGCTTTGGCCGTCGCCGCTGCCTGTTGGTCTGTGAAGGTGGAATCAGGTTCGACGCGCATCAAGAACGCCGGTTCACTTTCGATCCTGATCTCAGCATCACAGATCAGCGTGACGTGCCATTCGTACCATTCAGCCGTGACCAAAGGCGACAGGGGCGGTTCCACCTCGGCGGTGTTCACCGCAACGATTCCCCCTTGGGCGGGTAGGTCGATCGGGATTTGCGCGATGGTTTCCAAGTCTGCGTTGATCAGGGTAAGGAAACCCGTGGGGGCAGTGCTGGGGGGAATGTAGGCATAGAGAGTGGGAAAGGGTGTGCTGGTCAGGCCGTGGGCTTGGCCGTACTCGTTGATGGAGGCGAGGACTTGCACGGTGGCATCGGGGTCAGTGGTGCAAGTTTTGGATGGGATGGGTTCTAAGGTTTCGCCGCCTCGCGTGGTGTCACCCGGAACGAAAATATCGGGGGGCGTAAAGACTTGGCCGCCGAGGCTGTCGGTACGTTCGGGTGCGCCGCGATCGCGTCGTTGGGTTTGGTTGGCCTCCGGGGGGGCAGGAATCGCTTGGCCGCCATGGCTTTCGGTATGATCAGGCGCACCGCGATCGCGCCGAATTTGTGCGATCGCTGCATCACTTGGCCGTTGCTCTAAGGATGGCACGGTAACCCCCTGAGTCTCCATAGCAATGCTGAGTAACACAGTACTGAGGCCAAGAACAAGCGATCGTCGCAACATAAAAACCCCGTAGAAAATCCTGAATCCCATGTTGAGCCATTCAAGGGACACCCTGAACCCCTTCCAAATTAACATTTCCGTAATGGTTCGACGTTCATCCCGTCTAGAAGTTTCGACCTCCTTCCTTGTGACGGTCAAATCCTTACTTTTTATAATCAATCCGCCAATCCCCCACCATCCCTCGTTACCCTAGATTCAACCCCTTATTCAGCAAATGTAATGAGTCTAGTTAATGCCCTCTTAGGCGCAATCCAAGACCCCAACGCCCAAGCCAGTCCGAATCAACTCGGCGGCATTTTAAACACCGTCCAACAGTTGAGCCAAACCACCCAAGCCAACCCCGACGCAATGCAAACCGCCATGGGCATCGTCGGTAAATATGTGCGATCGGGTCTTCAGGAAACGAAAAATACCCAAGGTGCTGCCGCCGCCCAAGATCTTGTCAACCAATACAGCGGCACGCAACCCAACGCCCAAGTAGTTAACCTACTCCTCAATCAAGAACAAGTCCAAAACCTAATCAGCGAAGTGGCTCAGAAAACCGGACTTCCTGCCGCCACAATTCAGGGTTTGTTGCCCAGTTTGATCCCCTTGGTTTTGCAGTTTCTCCAAAGCGGCACACCCACCGATGGCGGTGCGAATAATGCCGTCCTTAATTCCTTCCTCGATACCGATGGCGATGGCGATGTAGATCTCGCTGATGCAATGAAAATGGCGAGTCGCTATCTATAGCGGTTGTTCTTAGAAGATAAGGGATCAAGCCCCCTCTCAAGCCCCCTTATCAAGAGCTACTGCTGATACATGCGCCACGTTGCTAGTCTAGAGCGGGTATACGTGAGCCAGAGGCTCACACTACCCTGGAATCCGATGTAGTGCGAGCTTCTAGCTCGCTGCCCTGACGGAGCGAGGGGATCAATCGCAGGGTAGGTCACCATTGGCAGGTTGTGTATAGCAATCCTATTTGATTTATGAACAGGCAAGGAGCTTAAGCCCCTTGTTGATGAGGAGATAAGATCTTCGATTGATTTAGGATCGCTATATCAGCAGTAGTTTTCAAGGGAGAGGTGGTGTTCTCATCCTTTCGCCAGTCACTCTACAAACATTTCTACAGAGGAAAATCATTACAATGCTACAAGAACTTTCTCCGTCAGAATTTCAATCGTTTTATCAAAAAAATGGCTATGTTGTGGTGAGAAATTTAATTCCACACTCGCGTTTAGATCATGTTCTGCACTATTACAAAAACGATATTGTCACCGCCCGCCATCCCTTTTTTCGCCAAAATACCTATACCTATGAAAAAAGCACCCTTGATAAATATGGACATATCAAAGAATCTTTTTTAGACGTTCACAATTACAAAAAATATCCTAATTTTAGCAATAGCATTAAAGATGTGCTCTGTAGCTTGGAAATGCGCAATACCCTTAGCGAAATTTCCGGATTTGAGACCTTTAACTTGATGCAAGGGATGCTCTTTGATGCCAATACTGCCACGTTTCCCCATCAGGAGTGGTGGTATCTTGACAGCATTCCCCACGGTTATTTAACGATCGCCTGGATTGCCCTCGAAGATATTGCGGCCGAAGCAGGGCGATTTTACGTGATGGCGGAGGCTGACGATAATCAGGATTTTCGGGGGGATAATCCTGAGCTATCCCATGGTGAATGGGCGCAGCGAATTCGGGATTATGTGGATGCGAACCCAGACCGGGTGATTGCGCCGGATCTGCGTAAAGGGGATGTGCTGTTTTTTAATTCCAAAGTGATTCATGGTTCCCTGCCGACCCAAGATCCTCGCTTTTCGCGGAAGTCTTTGACGGCGCATTATTTACCGGCTCAGTTTGAGTTTGGTAATTTATTTAAGACCCGCCCGGCCCATTATCAGATGTATCAAGGGATGCGCTACCACGCCACCTATTCGGACTACACGCCGCTGCGGGCGTTGCAGTTTCAATTAAAGCAGTGGATTTACCGTACACCTTGGTTACATCAGGGGGTGCGATCGCTCCTGAATGCGGTGAAGCGATCGTCGTAACGGATGCGGTTCACCTGCCCAACGGGAAGAGGCTTAATCGACGCGGACTCGTTGGGTGACGAGGGTAATGCCGCCGCCCCGAATCAAAATCGCGGAAAACCATTGATCGCCATCCCGGCGGTCAATTTGGCCGCGTTTAAAAATGCCGCCGGCTTGAAGCAATTCCAACTCAAAATCCGCCTCGCTGAGGTAGGCGGTGGTGACGGGTTCTTCTAAGGCTGCACCGAGGAGGAGATCGCCGTTGAGGGGTTCTTGCACCACCACGTCAAAATCAAAGGATTCGCCCCGCTGTACCCGTTCCGGCAGATGAACATCGACTTCCGGGGGGCTGTCGCCCAGGAAAACGAGGGTGCGCTCGGCGAGGATGTCTTGGTGTTGGATGCGTTGGGTTTGGCGGTTGATATGTTGGCGCGATCGCACCACAGAACTCAAGCGCACCGGCTTCCGGCCATCGTAGCGAGTCCCGGACACACGGGTCACCGTTTCAGCGATCCATTCATCCCCTTCAACGCGCCAATCTTCCAATTCGATGTCATAACTTAACGTCCGATAATCCCGCCATAGGGTGCGCAGTCCATCTTGTAGCCCGTTGGTGGCGAGGTCATCGTTGGTTTTAAAGGTCGGGCTATAAAATCCCATCACCGCATCGAGGTCTTTGCGATTGGCCGCGGCTTCGAGGTTATCAAGGGTTGTTTCAAGATCCGACTGTGGCGATTCGGTGGTTTGAGCGTAGAGAGCCGGGGTAAAAACGCCAAGGAGACCTGCGCTTAAGAGGCCGGAGAGGAGAACAGGTTTCAGAGCAAAGTTACCCATTGATGATAGGTTGAATTACTGGAGTTTAGACAAACTCACTATAACTCATGCATGTTCTGATTGCTGCTAGTGGAACGGGGGGCCATATTTTCCCTGCCCTTGCCGTCGCCCAATGTCTGACCGAGGCTAAGATTGATTGGCTCGGTGTGCCCGATCGCCTCGAACAAACCTTAATTTCGTCGCACTACCCGCTCCACACGATTACGGTCAGTGGTTTTCAAGGGCGACCGGGTCTCCATTGGCTCAAAATTCTCCAACGTTTAATCACTGCCACCCTCAAGGTGAAGCAATTAATTCGCCGCCAAAACATTGATGTGGTGTTTACCACAGGGGGCTATATTGCGGCTCCGGCAATTTTAGCGGCGCGGTGGGCAGGAATTCCGGTGGTCTTGCATGAGTCTAACGCGATTCCCGGCAAGGTGACGCGGCTGTTAGCGCGGCTCTGTACCCAGGTGGCGGTTGGGTTTGAGGTGGCGATCGCCTACCTGCCGCGCCAGAAAACCCGGTGGACGAGCACCCCCGTGCGGGAGGCGTTTTTGAGTCCGCAGCCCTTGGAGTTTGAAGTGCCGGACGGTGCGCCGCTGTTGGTGATTGTGGGCGGTTCCCAGGGGGCGGTGGCGGTGAATCAGTTGGTGCGCGACTGTGCCCCAGCCTGGTTGGCGGCGGGGGCCTATATTCTGCATTTGACGGGCGATCGCGACCCCGATGCCGACACCTTTACCCATCCCCATTACTTCGCTCAACCCTTTCACCACAATATGGCGGGTCTCTTGCAGCGGGCGGATTTAGCGATCGGTCGCTCTGGGGCAGGGACGTTAACGGAATTGGCGATTACCCAAACCCCAGCGGTGCTGATTCCCTACCCCTTTGCCGCTGAAGATCATCAATATTTCAACGCCAAAGCCTTCGTCGATGCGGGGGCGGCGATCGTCCTGCGCCAAGAGAGGCTCACCGCCGCCACGCTGCAAGCCGAAGTCTTAGCTCTCCTGAAGGAGCGCGATCGCCTCGCCGCCATGGCTCGCAATGCCGCCACCCTCGCCAGCCGCGACAGTGCCGCCCATCTGGCGAACATTTTGCGCGATCTCTGTTGAGGGGGGCTTGTTATCCCTGGCATAAGGGGTGATTAACCCTCGATTAACTCAACCCTAATTCCCCGCTTGCCGTGCCATGAAAGGCGATGGGCAATTGACAGAGGCGAGGCTAGCGCGTCAAGATAAGGAGGATGCGTAAACATTTGTAAAAAAGGGATGTCCTTGGAATTTTTGCCCCTTGATGCCATCCAAGAACTCGCCCAACGCTACGGTTATTGGGTTGTTTTTTTGGGGATTGCGCTCGAAAATACGGGGATTCCACTTCCCGGTGAAACCATCATCATCGTGGGTGGTTTTTTGGCAGGAATGCACGACCTCAGTTATTGGGGGGTGCTGCTCTGTGGGATTAGTGGCGCAGTGCTGGGGGATAATTTTGGCTATTGGATTGGGAAATGGGGCGGCTGGCCGATGCTGTTGCGGGTGGGTCGTCTGTTTCGGATTTCTGAGGCTCAGTTAATCGAGAGCCGTCGCCAATTTAGCGAGAACGCTGCGCGGGCGGTGTTTTTTGGGCGGTTTGTGGCGTTGCTGCGGATTTTTGCGGGGCCGATGGCGGGGATTGCGGAAATGCCCTACCGTCAGTTTTTGCTCTGTAATTTGGGTGGGGCGACAGTGTGGGCGGTGATTACGGTGACATTTTCATTTTTTGCGGGGCGACTAGTGCCCTTGGCCCAGGTGGTGGCCTGGATGACGCAATTTGGGTTTGGGGTGCTGGCTGTTGTGGTGGTGGCGATCGCGATCTCGCTGTTCCTCAAACGCCGCCGCGCCGCTCAGGAATCCCCCATCTCGGAGCCAGCGGAACCAGAGGACTCTACACTCGCCCCCCCTCTCACCACTGCCCCCCTTGACCCGCCCTCTCCCCTCAACGACGGCAAAAACGACCTTTGCTCACAGTCGCTGGATTAAAGCAGGAATAGGGGCATGGAGACCAAACCCCTACCGAAAACATTACGGAATATCCCGATAGCTTTTCATCCCTGGGTTAAAACCGCAGGGATGAAAAGCAACGGCGCATGTATTCGCCTTTACCCAGATAGGTAATAGCTCGCCATAATGGACGTATGCCAAAAGTCACTACCACGCTCAAGCTCAAGTTCCTTGACCTGAACCAGGTCAAGGCTGAACTGTTTGCCCAGACAACGGCGGAATGCACAGCTCTGGCGAACAGGTTGCTTGAGTTGCCCTTGACTGAGCGGCGCAAACTCACTACGGCAAAGGTTGTCACTCCACTCTCTTCGGCCCTAGCCAACCAGGTGATCCGGAATGCTACAGCCAAGACTGCCAAAAAGGTTAAGCGGTATCGCGTCATGCTGCCTGAGGCCAACAAGCAGAATTGGAACGTGGCAAAAGTCGGGGACACCTACTCGGTCAACTTCCCCACCATTAAGGGTCAGCACCCCGCACTAAAGTGACGGGGCTTCATGCCTCTAGCTTTGGTTAGCTGACCAGCCTAAGCCTTAACTGGCTACGTTTTTGAGGTGATGGCTCTCAACGTTCTTCCATGGCGGTCTTATCCCAAGGGCGACAGTTAGCATAAACTGAGTTAGCCAACTCATCGAAGGCTATGAAACCCCCTATGGATTGGAAATGTTAGCAACCGTTCACTGGGTTGCTCAGGAAAACCGTGACATACTCCAGACAGCGATACAAGTATACGCTTCTGGCTTCTCTCATCTACTGCATCGGTAACGATCTCTATTTCTAGAGCGTAGGATTTGAGCTTTTTAGAGTGAGGAAGATGCTCAGCCCCACTTTTTAATTCTCTCTCTCTGTATCAATTAGAGGACTTGTTTTTTGACTTTCGTTTTTTGCTTTTCCAGAAAACGTATTCCAGCGATGGGTGTCTACTCTGTGCATTGCCCGAAAGAGAGGCGTAGAAGGGAAATCAGCTCAATGTTTGCCACGCTCTTCAGTAGACATCCCACCTGAGAACTTGCCAATTTCACTTCGTTGCTTTGGCGGACTATCCTTCCCGACGTTGACCGCAAGCGGTACAACGCGGGGCTGTCGTCCATAGCTCAAGCAAAGCTAGATCCAGATGTTGCGATCATGGCAGTCCAAACCTGGAGTGAACGTAAGCAGCAGATTTTCAAGCCCCAACACCTCAAAAAAGCCTGGACTCGCCTCAAAAAACAGGGGTGGCTAGTGGACTGTCTAGCCTCAGATGGCAAGTACCTTGAAGACTGAGCGCAGTCGAAGTCTGGTGCTCCGGGGTTCGACTCCGCTCACCCCTCTGGATAACCACTCACCTTTTTAAGCGAGACAAGACACTAGAGTCCAATGGTCCATAAAAAAAACTCCAGTTCCGGCTGGAGTTTTTGGAGGTATAGGTGATTTCAGTTGAAGTTGTCGATTGGTTTAAAAATCGGAGCGGCGGGATTTGAACCCACGACCCCCACTACCCCAAAGTGGTGCGCTACCAAGCTGCGCTACGCCCCGTTGGCAATATTCTAATTGCGCTTAACAACTGTAGCACACAATTCAAATTTTCTGCAATTTCCCAAAAAAAGAAGCTGGCCCGGCCAGCTTCTTTTTTTGATCAAGTCAGGTTAGGGAGACGAACGCAGCAGGTGCGATCGCACTCCCGCAGACCTTACGGTTTAGTAATCGAAGTCACCGCCGCCGGGGCCTGCCGCTGCTTTTTCTTTTTCCGGCTTGTCCACAACGATGCACTCGGTGGTCAAGACCATGCCCGCGATGGAAGCCGCATTTTGCAGCGCACTGCGGGTCACTTTAGCCGGGTCAACCACACCCGCATCGAACATATCGACAAACTCGCCCGTGGCGGCGTTGTAGCCCACGTTAAAGTCTTTTTCCTTGACACGTTCGGCAATCACCGCACCGTTTTGACCGGCATTTTCAGCGATCCGCTTCAGGGGAGCCAACAGAGCACGAGCCACGAGCATCGCACCGGTCAACTCTTCATTTTTCAGGGTTTCCGTGGCCCAGGTTTCGAGTTGAGGCGCGAGGTGAGCGAGGGTCGTCCCACCACCGGGGACGATGCCTTCTTCTACCGCTGCTTTGGTGGCGTTGATCGCATCTTCGAGACGCAGCTTGCGGTCTTTCATTTCGGTTTCCGTGGCGGCACCGACTTTGACCACAGCCACACCACCGGAGAGTTTCGCCAACCGCTCTTGGAGTTTTTCCTTGTCGTAGGAGGATTCGGTTTCCTCAATTTGGCGGCGAATTTGGTCGCAGCGGGTTTTCACTGCGGCTTCGTTGCCGTCGGCGACGATGGTGGTGGTTTCTTTGGTGATCGTGATCCGGCGGGAGGTGCCGAGCATTTCGAGCTTGGTGGCATCGAGTTTGAGGCCCGCATCTTCGGTGATTAGGGTGCCGCCGGTGAGGACAGCGATGTCTTCGAGCATTTGCTTACGGCGATCGCCAAACCCAGGCGCTTTCACTGCTGCGACGTTGAGGATACCGCGCAGACGGTTCACCACCAAGGTGGCGAGGGCTTCTTTTTCGATGTCTTCGGCAACGATCATCAGGGGCTTGCCGGAGCGGGCCACCTGTTCGAGGACGGGCACGAGGTCTTGAACGAGGGCGATTTTCTTATCGGTGATCAAGATGTAGGGGTCTTCGAGCACCGCTTCCATGCGTTCAGTGTCGGTGACGAAGTAGGGGGAGATATAGCCTTTGTCGAAGCGCATCCCTTCGGTGATCTCCAGTTCGGTGATCATCGATTTACCTTCTTCGAGGGAAATCACACCCTCTTTACCGACTTTTTCCATTGCTTGGGCAATCATGTCGCCCACTTCTTCGTCGTTCCCGGCGGAGATGGAACCCACTTGCGCGATCGCTTTCGTGTCCGAAATTTCGCGAGCTTGATCCTTAATCCGACCCACGAGGAATTCCGTAGCGCGATCCACACCGCGTTTGAGGGCGATGGGGTTTGCACCCGCCGCCACGTTGCGCAGGCCTTCTTTGACCATGGCGTGGGCCAACACTGTCGCGGTGGTAGTGCCGTCCCCAGCCACATCGTTGGTTTTCGAGGCGGCTTGGCGAATCAAGGAGACCCCGGTGTTTTCGATGTGGTCTTCCAGTTCGATTTCTTTCGCGATTGTGATCCCGTCATTGACGATCTGAGGTGCGCCAAATTTCTTTTCGAGAACCACGTTCCGACCTTTGGGGCCGAGGGTGACGGCCACGGCTTCCGCCAACAGGTCAATGCCTTTTTCGAGAGCGCGACGCGCTTCTTCGTTATAAATGATGCTCTTAGCCATAGTGCTCTAAATCCTTGTAAGTGTTGTTGAAGTCGGTGGAAATTGCTGAAGAGAAAAGCTTACGCAACCGAAGCGAGGATGTCTTTTTCCGACAACAGCACGTATTCTTCGCCGTTGAGTTTGATGTCGGTGCCAGCGTATTTGGAGTAGAGGACGCTATCACCCACTTTCACTTCCACTGCAACGCGGTTCCCATCTTTGTCGAGTTTGCCGGGGCCCACAGCAGCAACGGTTCCCACTTGGGGCTTTTCTTTGGCGGTGTCGGGGAGATAAATACCGCCAGAGGTTTGTTCTTCGCTGGGGCTAACTTTGATGAAAACGCGATCGCCCAAAGGATTAACAGTAGAAACATTGATGGTTAAAGCAGCCATGTAAAAGCCTCCATAAGAGATTGAGATAGTTGAGGTGTGGGGTGGTTGTGTTTAGCGTTAGCACTCTCACCACACGAGTGCTAATTTAACGAACGGCGTGATCCCCTGGCAACTCGTTTCGGGGTAGTGTTTACCGTACTCACGCCCCCACAGCCCGCACTCTGATCGCTCCACTGCGTTCCCAGGGCTACAATGAGAAGCCGAAGCTTGAGACCATTAACCGAGGGTTGAGCGGAGTCGAAACCCGATCGCTCAGACTTCGACTCCGCTCAGACTTCGCACCCTTGATCCCCTGTTTTTAGTGACCACGAGTGCTATGAAACCGGCCCCCCGCCTCATGCTGTTTGACCTGTCAGTCTTTGGTCATCATCCCTCCTATATGGAAACGCTGATCAACTATTGGCACCAGCAGCGATTACCTGGTGATCTCGATTTTGTTGTGTCGTCGCGTTTTCCGGAGGTGCATCAGGAGACGATCGCCCTCGCGCAATCATTGGCAAGCGATCGCATTCACTTCCACCCGATCACCGCCGCCGAAGAAGCCGCCCTCAGCCCCCGCACCAACGGCTGGACAAGGGCAAAGCGGAATTTTGATGAATGGGCATTGCTCGCGAACTATTGCGATCGCCTCCAGCCCGATCATTGCCTCATCCTCTATTTTGACACCTGCATCCTGCCCCTCTTCTTTGGCAAAACCGCCGCCGCGCCCCTCTCCGGCATCTACTTTCGCCCCACCTTCCACTACCGCAACTTTTCCGGCTACATCCCCAGCACCAAGGCAACAATCCAAACCCTACGGGAAACAACCCTGTTGCGGCGCATCTTGCGTCATCCCCGCTTAGCGGCCGTTTTTTCCCTCGATCGCTACGCCGTGGACGGCCTCCAAACCTTGCGCCCTAACACCCAAATTATCCCCCTCGCCGATCCCGTCAAACCCCTACCCCCGTCGGATTTAACCCGCGAGCAACTCCTCGCCCAGTTAGCGATCGCCCCAGAGCGGCAAGTCTTCTTACTCTTCGGCGCATTAACCAGCCGTAAAGGGATCTTTCCGCTCTTGGATTCCCTGTTGCAACTGTCGGATCAAGACTGCGAACGAGTTGCGATCGTCTTTGCCGGGGAGGCGAGCCAGAACGATGCCGCCGCATTACAGGCCAAAATTGCCGAGGTGCAACAGGCAAAACCGATGTTGCAAATTGTCGGTGATTATCGATTTTTGCCCCTGGGTGAGTTGCAGGGATACTTACAAAGTGCAGATGTGTTGCTGGCTCCCTATCAGCGTCATGTGGGGATGAGCGGCATTCTCGTCTGGGCGGCAATGGTGCAAAAACCGGTGTTGAGTTCGGATTATGGCCTGATGGGGGAATTGGTGCGGCGCTATCAGTTGGGGCTGGCGGTGGATTCGACGCAACCAGAAGCGATCGCCTCTGGATTCCGGCAATTTTTAAGCCAAGATCCCGAAACAATCGGCGATCGCACCCAGATGCAAACCTTCGCGGATCTCAATCACGGCGATCGCTTCGCCGCCACCATTTTCCACAGCCTCGGCTACGACTGCGACCCCACAGCATCCCCCCATGAACATTAAACGACTGGCAATTTTTACCCACGGCCTCGAAGGCGGCGCGTTTACCAACCTCGGCACAACCCTCGCACGGGGCTTCACGGAATTAGGCTATCCCTGCGATCTCGTCGTCCTGCGTGCCACTGCTGAGGAAAAGGCCCGCTATCCTGACGTGAATGTTATTTCATTGGATGTGCCGAGGGCGATCGCTTCCATTGGGGCATTGCGGAACTATCTGCGTCGCGCCCGTCCCGATGTGTTGATTTCGATGCCGTGGTATTTCAATGTCGTCGCCGTCTGGGCAAAACTCATCGCCTTCGTCCCCACCCGCGTGATCATCACCGAACACAACATCATCAGCCTTGAATCCGGCATTGAACTCAACCGGGAACGGCGGATGCAACTAATGCCGTTTTTGATGCGCCACACCTACCCCTTCGCGGCAGGGTTGATCGCCGTCTGCACAGATACCCTCACCGACTTACACGACACCCTTCACATCAACCCACCGATTCCACAAGTGGCGATCGCCAACCCGATCCATCTCAGCCGCGTCCAAACCCAAGCCCAACAATCCCCCCAGCATCCCTGGTTCACCCCCAAAACCCAGCCCGTCATCCTCACTGTTGCCCGTCTCGCCAAACAAAAACAACTCGATCTACTCATTGAAGCCTTTGCCGCTGCCACCCCCGACCTTCCCGCCCGCCTCCTCATTTTCGGCGAAGGGCAATTACGCGAGGAACTTACCCATCTGTGCGAACAGTTGGGGGTGAGCGATCGCGTTGATCTCGCCGGATTCACCGTCAACCCCTACCCCTACATGGCCGCCTGCGATCTCTTCGTCCTCGCCTCAGCCTGGGAAGGCTGCCCCCTCGCCCTCTCCGAAGCCCTCGCCTGCGGAACCTTGGTACTCACCACCGATGCCCCCGGCGGCGCGAAGGAATTAATCGACTACGGCGATGCGGGTCTCTTAATCCCCATGGGTGATCGCGCCACCCTAACGAAAACCCTCCGGGATGTATTAGTAAACCCTGAGACCTACCACGACTATCGCGCCAAGGGCCACGCCCGCGCCCAAGCCTTGGATTATCTCGGAGTCTGTCAGCAATATTTAGACTTTGCGCGATCGCTGTAAGCCACCATCGCTGTAGGGTGCGATCGCTGTAAGCCACCATCGCTGTAGTGACTCAATCTCAGGCTTAATGCGATCGCAACTAAAATGAAGATGTTGTTTTAGATGCGTGCAGATAGGTCAGTTTGACTGGTTTGCGGTTTGTTGGGCAAGTGGTCGTAAGTACGGGCTTTGGTAAGGCGGAGTGAGCAAATACTGATGACTGGTGATTTTGGTTTTGAAACCATAGATTTTGTCCACCTGATGATTTATGAAAACTCGGCTTCCGATAAGCGACCTTCGAGTGGTTCATACTCATCCTCAAGCAACCATAGCTGAGCTTGTTCGTAACTACTACATTGTTTGATCAACTTGTATTGCTCAGCAGGATCAAGCACCTGACAATCACCCGACTCATCACCCAGAAGCAGCAGAAGGTAGGGTGGTGACTGCATGGGGTCAACCCAAACTTCCAAAAAGTTCCATTTATGCTTCGCTGGGTCGAGTGCGGGGGATGGGGTGGTATTGGTTGTCTGCATCAATCTTGACCTCGCCATAGAATAACAGGAGCGTTGAACCATCAGGGTCAAGGCGAACACCAATCGCCTCGGTGAACATCAAGCCATAACGATCGTAGCCCCTGGCAAAACCCGTGTGAATACCGCCCACTATGATAGCCTGTGCAACTCGAAGCAGAGTTTTTTCATCATTGAACACATGGGCTGATCGCCCTCGCCGCAAAAGCCGATTACTCTGTGCTGTATTGGGCAGATGCTTCGCAATGTGCCGGCGATCGAGGATGATTTTGCGATCAATCCCACTCATACGGATTTTCGTGACGGTTTGGAGTCCATAACAATCCTATTTGATTCATGAACAGGCAAGGGGCTTAAGCCCCTTGTTGGCGGGGATTATAGATTTACGATTGATTGAGGATCGCTATATGATGTCATAACCTTTCGCGACCCACACCCTATCTGCCGATGTCACAAGGCGGCTCCTCCCGAAGACAGCGGGGGCAATGCTGCGGCGGGAATGTAGCGCCATGACATGACTAAAAGAGTGGATCACTGGGCACGGTAACAGGTCAGTTTTCTAACGTTTCTTGCCGTGGCATTGTTTGAACGTTTTGCCACTTTTACACCAACAGGGTTCATTTTTTGGGGGTTGCAAGGGCGGTAAAATATCCCCGTCGAGGTAAAACCATTGACCCATTTCCTGACGGAAACGCGATCGCTCATGGAGTTGCGCCGCCTTTTTCCCGTCTTGAAACACCGCCACAAACTCAACGATTCCCGTTTGATCGCCCCCTTGTCCCTGCTCCGTGGCAATGACCGTTAAACCCAGCCAGGTCACACTGTTTGCCGTTGCTGTGATTTGGTGGCGGCTATGGGGTTCGCGGTGCTGGGGATGATGGGTTTTGACGAGGTAATCAATATTTTTGGTGCAGTAGGCACTGTAGCGCGATCGCATTAACGTTTCAGCCGTGGGTGCAGGCCGTTGCCCTTGGAGGTATGGGGCACAGCAGTCTGAGAATAATTGACCACTCCCACAGGGGCAGGGGATTGATAGGGGCAGATTAGTTGACACGCTCACCGTTAAATTAACGATCATAACGGCGGGAGCGTTGGATTCCGTTGTCATTTCTGACAGCTTGAGCCGTTGAAGCCATCCAGGGTAACGTTTGGGGAGCTATCAAGCTGGCATAATGTGGCGGTAGAGAGTTGGTATGAGGGCGATCGCAGCGATGACTCCAAGGCAGACGGGTTGGCAGTTTTGGATTGATCGGGGGGGGACGTTTACGGATATTGTGGCGCAGCGGCCCGATGGGCGGCGGGTGGTGCATAAGTTGCTGTCGGAGAATCCGGAACGGTATGCGGATGCGCCGATCCAGGGAATGCGGGAGGTGCTGGGGTTGGGGGCGGATGAGCCGCTGCCCATTGAGCAGATTGACGCGATTAAGATGGGGACGACGGTGGCGACCAATGCGCTGCTGGAGCGGAAAGGCGATCGCACCCTCTTCGTCACGACCCAGGGGTTTAAAGATGTGCTGCGGATTGGCTATCAGAACCGCCCGGATATTTTTGCGCGGCAGATTGTGCGGCCGTCGATGTTGTATGCACAGGTGATCGAGGTAGCAGCGCGTCACGATGCCCAGGGGCGAGAATTGATCCCGTTAAACGAAGCCCAGATTCGCCAGGATTTACAGACGGCCTACGATCGCAACATTCGCAGTTGTGCCGTTGCCCTCCTCCATGGTTACCGCAACCCGGCACATGAGCAGCGCATCGGTGCGATCGCTCGTGAAATTGGCTTTACCCATATTTCCCTGTCCCATCAAGTCAGTCCGTTGATGAAGCTCGTCAGTCGGGGCGATACGACGGTGGTAGATGCCTATTTGTCGCCGATTTTGCGCCGCTATGTGGATCGGATTGCGGCGCAATTGCACACCGAGACGGATCAAGCAATGCCGCGTTTAATGTTCATGCAGTCCAACGGCGGGCTGACTGCGGCGCAGCAGTTTCAGGGCAAGGATAGTATTTTGTCGGGGCCAGCGGGGGGCATCGTCGGGGCGGTGAAAACCTGCGCGGTGGCGGGGTTTGACCGGGTGATTGGCTTTGATATGGGCGGCACGTCCACGGATGTCAGCCATTATGCCGGGGAGTATGAGCGCAGTTTAGAGACGGAAATTGCGGGGGTGCGGTTGCGATCGCCCATGCTTGCGATTCATACCGTGGCGGCGGGGGGCGGCTCGATTGTGCAGTATGACGGTGCTCGCTATCGCGTTGGGCCCGATTCTGCCGGGGCGAATCCGGGGCCAGCAGCCTACGGGCGGGGCGGGCCGCTGACGGTGACGGATTGCAATGTGAGGGTGGGCAAGGTGCAGCCGGACTTTTTCCCGGCGGTGTTTGGCCCCGATGGCGATCGCCCCTTGGATCGGGCTACTGTCGCGGCGCAATTCGACACCCTTGCCGCAGAGATTAACGACGATCGCAGTCCGGCGGAAATTGCCACGGGATTTTTACACATCGCCGTCAACACCATGGCCAACGCGATTAAAAAAATCTCCCTCCAACGGGGCTATGATCTGTCGGGTTATACCCTCTGCTGCTTCGGTGGAGCGGGGGGACAGCACGCCTGTTTAATCGCTGAAGCGTTGGGAATGAGGCGGATTGTGATTCATCCCTATGCGGGGGTGTTGTCGGCCTATGGGATTGGCTTGGCGGATGTGCGGGTGATCCATGAGCGGGCGGTGGAAGCACCGTTAACGGAGGAATTGATCCCAGAATTGGGGGCGATTTGTGAGGAATTGGCCGCCCTAGGTTGTGAGGAATTGCGGGCCCAAAATACCTCGATTGATCACCTAGAGCAGCGCCACACAGCCCAAGTTAAATATCAAGGCACCGATAGCACCCTGACGGTGGACTTGAGCGATCGCGCCTCCATGATCGCCGCGTTTAACGACCAATACCGCCAACGCTACGGCTTCACGATGAGCGATCGCCCCTTGATCATCGAATCCCTCAGCGTCGAATTGATCGCCCCAGCCGCCACCGCGACCGAACCCCCTCAACCTCAACCCCGCACCACACCGCCCCAACCGCTGACCACCGTTCCCCTTTTCACCGCGCAGGCTTGGCAGGATGCCCCGGTGTTTCAGCGGGATCAATTACAACCGGATGATGCGATCGCAGGCCCTGCGTTGATCATCGAAGCGACGGGGACAAATGTGATTGAACCGGGCTGGCGAGCGACGGTGAACGCTTACGGCCATTTGGTGATTGAACTGATGCCAGCGATACCTCCGGACAAGGGGCTTAAGGCTCTTGTTTCTGAGGAGTCTGTCGATCCCGTATTGCTGGAAATTTTTAACCACGGGTTTCGGGCGATCGCCGAACAAATGGGCACAACCCTCCAAAACACCAGCTATTCCGTCAACATCAAAGAACGCCTCGACTTTTCCTGCGCCCTCTTCGACCCGGCCGGGCAACTGGTAGCCAACGCGCCCCATATTCCCGTCCATCTCGGCTCCATGAGTGCCAGCATTGAAAGCCTGATCGCCGCCAAAGGGGACAAATTCCAACCCGGCGATGTGTATTTACTCAACAACCCCTACAACGGCGGCACGCATTTACCCGATGTCACCGTGATCACCCCCATCTTTTTGGACTCGGAGCGCCCCGCCTTCTACGTTGCCTCACGGGGCCACCATGCCGATATTGGCGGCATTTCCCCCGGTTCGATGCCGCCCCACAGCACCCACATCGATCAAGAAGGGGTGTTATTTGACAATGTGCGCCTCGTCAATCAGGGCCAATTTTGCGAAGCAGATATCGTCGCCCACCTCACCGCTGGCCCCTACCCCGCCCGTAATCCTGACCAAAACCTCGCCGATCTTCGCGCCCAAATTGCCGCCAACGAAAAAGGCGGGCAGGAATTGCGGCGCATGGTTTCCCAATACGGTCAGGCGACGGTACAGGCCTATATGGGTCATGTGCAACGCAATGCAGAGGAATCGGTACGACGAGCGATCGCCCATCTCCAAGACGGCGAGTTCACCTGTCCCCTCGACCACGGCGCACAGATCCAGGTCAAAATCACGATTCACCCCCAAAGCCGCAGCGCCACGATCGACTTCACCGGCACATCTCCCCAAGTGAGCAGCAATTTCAACGCCCCGATCGCGGTCTGTCAGGCTGCCGTGCTCTATGTGTTTCGCTCCTTGGTGGATGACGATATTCCCCTCAATGTGGGCTGTTTAACGCCCTTGACGATCATCGTGCCCCCCGGTTCGCTGCTCAACCCGCGCTATCCGGCGGCGGTGGTGGCGGGGAATGTGGAAACCTCCCAAGCGGTGGTGGACTGTCTTTATGGGGCGTTGGGTCAGTTGGCCGCGTCCCAGGGGACGATGAATAATTTCACCTTCGGCAATGACCAATATCAATACTACGAGACGATTTGCGGCGGTAGTGGTGCGGGGCCAGGGTTTGCCGGGACGGATGCGGTACAGACCCACATGACAAACTCGCGCCTCACCGATCCGGAGGTGTTGGAATGGCGGTTTCCGGTGCGGTTGGAACGGTTTGCGATTCGGCCCGGCAGTGGTGGCGCGGGGGCCTATCCGGGGGGCAATGGTGTGATCCGGCGGGTACGATTTTTAGAACCGATGACGGCGGGGATCTTGTCGGGACGGCGGCGGGTGGCTCCCTTTGGCTTGGCGGGGGGCGGTGCGGGCCAAACGGGGCACAATTGGATCGAGCGGGCCGATGGGACGATTGAGGAGTTGGGGAGTACGGCCACGATCGCAATGCAAGCAGGGGATTGTCTTGCGATCGCAACTCCCGGCGGCGGGGGCTATGGCTCCATGTGAACTGAGAACGTGTTTGAACAGCATCAGGCAAGGATGCTAACGCATGCTTCATGGGCGCTTGGAGCGCAGCGGAATTGCCGTCCGGCGCAGCGACTGGTTATGTGTTTTTCAATGCATTTAAGACACTTACCGCGACATGATACGCGACAGGAGGTGAAACTGAATTGCCAATTTGACCAAGAACCTGATACACCGCTCCTGCAAATTTCCATGACTCTGGGAACCCTTGAATTAAACCAACATCTTGAACCGACAGTCTAAAGTGTTTGTTTTTAGCGGGAAAGGCTGATGCCTTTTCCCTACTCGCCTGAACTCCGTTAGGCCATATTTGCATGTCCCCCCAAGCTTTTTGACCTGCTGTGCTATTTAAGATAGAAGTTGTATTTCTCTTCCCCGTAAAGGCACTTCTAATAGTTGGAGCCAAATTATCAAATCCAATGTTTTGTAACCCCAAATAGTCCCTAACTCCATTTGTTTTTTTAAGTCCCATGTCAAATAAAGAACAAGTATGGCAAGAATCATTTTTTCCTAAATGATCCCAAGTATGCGTGGGGCAAGGAGGGGTAAATTTTTTCAATTGGGATTTGCTTCGAAAGCCAACAAAGAAAACTCTTTCTCTAATCTGTGGTACCCCATAATCAGCAGTATGCATTTTGAATGTAGTTATTGAATAATCTGCCAGTTCATCCAATATATATTTTTTTACAAAATCATTAAACTTTGGATTAAGTATTCCTGGTACATTTTCTGCGATAAACACACGAGGTTTTATCGCATTAACTGCTCTGCTAAACTCTCCCCACATGTTTCTTTCATCATCTGCACCTTTTTGTGCTCCTGCTATTGAAAATGGTTGGCATGGTGGCCCACCATGAACAATATCTATTTGATCTTTATAAATATTCCAATTTATTTTCTTTACATCGCCCTCGTCTGGACCACAATATATATTTGTGGATTTAATATTTGCAGTTAGGGTATCTTTACATATAGGTATAAGCTCATAAGACGCTATGTGCTTGTAGCCAGCCCTAAGAAAACCCAAATCTAAACCACCACCTCCGCTAAACAGACTGATTGTGGTTAAACCATTGCATTCTAATTGAGGCATTAATGAATCAGGGTCAAATTTTGGTGTATTTACTTCATGGATACTATCTATAAGTCCTTCTTCTGCGGAAAGTTTAGAAAGGCGTGATTCGTGAGATATTTTTCTATACCATGCTCTTTTTTCATCAGTAATATCATACACTTTTTGAGCGCCATTTTTATAAACAGATGTATTATTTTGAGGTTGTGTCATTGGCATTTTTCTCCAGATATTCTCGAACCATAATACGCAATTTCTCGGCATGATTAGCCGTTATTTCTGTCCATCCTTCAAAATAACCAAAAGGAATATGTGGATTATTTAAGGTGCTTCCCCTTTCTATTAAATACTGCGCCCGATCTTTGATTATTTCCAGCATTCTATCGGGGCTATATCCTTGATCCAAATCTTGTAACTGCAAATATTGTTCTTTCTTGTACTGCATTTTTTGAATAGCCTTGGCATCATCATATGTGTAAATATCTTTTTTACCTATAATTTGATACATATCTTGGAGTTTTATTTTTGCTGGCACAAGCTCTGCCAATTTGAAATCTGGAGCAATATATTTTTCTTTGTTGTTAATCCAGTCTGACATCATGGAGGGGGAACCATACTTGTAATATTCCTTACCCTTAATAAAAAAGCCTATGAGCCAATGTTTGTTTTTCCACTTTCGGACATGATCTGGCCCAAAGTCTCTTACTGTGGTAACAGAGCCTTGCGATGTCGTTTTCAGTTCAAATGGAATAGTTTTTCCATCTATTTTTAGAAAAGCATCTACTCCTGAACGTCCCTCTGTCTCATCTTTATACAGATCAAATAGAGCAATCATAGCTTCTTCTCTGTCATCATCTTGAAAATTCTTTGCCATCGTATTCCTTATATTGCTCTTCTACACATAACTATGAATTATACGGATTTTTTCCATCTAATCGCCCATATAGGAATTTTAGTAAGATTTCATCCGCATAACATCCTTTATAGGGATGTTATGCGGAAATTTTCCGGATAATCTCCTGATCAGCGTTTTATACGGATTGTTTTCCCCATGACCGCTACCCCACCTCCGAAGAAGCTGCTGGATGTGGTTCGAGAGGTGATCCGCCTCAAACACTACTCCTACCGGACTGAGCAAACGTACATCGATTGGATCAAGGTGTAGGGCGAGCATCACCCAAACGACAAGAAACGGTCTATCCTCCCGAAAACTCCTGCAACAGCCAAGCCCCCACCCGTCCTTGATCTTGTTGCCGATCGCGCCCCAAAACTGTAGCCAGCACCGCCATCGGCAACCCACCAACCCGCGACACATCAAGCCGCTGGCTACTCTATGGGGTTGAGGACTTGGTCAGTACGGCAACGATCGCAACACAATCCCCCGCTTGTATTGCGATCGCCACTCCCGGCGGTGGGGGTTACGGGATCGGGGTTGATCCCGTCGAGTGATGGGTCTTAAGCGTGGGAGATGTCGCACAATCCGCCCCAGTCATCAGCACTTCCACGCCATCCTCCCAGCGGAGACAGCCCTGATCAAAGCGATCGCGCCCCCGCACCAGCACCCCATTCAACCCCGCCACTAACAACAGCAGCATCACGAACACAATCCCAATCACAGCGAACCAGGGTAGATGCCAGCGCGGCGGCACTAGGCGGCCTCGTTGGGCCAGAAGATCTGATCTGTCCAGTTGCCATGGAGGCCGAAGGGGATGTGTAGATCGAGATGGAGGGTCGCGATCGCGCCTGCTTCGAGATCCTGGGCGTTAAAAATAGCCAAATCCGACCCGTGGCGATCGGCATCGTACACCATCGTCAACACCCAGCCCGCATCTTCATCGGTCTCGCCCGGTTTGGGCACAAAAACCGGCTCCGTCACAAACTGACGCGGCCCGAAGCAGTAAAACTGCTGCGTTCCCGTGGCAAAGTCATGTTTAAGGAGAGCTTGATGGGGAGCGTGACCCGTGGGGGGGGCCGCAGCGGCGAGATAGGTATAGCGATAGCTGCGCCCTTCTTGATGGGGATGGATGGCTGGAAATTCCACACAGCGGGATTCGATCAAGTGGGCCGTCGCGGCACGGGTATGCAGATCAAACCGAAAACGCCATAACTGGCCTGGATCAATTTTTGTGAAATCAATCTCCCGAAAATCAGAATCCGGCTCCACTTCCGGGAAATCCGCATAACAGATCGAGTCAATCCCGATCGTGTTTTCGTCCTCTTCCCAGGCGTTGGCATGGTGGAAAATAAACCCGGCGCGGACGTTCAAGGTTTGGACGGTACGGTTGGAGTTGGGATCACGGGGGACGATGATCACCTTGGTGTCTTGGTCGGGTTGGAATTTGATACATTCCGCCGCGCCCCGTTGGCCGAGGAGGAAGGGGAGGGGGTTGAACTGTACCGGGTTTTGGAAGAAGAGGGCGTAATGGGGGGTGATGGCGAAGTCGTGAATGAAGGCAAAACCGGGGACGGGGTGGGATTGCTTGCGTAACAGTTTGCCGTCAGGACTGAGTTCGTAGAGGTTGAGGGTGGTGACGGGGCCGGGGCTGATCGAGAAGTTAACGAGGCAGGGCTGGCCGTCATCTAGGATGCTGGCGGGGTCAATGCGGGGATGGGCGGAAAAGGAGCCGCCTTTGTCCAGGATGCCATCGAGGTCATCGAGGCCGAGGGTTTCGAGGGTGTGGGGGTTGAGGCGGTGGGGTTTGCCGCCTTCCCAGAGGGCGAGGAGGCGATCGCCCCAATAGATCACATTTGTATTGGCGATATTTTTGACGTTCAAATTAAACAGGTTCGCCAACCAACCGCCGGAGCGTTTCGTCCCAAACACGCCGCGATAGAGGCTTTTCTTGGCGGCCTGTTCTTTGACAAAGCCTTCCGTGCGGACGAAGCGGTTTTGAAAATAGGCGTGACCGTCTCGAAAGGCGATCGCGCACACCATCCCATCCCCATCAAAGGGGTGATGAATCGGTTCGCCATTGATATCTAGCAAGCCGGGCCCGTTACGGAATAACGTCCCGGTCAATTCCGGGGGAATTGTGCCGGTGATGCGATCGACAACGGTGCTGATTTCCTGGCGTTGGGATTCGTAGCCCCGTTGCCAGTCTTTACGGTCAAAATAGGGCGTTGTGGTAGCGGAAGAATCGAGGGTTTGCATGAGAGACAATCCAAAAATAAGCGAATAAAGTACAGGTTTTCTAGGGTGGGTAATGCCCACCGCGTCAGAGTTGCAGCGATCGCCACTCATCCCAACGCAATCGAACTACGATCGCAAAACGGGTTCCGGCGGGGTGGTGATGGGTTCAGGGGGAGGGGAGGGGGGAGCGATCGCCTCCGGTTCCGGTTCGCCGGCGGGCAACCAGCCCAAAAACGGCAACGGCAGCAGCGTCGAAAGATTTGTCAGCACCACCAGCAGCCAGAGGTTATCAAAATTGGTTTCCGTCACCCCCAACACCTGGGTCAACAGTGCCCCCAACTCTTGGGACGTTAAATTAGACAAATTCCACACCGACATCAACAGCGCAAACAGCGTCGCCTCCACCCCCGGCGGGCAGAGTCGCGCCGACAGCACCAACACCGGCATAAACGTGATCTGGCCCACCACCGTTAGAATCAGGCTATCCCCCAAGCTGAACCAATGGTCATCGATCCCTAGGGCGCGATTGGCATGGGTGACGAGGAGCAACATCGTCATGCCCAAACCCGCCGCAATCACCGTAGACCAGCCGAGAATCACCCGGAACGGCACAGCCCGCAAGAACCGCTGATACATCCAAATTCCCACCAGCGAGGCCAAGCTCGTCACTAGGCGCACCCGGCCCAAGAATTCCGCTTCAAAGCCCAATTCATTGGTCATGAAAAAGAAAAACGCCGATTCGCCTGATGGGGTCGCCTGCCAGAGAAAGACAAAGAGCGTCGGGAGCCAAATGGCTTTTTGACGTACGGCCTGCCAGAGGTTGCGGCCTTGTTCGCGGACGAGGGCGAGATGGTTGCGATCGCTCGCCACCGGCTGCTCCACAATCCACCAGGCCACCAGCGACACCAGCAGCGGGAACGTCGCCGTGATGTAAAACACCACCTGGATACTGAACGCATCCAACAGCCAGCCGCTTAGGTACGCCGTCACCAGCCCCCCCAGCGCCGAAACCCCCCAGCTTAAGGACTGGAGCGATCCCGCCTCGCTGTTGGTTTGATGGCGCACCCGCTCCACCACCACCGAATCCGCGATCACATCACTAATCGCCACCGACAGGGAAGCCGCCAGCATGGCCACCGTCGCCGCGATCGCTGAATTCACCACCATCGCCAAGGACAACCACGCCGCCATCCCCAAAATCCCCGACAGGATCAGGTAGGGCCGCCGCCGATAGCGAAACAGCGGAAACCCATCAGACAAAAAGCCAAACACCGGCTTAATCACCCAAGGCAACGCCGCCACCCCACCCAAGGCCGCCACCTGGGCCGGACTGAGGTGTAGCTCATCCTTGAGGAAAAAGCTGACGGCAAGGCGGGAGAGGCCTAAAATTCCTTGGACAAAATAAACCGTTAAAATGGCGATCAGTTCGGGGGTCGGTTGATTCCCAAATAAGACCTTTTTGATCAATGACTGTTTAAAGCGATCCAGACTGGATGCGGAGCTAACCATAGAGTGTGTGAATTCGTGCAACAGAATCTTGGTGATGCGGAGACGGGCAAAGGGTCCTTGAGTTGTTATGTTGTACCAAGAGTAAATTTTTTTTAAGTTTTGTCACTTTTCATATCATAGACGGCTGATTTCAATTTATGGGGTGCGTAGAGAAAAAAGCGGCTGAACGGTCAGTCTTCCCGGCATTGTGACGACATCTCCCTCCTTCCTCCTCCCTATGGAACGCCAACTCTCAAAATTGCCCCCACTGTTCAGCCGTATTCAAGAGCGATTGCCGGATTGGACAGGCTTTAACGTTGCTGTGGTGTCTGTGGTGATTGTGTCGGGGAGCCTGTTGGGGGTGAGGGCGATCGGGGGGTTAGAGCGGCTAGAACTGGCGATGTATGACCTGATGGTGCGCCAGTCTCCGGAACTGCCGCCCGATGAACGGATCACCGTCGTGGCCATCACCGAGGCGGATATTCAAGCCCAAAGGCGTTGGCCGCTGACGGATGCGGTGCTGGCAGAGGTGCTCCGTAATTTACAGGCGCAGCAACCCCGTGTGATTGGGTTGGATCTGTATCGGGAGTTTGCGGTCGAGCCGGGATCAGAGGCACTGACAGAACAACTCCAAGCTAGCAATGTGGTGGCGATTGAGACGATTCCGGTGGGGACGTTGGAGGCTGTGCCGCCGCCGCCTGCCTCACCGTCGGAACAGGTGGGGTTTAATAATTTGCCGACGGATTTGGATAATGTGGTGCGGCGGGCGTTTCTCTATTTGCCGCGACCGGATGGAGGGGTGGGGACGGCGTTGGGGATGCAGTTGGCCCTGCGCTATTTGGCGGTGGAGGGGATTGAGCCGATCGAGAGTTCGCGTTATGCCAATACGGTGCAGTTGGGGGATGCGCCGTTTTTGCAGCTAACGCCTACGTCGGGGGGCTATGAGCAGGCGGATGCGGGGGGATATCAGATGCTTTTGAACTATCGGGGGGCGGAGGAGGCGATCGCCACTGTGACCCTCAGTGAGGTGTTGGCGGGCGAGGTTGATCCGGAGTTGGTGCGCGATCGCATCGTCCTGATCGGCAGCAGTGCCACGAGTTTGCTCGATCGCAAGCCCACGCCCCACAGTGTCAACCTCTCCGGGGATGGCAAGGTTCCCGGCGTGGTGATTCATGCCCAGGTGGTGAGTCAGATTATTGATGCGGCCTTAGGCGATCGCCCCCTCTTTCGGTTTTGGCCCGCCTGGGCCGAAGTGGTCAGCCTCATCGCCAGCGCCCTCCTCAGCAGCATTGTTGCCTGGCGACTCCGACACCCCATCCTGCTCATCAGTTGCATCGGCGGCGGCATCGTGCTCATCCTCGGCGGTGGCTTCGCCCTCTTCGCCACACAATCCCTGTGGATACCGATCATCACCCCCGTCCTGGGGGTGTTGCTCACAGCCGCCTTGATCGTCACCTATCAATCCTACGATGACCATTGCCGCCGCCAAATCGTCATGCAGTTGCTCGGTCAAAACACCTCCCCGGAAATTGCCGAAGCCCTCTGGCAAGGCCGCGATAAACTCCTCAAAGCCGGGAAACTGCCGGGGATTCGCCTCACTGCCACGATTCTCTTCCTCGATATCAAAGGGTTTAGCACCGTCTCAGAAAAAATGGAGCCGGAAGAACTGCTCGATTGGCTCAATGATATTTTGGGTGAAATCACCTCCGAAGTCCTGTCCCGTGAGGGCATTGTCAATAAATTTACCGGCGATGGCGTGCTGGCCATTTTCGGCGTGCCCCTGTCCCGGATTCAAAAGGCCGAGGTGGAACTCGATGCCCAACATGCGGTGTATTGTGCCTTGGCCATTAGCGATCGCCTCACCGCCCTCAACCAACGCAACCATGACCAAGGCCTCCCCGATATTCAAATGCGGATCGGCATTTTTACCGGCCCTGTCGTCGTCGGCTCCCTCGGTGGCAAAGACCGCCTTGAATACGGCGTATTGGGGGATAGCGTCAACACCGCCTCTCGCCTTGAATCCTGCGAAAAACACCGCCAACCCACGGATTGCCGCGTCCTGATTGCCAAAGAAACCCTCCAATATTTAGGCGATCGCTTCGAGGTGGAAGGCTGGGGCCCCCTCGCCCTCAAAGGCAAGCAACAGATGATCGAAGTCTTTCGCGTCGTTAAGCATCGCATCCCCGAAGAAGCCGTCCTTTAAAGGGGTTGTCTCTTTCAAGACAAGCTCCAATTCACAGGGGCCCCTCCTTGCCTCGGAAGGGTTCACCCTTGGCGGTGTTCAAACCCTGCGCGGCTACTATCAAGGCACACGCACCGGTGATAGTGGCCTCCGTCTGTCGTTAGCAAATCGGATCACGTTGCGGCGAGAGGATACCGTCGGGAAACGCATCTCAACGTTCCCCCAAGGGTCACTCAGACTAGATCGTGAATTCTCTACAGGGGGCTAGAGTGCGATCGCACCCGATTCACCGTCGGCCGCAGTGGGATTTGTTAGAATCAGGCCTTAAAAAATTCGCCCCTAGACGGTAGGTACTCCGAGGCCCTATGAACAAGCCGCGCAAGTCTCAGCACATCGTCCTCACCTCCCACCCCAGCACCAAAAATAAACCCCTCCCTATCCATTGGGGCAACCCTGATCCAGGGCAGCGGGGGCCGGTAATTGGCAGTCTAACCGATCAAATTCACCGCAACGTCATCGGCACTCATTCCGGCTCCTATGCGGTCTATCGGGCGTTGGCGGTGGCGAGTGGCTCCCTCCAGGCGGATCATCGTGCAGACTTGACCCACACCTCGCCGATTGTGCCCGTGGGCCCCTATCCCAGTTGGAGCAACCCGGAAAAGATTGTGTCCCTTGATCCCTTTGGGGCGGTGGTGGATGAGGTTTACAGCAAGTTGATCGCCAAGGGCTATGATATTCGCCCAACGATCGCGATCACAAAAGCCCAAATCAACCTCCCGGAAATTCAGGCGATGGTGACTCAGGGTCACATCTGCGTTGATGGTGCGATCGTCAAAACCGGGGGGAGTTTGGCGGTGACGAAGGTGGCGATCGATCCGGTGTGGTATTTGCCGGGGATTGCGCAACGCTTAGGGGTGGAAACGGCGGTGCTGCGGCGATCGCTCTTTCAGCAAACCGGGGGCATGTTTCCGGAATTGGTAACGCGCCCGGATTTAGAGATTTTCTTACCCCCCATCGGCGGGATGACGGTGTATGTGTTGGGAGATTTGACGGCGATCGCAGACCCAGCGCGGCCCGTGGCGGTGCGAGTTCACGATGAATGCAATGGCTCGGATGTGTTCGGCTCGGATATCTGCACCTGTCGCCCCTATCTTGTCCATGGCATTGAAGTCTGTATCACCACAGCCCAAGCCGGGGGCGCAGGGGTGATTGTCTACAATCGCAAGGAGGGGCGGGCCTTGGGCGAGGTGACGAAGTTCCTCGTGTACAACGCTCGTAAACGTCAAGCGGGGGGCGATCGCGCCGATGCCTATTTCAACCGCACGGAATGCGTCGCGGGGGTTCAGGATATGCGCTTTCAGGAACTCATGCCCGATGTGCTCCATTGGCTCGGCATCACCCGCATTGATCGCTGGGTGTCAATGAGTAACCTGAAATATGATGCGATCGCCTCAACAGGCATCAAAATCATCGAACGAGTCCCCATCCCCGACCACTACATCCCCGACGATGCCCGCGTCGAAATCGCCGCCAAAACCGCCGCCGGTTACTACACCGACAGCGAAACCCCCACCCCCGACACCCTCAACACCATCAGCGGCCGCACCCTCCAGGATTATTAATCGCTACCTGTATCGTCGGTTCCGGAGAACCCTTCATTGGCCCGTGAAGTCCCTACGACCAACCCTAAAGAATCGCGCTGGACATGACTTGGCAGAGCCAAGTTACGAGGAGAGGGGGAGAGGTTTGGGGGGGACAGGCTTAAGCCTTCACTTCTTCGAGGATCAGTTTGGCGCGTTTGATGTTTTCGGGAATGTCGATGGGGTAATTACCCGTAAAGCAGGCCGAACAGAAATGCTTCGGGTCGTCGCCTGTCATCGATAGCATCCCTTCCCAACTGAGATAAGCCAAGCTATCGACACCAATGTGGGCGGCGATTTCTTCGACGGATTTGGTTGCGGCGATTAGTTGGTCTTGGGTGTCGGTATCGAGGCCGTAGAAACAGGGATGGGTGACGGGGGGGGAGGAAATTTTCATGTGAATTTCGATCGCGCCTGCATCGCGGAGGGCTTTCACCAGTTTGCGGCTCGTGGTTCCCCGCACAATGGAGTCGTCAATGATGATCACCCGTTTACCGACGAGGACATCCTTGAGGGGGTTGAGTTTCATCCGAATCCCGGCTTCGCGCATGACTTGGGTGGGTTGGATGAAGGTGCGGCCAACGTAGCGGTTTTTGATCAGGGCTTCGGCGTAGGGGATTTTCGAGGTTTCGGCATAGCCGATCGCAGCCGGAACGCCGGAATCGGGGACGGCGACCACAAGATCCGCGTCGGTGTGGGTTTCGCGGGCGAGTTGTTGGCCGAGGCGCTTACGGTAGCTGTAGATGGTTTCGTCGTGGACGAGGCTATCGGGGCGGGAGAAATAGATCATCTCGAAAACGCAGAGTTTACGCTCTGGTTTGGCGGCCCAATGGAAGGAGGCGAGGCCTTCGTCGTTGATCCACACCAGTTCGCCGGGTTCCACGTCGCGCAGGTATTCCGCGCCGATGATATCGAGGCCGCAGGTTTCTGAGGCGAGGACGTAGCGGTTGGGGCTGCCGGGGAGGATGCCGATCACGAGGGGGCGGATGCCGTTGGGGTCGCGCACGCCCATGAAGCCGTGGGGTGTGCCGATCACGAGGCTGTAGGCACCTTGGCAGAGTTTGAAGGCACTGATGGCGGCATCGAGCCAGGTTTTGCCTTGGTTGACTTCGTCGGCGATCGCTAAGGCAATCATTTCCGAGTCCGTGGTGGTGATGAATTCACAATTGCGGCGGGTCAGTTCGGCGCGGAGTTCGGCGGTGTTGACGAGGTTGCCATTATGGGCGAGGGCCAAGCTACCGAGGCGCGTTTCCACTACGGCAGGCTGGGCATTGACCACAAGGCTCGATCCGGTGGTGGAGTAGCGGGTGTGGCCGATGGCGAGATCGCCTTTGAGGTCGTCGAGGATGTCTTCATTAAACACCTGCGACACCAGCCCCATATGTTTGTAGCAGGTGCTGTTTTCCCCGTCGAAGGCAGCGATACCGGCGGATTCTTGGCCCCGATGTTGCAGGGCATAAAGTCCGAAGTACGCGAGCTTGGCGGCGGCTTCACCGGGAACATAAACACCGAACACCCCGCAGGCTTCTTCCATCTTGTCGGGGTGTTCAGGGGAACGGGTGAGGGACTGTTGCTCATCAATAGCATCGGAGGGATGGGGAAACATGATGGTGGTGTTGCTCCTTGAATGGGCCAAAAAACCTAGAGTTCTGGAATGGGTGGCGAGGTGCTATCACTCGCGATCGCGGCCTCTCTGTCGTTGAGGTCGCGGTACGCTGATTCTAACCTTAATATGTCTTAATCTTCCCTTAAGAGGGGGTGACAAACAATGGGCGAATTTACCGAGGGAGGGGGATTAAGACTTGGCTGTGGGGAAGTGGGATTGGATCGCGTTGAGCCAGCGATCGCGTAACCGTTGGACGGGAATCGCCAAAGCATAGGTGTTGTCGGGGGTGAGAATTTGCAAGGTGGCGAGGGTGACGAGGCCGATCATGCTCCAATTTTGATCGAGGCGCGATCGCAAAAAGTCTTCCCATTCTTCATGTTTCGACGACTGCACCGACACCAAAATTTGCCCCGCAGCCTCACCAAACAGGAATTCATCCCACCGCTGCACCGGATGCTCCAGGCGCATCACCGCCCCAAAATGCCCACTAATGCAGCATTCCGCCAGGGCGACCACCAAACCGCCCTCGGCGCAGTCATGGGCCGAACGCACCCAACCGCGCCGAATCCCTTCGCGACAGGTGGCCTGGACAGCCCGCTCGTGGTCAAAGTCCACGACGGGGGGCTGGCCGGCAACGGTGTGATGGATGGTGGCGAGGTATTCCGAACCGCCGAGGGTGCGCGGCGCTTGGGACCCCAACAGATAGATGCGATCGCCTTCATGGTGCCACCCTTGGCCGCACACTTGCGTCACATCATCGACGCGCCCCACCATCCCAATTACCGGGGTGGGATAGATGGCGGTGGGGCTGCCGTCACTGTCAAACGTTTCGTTATAGAGGGACACATTCCCCCCCGTCACGGGAGTATTCAACTCGCGGCAGGCCTCGGCAATCCCCCGGCAAGCGTGGGCCAGTTGCCAGTAACCCGTCGATTTTTCGGGACTGCCGAAGTTGAGGTTATTAGTAATCGCCAGGGGTTCAGCCCCCACACAGCTTAAATTCCGGGCAGCTTCGGCGACGGCGGCTTTCGCCCCTTCGTAGGGGTTGAGGTAGACATAGCGGGGGTTGCAGTCCGTGGTGGCCGCAACGCCGCGTTGGGTGGGTTGGCCGTCGAGTTGCGATCGCAACCGAATCACCGCTGCATCCGCTCCCCCCGGCATCACCACCGTATTGTTTTGCACCTGGTGATCATATTGTTGATACACCCAATGCTTCGAGGCCAACGACGGCACTTCCAACAGCCGCATCAACACCTCATTCCAGCCCATCATCTCCCCGTTGATCTCAATCCCTTCATGGGAACAGTCCGGCAATTGATCCACCGTCCATTGGGCAGCGGCTTGGGCATAGGCGGGCGGTTCGCTGATCAATTCATGGTGATAGAGCGGGGTATTGTCTGCGAGAGCGGAGGCGGGAATTTCCGCCGCGATACTGCCCTGATGGAAGATGCGCACAACCTGCTCTTCGATCACCTGACCCGCCACCACCGCATGGAGGCCCCAGCGCTCAAAAATATCGATTAATTCCTGTTCACGCCCTTTTTCCGCCACAAACAGCATCCGCTCTTGGGATTCCGAGAGCAGGTATTCATAGGGAACCATTCCCGGTTCACGGGCGGGGATGCGGTCAAGATCCAATTCCACACCAACACCCCCATTGGCCGCCATTTCCGAGGTCGAACAGGTGATCCCCGCCGCGCCCATATCCTGGGCCGCCACCACCGCCCCGGTTTTAAAGGCTTCTAAACAGGCCTCAATCAAGGACTTTTCTAAGAACGGATCACCCACCTGTACGGCGGGGCGATCGTCCATTGACGCATCACTTAATTCCGCACTGGCAAAACTCGCGCCGCCCATGCCATCGCGCCCCGTCGTCGATCCCACATACAGCACCGGATTCCCTACCCCGGCAGCCCCCGACTTAACGATCGCATCGGTCTCCATCAACCCCAACGCCATCGCATTCACCAAGGGATTGCCACTATAGGCCGGGTCAAAATAAATCTCGCCCCCCACCGTCGGCACACCCACACAATTGCCGTAATGGGCGATCCCTTCGACAACGCCGCTAAAGATGCGGCGTGTGCGGGGACTTTCGAGGGAGCCAAAGCGGAGAGAATTGAGGATTGCGATCGGTCGCGCTCCCATGGTGAAAATATCCCGGAGAATCCCCCCCACCCCGGTCGCCGCCCCTTGGAACGGCTCGATCGCACTGGGATGATTATGGGACTCAATCTTAAACGCCAAGCGCAGCCCGTCGCCCAAATCCACCACGCCCGCATTTTCCCCCGGCCCCACGAGCACCTGCGGCCCCGTGGTGGGAAATTGCGACAGGAGGGGCCGCGAATTTTTATAACAACAATGTTCACTCCACATCACCCCAAACATCCCCAGTTCGGCCTTGTTGGGATGGCGACCGAGACGCTGGACAATCTCTTCATATTCAGAGGGTTTCAAACCTTCGGCGGCAATTTCGTCAGGGGTGAACATAGGATGGCAAAGCAGCATAACGGATCACTGTTAACCGTAGCGGATTATGCACCGTTCGTTCCGATTTGATCGATTGATTTTTGAATCCGTGGAGGGGGTTGCCTAATGGTTTAGGTGCGACCCAAGCCGCTGTTGTGGATCACGATTTGGCGGCGATGGCTGCGTTGCCGATGTTCCCAGAGGTAGAGTCCTTGCCAGGTTCCCAACACCAAGCGGCCGTTGCTGATCGGGATGTTTTCTGAGGTTTTGGTGATCGCCGAGCGGATGTGGGCGGGCATATCGTCGGGGCCTTCGGCGGAGTGGATGTAGCTGCGGCCATCTTCGGGGACGAGTTTGGCGAAAAAGTGGTTAAGGTCGCGCAGCACGTCGGGGTCGGCGTTTTCTTGGATGATCAAACTCGCGGAGGTGTGGCACACAAAGACCACACAGAGGCCGGTGACAATGCCGGAATCGGCCACAACTTGCTCTACTTGGCGGGTGATGTCGTGGAGGGTTTTACCTTGGGTTTGGACGGTGAGAATTTGTTGATGGAGGAGGGGGGCGGTTTGGGTGGGCATGGTGGTTGAACATAGAGGGCGATCGCATTCAAAATTCAGTCAACACAGAACACGATTAATTATTATCAATGCGGAGCACGGCCATAAACGCCTCTTGGGGTACATCCACCGTGCCGATAGACTTCATCCGTTTTTTCCCTTTGGCTTGCTTTTGCAGGAGCTTTTTCTTCCGGGAAATGTCGCCGCCGTAGCATTTGGCGAGGACATCTTTACGGAGGGCGGGGATATGTTCGCTGGCGATGACTTTCGAGCCAATCGCCGCTTGTAAGGGGATTTTAAATTGATGGCGGGGGATGAGTTCTTTCAGTTTTTCCACCATCAGCCGCCCCACGCCATAGGCCTTATCCCGATGGACAATCATCGCCAGGGAATCCACCGGATCACCGTTCACCATCACATCGAGGCGCACGAGGTGATTGGTGCGGTAGCCGATGACATGATATTCCATGCTGGCGTAACCGCGCGATCGCGACTTGAGTTGATCAAAAAAGTCCGTGACAATTTCCGCCAGGGGCACTTCATAAATTAACGTCGTGCGCTTACTGGTGAAATAGCGCATATTTTTAAACTCACCCCGGCGCGTCTGGCACAAGTCCATCAGCGTCCCCACATACTCTTCGGGGGTAATCACTTCGAGGTGAATATAGGGTTCTTCGATTTTTTCGCGGGCTTGGGGCGGCGGCAGGTGGCTGGGGTTTTCAATTTCGAGCACTTCCCCTTTAATCGTCGTGACGCGATAGACCACGGAAGGGGCCGTGGTGATCAGGTCGAGGTTGTATTCCCGTTCGAGGCGTTCTTGGACAATTTCCATGTGCAACAGACCCAGGAAGCCACAGCGGAAGCCGAAGCCCATGGCGCTGGAGGTTTCCGGCTCATAGGCCAGGGCGGCATCGTTGAGGCGGAGGCGTTCGAGGGCTTCGCGCAGGTCTTCGTATTGGTCAGAGTCGATGGGGAACAGGCCACAGAAGACCATGGATTTCGCTTCGGCGTAACCGGGGAGAGGTTCGGCGGCGGGTTCGCTGGCCAGGGTAATCGTGTCGCCGACGCGGGCATCAGCCACGGCTTTGATCGCGGCGGAAATGTAGCCCACTTCTCCGGCGTGGAGGTCTTCCACGGGAACTTGGGTGGGAGACAATACACCCAATTCATCGATGTCGTATTGTTTCCCGGAGGCCATCAGGTGGATGCGATCGCCCTGCTTCACTGTGCCATCCATGACCCGAAAATAGATAATCACGCCGCGATAGGGGTCATAATAACTATCAAAAATCAACGCCCGCAGCGGCTTATCCACCGTATCCGGAGGCGGCGGCACAAGATGGACAATAGATTCGAGGATTTCATCAATGCCGATCCCCTGTTTCGCCGAGGCCATAATTGCCCCCGTACAATCGAGACCCACCACCTCTTCCACTTCTTCGAGCACCCGTTCTGGTTCCGCCCCCGGCAGATCAATTTTGTTTAAAACGGGAATAATTTCTAAATCACTTTCGAGGGCGAGGTAGACATTCGCCAGGGTTTGAGCCTCGACCCCTTGGGAGGCATCCACCACCAGTAACGCCCCTTCGCAGGCAATCAGCGATCGCGACACCTCATAGGAAAAATCCACATGGCCCGGCGTGTCGATCAAGTTCAACACATACTCTTGGCCATCCTTGGCGGTGTAGTTCATCCGCGCTGCCTGGAGCTTAATCGTAATCCCCCGTTCCCGCTCCAAGTCCATACTATCGAGGAATTGTTCCTTCATTTTGCGCTGCTCAACCGTACCCGTCGCTTGCAAGAGGCGATCGGCGAGGGTTGACTTGCCATGGTCAATATGGGCAATGATCGAAAAATTGCGAATGCGGGACGTGGGAACGTGGGTCATAGTGGTGCAAGCGCGTAGAGCTTAACGTCTCTTAATCTTAACGCGCTGCGTCTCCTCTTCTGACTATTGCTCCATTGCCGATCGGCCCCGCTTGCCGAGGCGGGTAATCATGAACGAGCCAAAGTAGAGCGCGTAGATGGTCAAGCCCACCGCGCCGAGAAACCCCAAAAAGCCCGGTTGAGAGTTGGCATGGAACCATTCCCGATAGAGCACCGGAGGTTCACGCCACACCTGACAAAAGGGAGTACTGAGGGCGGCACGGGAAAAGGCACAGGAGAGGAACGGAATCGAGGCAAAGGTTCCGATCGCACAATAGACCGACACCGCCCACCGCCATCCCGTCAGGGCTAGCTTAAAGGGGTTGGGGGGCTGGTCGGCAATATCTTCGTTTAAATCCGCCCAAAACCATAGGGCGGTCGGAATCAAAAGCCGCGCCAAAAATCCGGTTAAATACCCCACCGGCCAACCGGGAATCAAGAGGTACACCGTAATCATCAACAAACTCGCCACGCGCCAATAGATCACCAGTAAGCGAGTCAGAGCAGCTTGTCGCTTCAACAGTGACCAAATGAATAACACTAAGGGCACAATCACGGTGAAGAGTACCGCCAGCTTGTAATCAAGCCAGATCCAAGGCTGTAGCCAAATCTCATCTTGCATACTTAATTTCGTTGCGCTCCAACTGCTGCCCCATCATTTTAGAGGGTGTTGATTCCAAAAAAATAGCAGCGAGGGGGGAACTCGCTGCGTTGATCTGGGGTTACCAGCAGGGTGAGGCTGGCTTAGTCATCGTAGATGCGGCATTCTGCGGCATCGGGATTGTCATCGCAATACTGCTCTAAGGAGTTCTTTTTGGGCTTTGTGGAACGCTGATGAGCGGCTTCGGCTTGCAACTCTTCAACGGAGTCCCACGCGACAGCACATTCAGCGGAGGTTGACCCTTCGGTGCTGCACACATTGCGAGCGTTTTCGCGCTCTTGTTCAATTTTCGTGTCGATATTGTTGCTCATGAGTCCTCTAAATATATTGTCGCTGATCGTACAAGACTAGGGAGATCTAAAACAGAATCGCTCTGAGCGACATCTCCGGGTTCTGAGTCTAGGATTAGGCGTTTTTGAACGGTCATTTATGGTTCATTGACCATATTAGCGAATCCCTTTCGGTTCGCGACTGGGTTGATCGGTTTATTTAAGGATGTGGCGATCGCCTGCTGATTTCGTCAGGGTGGGGGCGGATTAGGCTTTGGAGTTTGGCAACACTTCTCTATACTTGAGACAGTTTACTGTGCTTAATCCCAAGGCAGTCCGTGTTTTCAGGTTCGTGAGGCTAACGTGATGATCGAGACCTTTCAATGGTTGAATGCGTTTTCTACCTGTCCCTCTTTAGAAGGTGCGATCGCGGATGTGGTGGAACAACTGCGGGGATCATTATCAAAAAGCCCTGACTTGGGGATCGTGTTTATCTCCTCTGCCTACGCCAGCGAATACCCCCGCCTCGTCCCCCTCCTGCGGGAGGCGTTGCCCATGGGCTGCCTGATTGGCTGTGGTGGCGGCGGCGTGATTGGCACTGATGCCGATGGTCATGCCCAAGAAGTGGAGCAAAACCCGGCCTTAAGTTTATGTGTGGGGGTTTTTTCCGGGGTGACGGTGCATCCGTTTTATTTACCCGCTGCCCAATTACCCGATCCCGACAGTCCGCCCCAGGCCTGGGTTGAATGCGTCGGGGTTGACCCCCAGACCCAACCGGATTTTATTTTGTTGGCGGACCCAATGCAGGCCAATATTACCGATGTGCTCGAAGGGCTGGATTTTGCCTATCCGGCGGCGGTGAAGTTGGGGGGGTTGGCGAGTGCGGGGATGATGGGGGTTCCCAATGGGTTGTTTTTTGATGCGCCCCATGCGCCGGATTTGGGGCTGCTGCGGGAAGGGACGGTGGGGGTGGCCCTCAGTGGCAAGATCCGCCTCGATACGATTGTGGCCCAGGGCTGCCGTCCGATCGGGGAGGTGTATCGCGTTGAAGCGGGCGATCGCAACATTCTCCTGCAACTGTCCACCCAAGATGCGTCCACGATTCGCGCCCCGCTGGATTTGCTGCGAGACTTGATCGAAAGCCTCGAAGAGAGCGATCGCACCTTGGCCCAAAATTCCCTGTTTATCGGCGTGGTGCGGGATGTGTTTAAGCGGGAGTTGGGGCGGGGGGATTTTCTGATTCGCAATCTGTTAGGGGTTGATCCGAAACAGGGAGCGATCGCGATCGGCGATCGCGTCCGCATTGGCCAGCGCATCCAATTCCACCTCCGCGACGCGAAAACCTCCGCCGACGACCTCGAAGGCCACCTCCAAGAACATCTCGCCCGCTCCCCCCAAGTCGCCCCCGCTGGTGCTCTCCTGTTTTCCTGCCTCGGTCGCGGTGAAGGGCTGTACGGCCAAGCCAATTTTGATTCCCAACTGTTTCAGCGCTATTTCGGCACGATCCCCATCGGTGGCTTTTTCTGCAACGGCGAAATCGGCCCCGTCGGCAAAACCACCTTCCTCCATGGCTACACCTCCGTCTTCGGACTGATCCGCCCCACCCCTTAATCGGTGGGTTACGGCTGCGCCCTGACAGTACAAGCTACGAGCATCCTATTTTTTGGTTTGGTGCTGTGCTTATTTTGGTTTTAATTTATGGAGCTAAGCGGATTCGAACCGCTGACCCCCTGCATGCCATGCAGGTGCTCTACCAACTGAGCTATAACCCCGAATCGTGCGTTATTTACTATGTCTGATTAAGCTGGTCGTTGTCAAGTGTTGGCGCGAAAAAAATCGGACTGGGCAGAGGGGAGCTTAAAAATAGGAGATATAGTTACTCCCACTGAGGGAACTCAAACAGTTATTCATCAGAAAATAGACGACGAGGAGTGCCGCCGCCGAAAGGGAAACTAAGGTTCCGGCCAGCATCAACGAAAATTCCTGTTTTTGAACAGCCTCTTGCATGAGATGGAGTGACCATGCGACAAGTGCCACATCAAAAATTAGAATAGGAATCAACATATCTTACGTTTTGTAACGACCATCCTTATTCTAATCTATAAATCTACAGAATGTTGAGCGTTGTTAAGCCGGGAAAGGTTGCAGTCCTACAGGCGTACAGGGATTTGATGTTGCTGAAGATAATCTTTAATTTCCGTTACGGTCAATTGACCATAATGCAACAGAGATGCTAGAAGGGCTGCTTCGGCTCGTCCTTCGGTGAAGGCTTGGTAAATATGCTCGGTCGTCCCCGCGCCACCGGAGGCAATCACGGGCACATCAACCGCATCGGCAATTTGGCGAGTGAGGTCGAGGTCGTACCCGGCTTGCGTGCCGTCAGCATCCATGCTGGTGAGGAGGATTTCCCCTGCGCCGTTGGCGGTGACGGTTTTGGCCCAGGTGAGGGCATCGAGGCCGGTGTTTTCGCGGCCGCCGCGCACGTAGACATCCCAGCCGGGATTACTCGGATCGGGGCGGCGCTTGGCATCGATCGCCACCACAATGCACTGATTCCCAAAGCGATCGCTCGCTGCCTTAATTAGATCCGGATGACGCACCGCTGAGGAATTAATGCTAATTTTGTCCGCTCCGGCTCGTAATAATTCTTTGATTTTGTCTAAGGAATTAATCCCGCCGCCGACGGTGAGGGGAATAAACACTTGCTCGGCGGTGCGATAGACCACATCCAAGATGATGTCGCGGTCTTCGTGGGTAGCGGTGATGTCGAGGAATACCAGTTCATCGGCTCCTGCGTCGTTATAGACCTGGGCGAGTTCGACCGGATCACCCGCATCCTGCAAATTGACAAAGTTAACACCTTTGACCACACGGCCAGATTTGACATCTAAACAGGGCAAAATTCGCTTCGCTAACATGAGGCGTTGGGGGGAATAGAGGGCCAAAAAGAGGGGGCTTTCTTCCCATTGAACCATGGTAGGAGGGCGATCGCTGATCGGTCATCGTCGGGCGGGGCGATCGCTCCCTTCGTCGGGGTCAAACAGGGCGATCGCTCCCCAGGATTATCCGTGTCATTTCCCAAGAAAAAGCCCCAATGCGATCGCACTAGGGCTTTGTGATTAACCGTTGAATGCTGCGAAACTGCGATCGCAGTTTCGCAAACGTGACAAACCCTGTAGAACCGGGATTAACCCCCAGCCACAGCGGGGACAATGCTCACTTCGTCGCCATCGTTGAGGGCCGTGGTTTCATTGTCCAAAAAGCGAATATCTTCACTGTTGACATACAGATTCAGAAAGCGGCGGGGCTTCCCGGTTTCATCACAAATCCGGTTTTTAATCCCCGGACAGGCCGCCTCAAGTTGGTCGATCAATTCGATGATATTGCTGCCCGTGGTTTCGATCACCGCTTGATTATTGGTGAATTTTTGCAGAGGAGTGGGAACTAAAACTTTAATCGCCATGGTGACTTGAACTCAAAAGAATAGAACTAGAAAGAATGGCTAGAATAGCCCTCATCCCCAACCCTTCTCCCCTAGGGAAAAGGGAGCCAGAAGCCCTCTCCCTGTGGGAGAGGGTTGGGTGAGGGCAAGGGACTTAGACTAAAACCTGTTGCCAGTCGAGGCGTTCGAGGGTTTGGGCACGTTCCCAAGCCCGCTCGAAGCTGTCGAGTTTGGCTTCGATGGTGAGGGGTTCGGAAATGTAGCCTTGGACGGCTTCTTGGGTTTTCAAGCCGTTGCCGGTGATGTAGACGACGGTGGTTTCGTCAGGGCTGATTTTACCGGCTTCAACGAGTTTTTTGAGGACTGCGATCGTCGTGCCGCCTGCGGTTTCCGTGAAGATGCCTTCGGTTTCAGCGAGAAGTTTGATCCCGTCGATGATTTCAGCATCGGTGGCGGATTCAATGTGGCCGTTGGTTTGCTTGGCTTGCTCGATCGCATACACGCCGTCGGCGGGGTTACCAATCGCAATGGATTTCGCGACGGTGTTGGGCTTGACGGGGTCGATGAAGTCGCGGTCATTTTTGAAGGCCTGGGCCACGGGGGAACAGCCTTCGGCCTGAGCGCCGCTGTAGCGCACGGGCTTGTCTTCCACGAGGCCGCATTGGACGAACTCTTCAAAGCCTTTGCGGATTTTGGTGTAAAGGGAGCCGGATGCGATCGGGGCGACGATGTGATCCGGGAGTTGCCAACCTAATTGTTCAGCCACTTCAAAACCGAGGGTTTTCGAGCCTTCGGAGTAGTAGGGGCGCAGGTTGATGTTGACGAAGCCCCAGCCGTAGGTGTTGGCCACTTCAGAACAGAGGCGGTTGACTTGGTCGTAGTTGCCTTTGACTGCCATCACCGTGGGGTTGTAGATCAAGGTGCCGAGGACTTTACCAGCTTCGAGATCCGAGGGGATGAAGACACAACATTCTAGACCCGCGTGGGCTGCGATCGCCGCCGTCGAATTCGCCAAATTTCCCGTACTCGCACAGGACACCGTGGAGAATCCCAATTCCCGCGCCCGGCTCAGAGCCACCGACACCACCCGATCCTTGAAGCTCAAGGTGGGCATATTCACCGCATCATTTTTAATGTAGAGATTTTTCAGACCCAAACGACGAGCGAGGCGCGTGGACTTCACCAAGGGAGTCATCCCCGTTCCCACATCAATCACGTTATCCGTCGCCACGGGCAAGAACGACCGATAACGCCAAATCGAGTTTGGGCCAGCGGCAATGGTTTCGCGGGTGACGGTGGCGCGAATCTTGTCGTAGTCGTAGGCCACTTCGAGGGGCGCAAAGGTGTTTTCACAAATATTGATCGGCAACAGGTCGTAGGTGTAGTCGCCTTCTTTGGATTTGAGGTGGGTGAAGGTGGCGGATTCGCTGTGCTTGAGGATTGTTTGGGTCATGGGTTGATCGTGTTCTCTGTTCAACGGTTGCCTGATAGTAGCACAGGCAAAAAAAGACCGTCAAACAATCCCGACAAAATTTGTCGGGATTAAAAAATCTCCTCTTTCCCAACCCCCTTCGATCAACCCAGGACAGCGAGCGAGACGCTCGTACGACAGAGGATGACAATTCAGGCAAAACCCAAGCTTGGTGGGGATGAGTTGGCGAACTCCGCGCCGCCCAGAACTAAAATTCTTGGCTCAGAGCGAAAGTGGGCTGACACCCACTCCGGAACCCGTGTTAACGGGTTTTCGCTCTGAGGCGGGGCTTTTAATCTTCGACGGGTGAGAACTGCTACGGCTAGATCTCCGGCCTGATCCAGACTCGCAATTTGGGTTATTCAACAGGGTGAAGTACCCGACGCTGATGCTCTGCATACAGCGCGGGCTTCTCTAATCAACCGCGACAGCCTCGGAGAGGGTAGACTTGCGCCTCCCTCCCTGTGGTCTGACATCGCGTCCTAGAGCAGAAGCCCCACTTCCTGAGGCCAAAATCCGCAAGCCTGCCTGTCTGATCTTGATTGCCGCATTGATGTCTCGATCATGCCGTTCCTGAAAGTGAGGGCAGACAAACGAGCGCACCGAGAGATCCATCTTTTCTAGCGGTAGCAGCCTGTTTGAGCAGAGGTGGGAAGAGGGGAAGAATCGCCCAATCTCCAGGTACACCTTACCTTCAAACTCTGCTTGTATTTGAGCATGGTGCAGAACTGACCCCAACCAACATCGCTGATTGCTTGGGCTAGATTGTGATTCTTGACCCTATTCTTAACGGCTAGATCTTCTACCACAATGGCTTGGTTTTCGTTCACTATCTTGCGGGATAGTTTGTGATGAAAGTCTTCCCTGACTCTGGCGATTTTAGAGTGAACCTGGGCAACCTTTAAGCGTGCTTTGTGCCGGTTCTGGCTGCCTTTCTTGCGTCTGGCAAGTTTACGCTGCTTCCGTTTTAGGTTGCGTTCATACTTGTTGAGAGGACGTGGATGAGGAAACTTGGAACCATCAGACGCGATCGCGAAGTCTGTCAATCCCAAGTCAAGTCCAATCACCTTACCCGCGCTAGACAACTCCGGCTTGGCTGTGATTCCACAGCCATCTTGCACAGCCAAAATGCTGGGCAAGTGTCACAGACTGCGCATCGGTGGGGTAAATTCTGACCTTGAAGGCTTTCAACATACTCTTGTTTTAACATCAACCCCTCTTTAGGTTAATCAGTTGCCTGATGAGAGGCAGGGATAGTTTGTTCCTTTGCTCCGCTCAGTCACGCGGCTCTCATCCCGACGCTGACCTTGCCGGTACAGCGCGGGGCTTCCCGCCGATATTCTAAATAATGGTTCTCTCCCGGTGTTGATTACTATGACTTCTCCCCTCAATCCCCCGGCCACCTTTTGGGATGATGTGCTGGCCTTTGCCACAAGCATTACTCAAGAAGTCGCCGCCTATTTATTACCCCGTGCGGGGATCTTAACCGCTGAATGTAAAACCGATGGCTCCCTGGTAACGGCAGCGGATCAATGGTCGGATCAACGGATTCGAGAAGCGATCGCTGCCCGTTTCCCCGATCACGGCATCCTCAGCGAAGAAACCCTCCACACCTTCCCCGCCCAGGATTGGTGCTGGATCATCGACCCCATCGACGGCACAACCAACTTCACGCGGGGGATTCCCCTCTGGGGGATCTCCATCGGCTTGCTCTATCGCGGTTGGCCGGTGTTTGGCTTGGTGCATTTCCCCCCCGTTGCCCAAACCTTTCACGGCTACTGGGCAGGTAATACCGGACTCGACAGCCCCACCGGAGCCTACCTCAATGGCAAACCAATCCACACCAGCCCCGCCGACCCCAACCCCAATCAACTCTTCAACCTCTGTGCCCGCAGCACAGCGGTGATGACCCAGCCCTTTCCCTGCAAAATCCGGATGCTGGGGGTGGCGAGTTATAACCATGTGCTGGTGGCGGCGGGGGTCGCCCTGGGCGGTCTGGAGGCGACTCCGAAAATTTGGGATATTGCAGCGGTGTGGGTGTTGGTACAGGCGGCGGGGGGGGCGTTTGTTTCCCTAGACCCCGATCCGGTGTTTCCGCTGCAAGTGGGGCAGGATTACGGCAGCCGACCGTTACCGAGTTTGGCGGTGAGTCGGGCGGCGTTGGTGGAGGTGTTCCGGCCCTTGGTGCAGGGGGTGAGCGATCGCGTCCTCGCAAAATAGTTTCCCGCTACGCATGATGCCGATCACGGGTTTCAGCCCCTTTTGAATCGAGATTTCCAAAATCTGTAGGGGTACAATAGTTTCATCGTTCAGATCGAGAACAGATCATGGTTCAAGAACTCCAACGCTCGGAAATCGTCTATCCCGATAGTGATGGTCAACCCATGTCAGACAACACATTACAGTTTCACTGGATTGTCACGATCAAAGAAAATCTAGAGTTGCTCTTTGCGGATCATCCCGATGTTTTCGTTGCGGGTGATTTGCTGTGGTATCCCGTCGAAGGAGATAATCAGACCCGTCGCGCTCCGGATGTGATGGTGGCGATCGGTCGGCCCAAGGGATATCGCGGTTCCTATCGACAATGGGACGAAGAGGGCATCGCGCCGCAGGTGGTGTTTGAAATATTATCGCCGGGGAATCGGTTTAGTGAAATGGCCAAGAAATTGGCATTTTATGAGTATTACGGGGTGAGAGAATATTACCTCTACGACCCGGATCGGAATGATTTGACGGCTTGGCAACGCTGTGATCAAACGCTGGTGTTAGTTCCCGATCTACTTAATTGGGAAAGTCCATTACTCAAGATTCGGTTTGAATTAACCCCTGAAACGCTCAATATTTATAAACCCAATGGTGAGCGATTTTTAGGGTATGTGGAACTAGGGCAGTTAGCCGAAAAAGCACAGGCTGAGGCTGAAACAGCTAAGGCGGAAGTGGAGCAATTAAAACAGGATCGCAAGACTGCGATCGCCCGCCTCCTCTCCTTCGGATTAAGCCCTGAACAAATTGCCAAAACGTTATCAATTCCCCTAGATGAAGTGGGCTAAATCGACATAAACCAAGACTCTACCGCACCAAAAATCATAATCTTGGCTCGATAATCAAAATGCTGTCATTCTCAAAAAACAAGAGCGACAGCATCTTGATAAGACAGTCAAGATCCGCAAAACCTGAGATACAAGATGCTAAATCCGCTTGTTCTGTCCGCACTGATGAGCGAGGTGCGATCGCCTCAATTGATCTGTTCTGTGAGTAGATTGGAGACCGAGGATTTTGAGTTTTGGGGATGGCTCATTGTGTCTGAGCTTAAGGGTTGATGCTCTGGCTCCTGAGACGGATGCCGTGAACGATGTCGCTGAGAGATAAATTGTTCTGGGTTAATGCCGTCAAATGTAGGCGGTATCCACACTCGGATGATCAGTAATGCGCCTAAGACTAACAGAAAAAGACAGGCCACTAAAACCTGTGACCAGGGGGTTTCGAGCACACCGCGCACAATGATTTCCCGCAACACCGAGACAATTGAAACCTCGACCGCCACACCAATCGAAACACGGTGTTCCTGCAAGTAAATAATCAGCAGGCGAAAGAGTTCGACGAGGATGAGGAGAAAAAGAATATCAGAAGTAACCGTTTGAAATTGCAGGGGGGGAAGTAATGAAAGCACCATCTCCCGTAGTTGCAACACCATAAAGCTAAATAACCCAATGCACAGACCAATAACAATCAGGTCTTGAACTGTTTCTAATAACCGGACAACATGATGGCTATTGAGCCAACGATACCAAGGTAAGGAGGACGGTTGAGGGGTTTTCATCGGAAAAATAAGGGGGAGATGTCCCTTGCAAGGATGGTCTAGACGTAGCGATCGCTGCGTTCTTCCTCAGTTTATTGATAAACCCGAAAAATAAAAACCCTTGAATAATATAATTTTAATTTATGTTTGATAATGACAGCTTAACTGTTGTGCTTGCCTGTTGATCGGGAAGAGAGGGGGTCACTCCTGGGCTGGATCGAGTTGAATTCCCCAGCGATCGAGGGTGATCCCCTGGACTTGATCGAGTTCGGCGATCGCATTGAGATAGTTCACCCGTTGCTGTAGCTCGTTATTACGCACGGTTAAGAGTTGTCGTTGGGCCTCTTGGAGTTGGAAGGCATCGCCGCGCCCGGCTTGAACGAGGGCTTCTTGGGCGGCGAGTTCCTGTTGGGCAAGGTCTACGGCGCGGCGGGCGAGTTGGAGTTGCTCGGCTTGGAGTTGGACTTGGCGGATTTGGTTGCGGACAGCGATGCGGATATCGGCTTCAAGTTGGGCGAGATTATTTTCCTGTTTGAGGAGTTCGACCCGACTGGCTTCAAAGGCTTCATGGTCGCGGCGGCGATCGCCTAAACGTCGGGTCAAAATCATTTGCGCTGACCAGTCCCCTGGTTGGGCGGTGGCATCGTTGTATTGGGTTTCGAGATCCAGATTCCAGCGGCGATTGTTGTCGGCTTGGCGCAGGTCGAGGGTGGCAATGCGTAGCCCCAACTGACCGCTGAGGTAGTCGGGGCGCTGGGCGAGGCTGACCTGTTCGAGGGTAGGGGGATCGAGGTTGGGCGGGGCGGTGTTGGGGTCGGCGATCGCCACTACATCTAAATCCCGATTAATCCCCAACTGGTTCATCAGGGCCAACTGTGCCGACTGCACCGCATTCCGAGCCGCCAAGAGTTGGCTTTGAAAATCCGCCACATTTTGCTCGGTGCGAAAGAGACTCGATCGCGCCTCCCGTCCGGCTGCCACGAGGGCCCGTTGGCGTTGGAGTTGTTGTTCAGCGTTGGTGAGGGAGGTTTGGGTGAGGGTGACTTGTTCTTGGGCGAGGAGAAGCGATCGGTATTGTCGAATCGTGTCGGTCACTTCGTCGATCAGGGTTTGGCGCAGGGTGAGTTGGTTAATGTCATCTCGCATCAGGGCGCGACGACGGTCGAGATGGGCGATCGCGCTTTCCCCGTAGCGGAGCAGAGGATGACGATAGGTAACACTAAAGCCTTGGCTGTCTTCGGTGTCTTGAACGCTGTTGAGTTGCGATCGCCAATCAACGCTCAGCGTGCCCCGCGTCGGTGTGAACCACGAAACCGCCGCCCGTACCTCTGTCCGTGTCCCTTGGCCGCCGACGTTATCCACCACACCGCTCATTAACATCGGCGTAAATTTCGGCAACAGTTCCCCCTCAGCCGTGCGCAAACGAGCGCGATCCACAATCCGATCCAGGTACTGGTTGCGGACTTGGGTATTGTGGAGCACCGTTAGGGCGATCGCTTCGTTCAAGGTCAGGGGTACGCCGGTCGCGTTGGGGCTAACTGGTGTGGAGGATTGGGCGGGTAAGCGGGGCGGGGCGGGGGAGCGAAATAACGCCACGGGATCAAAATCAGAACGAGGGGAGGAGACGCGATCGCGTTGAGCGGGCCGCGATGCCAGGGGACGATCCGCCGTTGAATTCGGGGGAGGTGTTGCCGGGGCGGGGGAGTCTGGGGCGTTAATCCCCAAGGTGGTTTTAATTCGCTGGAGGAGGGAAGGGTGAGGCGGGGTGGATGGGGACGAGGGGGGAACGGTGCGGGCAAGTTCGGGTGAATCGGACAGGGTGAGAGGGTCGGAGGTTAGGGCGGAGGCGCGATCGCGGTCTGACTCAGGGGATGGCGATGGTGGCGAGCCTTGGGCGATGACGGTTAAGGGCACGATCGTGCTAATCGTTGCCACCATCAACAGCCGGGTGTGGTGAAGCCAACTGGGTAAAGGAAGACGGGACATCACTCACTCCGTAATGCAGACATCGGCTCAATTCTACTCGCCCGTCGCGCAGGCACAAAACTTGAACCTGCCCCCACAGCGATCGCAATTCCCAAACTCATCGCAGCAGTCTCCAATTGAAAGGTATAGGGCAGGTCAAAGGTTGCCGCCACGATGCGTGTCGTGCCATCGACGACCGCGATCGCGCTCATCCCGCCAATCATACTTAAAATCACCGCTTCGAGTAAAAATTGCCAGAGAATATCCCCCTGGGTGGCCCCGATCGCCCGCCGTAACCCAATCTCCGGCGTGCGCTCAATCACTGACGCAAAGGTAATATTGGCAATTCCCACCCCCGAAATCACCAGCGCCACCAACCCCACCCCAAACAATCCCCGCGAAATCAGGGTGAGAATGTCGTGCTGTTCGGCGATCGCTTCGGCATTGTGCCAGGCCCCAAAATCACGATCAGGAAATCGCGCCGCTAACAGTTCTAACCATTCTGCCTGCTGAGCCTCCAGATTTCGCCAATCCGTCGGCCGCAGACTAAACGAACCAATCCGTTCTTGACCGGCCTGAGCATGGGCCAAACTCAGCGGCACTAACAGCATTGAATAGGTTTGCCCGTCCTGTTCAAAGGGCTTCATCTCAATCACCCCCACAATTCGATAGGCATCACCCTGCGCGATCAGCGTTTGATTGATCGGATCTGCATCGGGAAAGAGTTGCGCCGCCGCTGCTTGATCGAGCACCCCCACCGGACGAAAATCCTGCATTTCCTGGGGTGTAAAAAACCGCCCGGCCACCACCTTGAGACCGTTAAAGTCCGCAAAATTGGGCGTGACCAGCAGGGTCATCGTCATGACTTCGCGCCCCTGACGACTCACCGGGCCAAACCATCCCCAGGCATCATTGGCGATCGCCTCCACCCCGCCGAGACGGGCGATCGCTTGGGCTTGTTCGCGGGAGGTAATGCCGGGATCAATCCAGGTGAAGAGTTGCGGGGCGATTTGGGCGTTGAGTTGACGGGCGATCAGGCCTTGGCTGATGGTTTGGACTTGCAGCGTACCGTTGACGGCCAGCACCCCCATGAAAATGCCCACGGTGGTTAACGCCGAGCGGATCGGATTGCCGCGCAGGGCGTTGAGCGTGATGATCAAAAGATTGCGGGGAGACAGGGCCATGGGGGATCAACTCCGGAGGGCTTTGACGGGATCAAGGCGACTGGCGCGGAGGGCGGGGGCGACGCTCGACCCAATCCCCACGGCGATCGCCGCCCCTAAGGCCAACAGGGCATTGCGGCCATTAAATTCATAGGCAGGTAATCCAAAGGGTTCATAGCGGGTGATGCCGAGGGTGACCCCTTCGATAGTGGCGATCGCAATCACGCCCCCCACCACACTCACCACCACCGACTCTAAAACAAACTGCCAAAGCACATCCCCTTGAGTCGCCCCAATCGCCCGCCGCAGGCCAATTTCTCGCGTCCGTTCGAGGGTACTGGCCACGGTAATATTGGCAATTCCGACACCGGCGATCGCCAATGCGATCGCCCCCACACCTAACAGCGATCGCGTCGCCGTGGCTAACGTCTCCTGATCCGCTTGGATATCCGCCACGTTGGTTGCTGTGCGGGGTGCATCAAACTGGGCCCAAATCCCCTGTAAGTATTCCGGGTGACGTTGTTGGAGGAGGGTTTTCACTTGACCTTCAAGGCGTTCTAAATCCCTGAGATCATCCGGCCGCACGAAAATGTGATCCACCTGTTGCCGTCCGGTTAAGGCCATTTGGGTGCTGAGGGGAATCACCAATTCCCCCTCCTGTTCCCCTGAGCCGCGCTGCTCAGTGGTTTTCGTTTCCATCACCCCCACCACCTGCCACGCCATCCCGCTCAGGTAAATGTTTGTGCCGATGGGGTCGCGATCGCGAAACATCTGTTGGGCCAAGGTTTGATCAATCACCACCACAGAGCGATAGTCTGAAAAATCCGTAGCATTGAGGTAGCGACCTTGAACCATTTGCCGTCCGGTGGTGGTGAAATAGGTATCACTGACGGCCATCCCTTGGACAGGAACCGAACGATCCTGATAGATGGCCTGTTGCGACCACCCTAACCCCATCGCCGCACTCACCGAGGCAACCCCCGCCAACTCCGTTTGAATCGCCGCTAGATCCGCCAGTTGGCCCCGCCGCCACACCCACGCTTGGACGCGGGGGGCTTCCCGTTCGGCAAACCGTTGTTGAATCCGTTGGCTGGTAATATGCTGCACTTGCAGGGTGGCACTGGTGGCGGCTACACCGAGGAAAATACCCAATCCGGTTAAACCTGTCCGCAATCCATTGCGCCGCAGGGCATGCACCGCCAAGCCGATCAGATCCATCACGCCCAACTGACTCATGGGGCCTCCTCCGGTGGGGGGGTGTCTCTGGATTTCACGGGGCTGCCCTCGGTGAGGGATTGGTCAGGGGAGGGGGAAATGATGCGATCGCCCGCCTCTAAGCCATCGAGAATGGCGGTGCGTTCGTCCCCCTGGAGTCCAATTTCAATCGGTTGTTTTTCCGCAGTCCCGGCTTCACTCATGATCCATACATAGGCAGAATCCCCCTCCTCTTGCACCACCAGCGACGGCACAGCAACCACATTCCGCTCGGCTTCCACTTCAATGGTGACGCTGACTTGACTGCCGGGAATTAATGTGCCGCTCGGCCGTTCGAGGATAATCACCGCCGCCACCCGACCGGGATCATCCCCACCCCCAAAGGAACTACTTTCGCTCGATGCGATCGCCACTCTGTCCACCCGTTCCACCCGCGCCGGAAATGTGCCGGACACGGTTCCGATCGCTTCCACAGTAGCAGGTTGGGCGATGGCGATCAGGGGGACTTGGAGGGTGGTGAGTTGAACTTCCACTTCTTCGCGGCGGGGGTCGCCAATGGTGAGGAGGCGATCGCCCGCCTGCAACACATCCCCCGTTTGAGCATGAATCGCCAAAACACGCCCGTCTGTCGTCGCCCGAATCAGGCTACTGTTGGCGAAGCTTTCTTCATCCCGTTGGAGATTGAGTTGTGCCACAGCCAAGGCTTGCAGACTCACCTCCACCGCTTGGCGGCTGTTGGCCAGGGCGATCTGTTGGCTTTGAATCGTATCCTGTTGATCGTTGAGGGTTTGCGATCGCTCCAGTTGCAAATTCGTCACCGTTAAGCGAGCCTCTTCCACCGTCCGCCGTTGATTGGCGAGGCGAGCTTGAGCATTGCGTAACTCTTGCTGCACTTGCTGTAATTCCTCCGCTGCCAGATACCCCTGTTCGACGAGATCCGCTGTGGTGCGTACCTTCTCTTCTCGGTCGGGGATATCCTGTTCAAGGCTGCGTAAGTCTTCTTGGGCACGGGAGAGGGCAAGTTCAGCCTGTTGCAGTGCGGTACGATTATCGGCCTGACTGCGTTGGGTACGTTGGGCTTTGAGGAGGTTGACCTCTGCCTGTTGCACCTCGCGCTGTTGGGTGGCGACCTCTGAACGTTTTTGGGTAATTTCGAGGCGTTTTTGTTCGAGTTGAGCCAAGCCGTCGGGATTCCGTAACCGCATCAAGATTTGGTTATTTTGAATCGGGCTGTTAATGGTCACCTCGATTCGCTCAACGATCGCAGTATTATTCGCCGTCGTCGGGGCGTTGAGGGTTTGTTGATTCCCCACCTTCACCAAACCGCCCGCTGTCACGGTTTTGAGCACATCCCCCCGCTCCACGGTGATCACTTCCACCTCTACCGTGGAGGCGGTGGGCCGCCAAAGCCACCAGGCCACTCCGCCCACACTCAGCAGGGCGATCGCACCCGACCCGATGATCCAACGGATGCCCGTTTGATAGCGTTTTTGTGCCGTCTGCGTCATGGGCTTAGGGATCAAGAACTGCTCGCAGGATAGGCGATCGCACCGGATTCGTCTAGGGTTCCTGTTACGAATGTAAAGCTTATATCCCCCGTTTTCCAAACGGGGGATATAAGCGAAGGGCTGAATTTATTCAGCCGTGATACCGAGGTATCATAGCAACCATGAAAACGCTCAAGTTCAAGCTCTACCAGCATAAGCGGAATAGATACCTCAAGCGGACAATCAATGCCGCAGGGCGTATCTACAACCATTGTGTTGCCCTCCACAAACGGTACTACCGAATGTGGGGCAAGCACTTGAACTGCGCCCGACTGCAAAAACACATCGCCAAGCTTCGGAAACGGAACCCCTGGTGGTTGCAGGTGGGTTCTCAAGCCGTACAGGATATCTGCCAACGGATTGAGAAAGCCTATCAACTCTTCTTCAAGCACAACAAAAAAGGCGTTCGCCTGCCAAACTTTAAGAAGACCCGAAAGTACAAATCCTTCACCCTCAAGCAAGCTGGGTACAAATTCCTCGGTGGCAACCGGGTCAGGATTGGGAACAAAGTCTATCAATATTGGCACTCTCGCCCCATTGAGGGCAAGGTCAAGACCGTGACGATTAAACGAACTCCCTTGGGAGAACTGTTCATGATTGTCACTGTCGATACGCCATCAGAGCCTGAAGTCAAAACCGAGACAGGTAACATTGCTGGTTTTGATTTTGGACTCAAGACGTTTCTGACCTGTTCGGAGGGGTTCAATATTGATGCACCCTTGTTCTTCAAGCAGTCACTTAACTCGGTTCGCAAAGCAAGTCGAGAGTTGTCCCGTAAGCAAAAGGGTTCAGCCCATCGGGAACGTGCCCGATTAAACTTATCCCGCAAGCATGAAGATATTGCCCATCGACGGCGGGACTGGTTTTGGAAGTTAGCCCATCAACTGACGAATCAGTTTGATGGGCTGTGTTTTGAAACCTTGAACCTCAAGGCGATGCAGCGGCTCTGGGGGGTAAAGGTGAGTGATTTTGGCGTTTCGGGGAGTTTCTGCAAATCCTGGAGTGGGTGGCGACGAAGAAGGGGAAGCGGGTGGTCTATGTTGACCGCTGGTTCCCTTCGAGCAAGACCTGTTCAAGTTGTGGTCATATTTTGGAGCATCTGGATTTAGAGACTCGCCATTGGCGGTGTCCCAGTTGCTCGGCAGAGAATGACCGGGATGAGAATGCGGCGATGAATATTAAAGTGGCTGGGGCTTCAGCCATTGGGTTAGGTGATGTCAGACAGGCGTTGCCTGCTATTGCTGTTTGATCCCAGAATCCCCCGTTTTCTAAACGGGGGAGTAAGTCAATTGTCGTGAGTTGATTTCGTGTTTGGTGCGATGGGCACGGCTCAGGCAGCAAATAACCGTGCGAAACCCAACAGCAACCCACCCCGTCTGAAGGAGACGTGACAAAATGGAAGCAATGTCATGAATTTTGGCGATGGCTAGGGATATTTTTCACGATCTAGTCAAGAGCGCACTAGAACAAGAGGGCTGGACGATTACGGCTGATCCGTACCGACTCAAGTGGGAGCGGGTTAAGTTTGAGATCGACTTAGCCGCAGAACGCATTCTTGCAGCGGAGCGTGGGCATGAGCAAATTGCTGTAGAAATTAAGAGTTTTGTTAATCCGTCGGTCGTGACTGATTTTTATGGGGCATTGGGGCAATTTTTAAGTTATCGTCTTGTCCTTCAAGAAGTTGACCCACAGCGAATACTGTATTTAGCCATTCCGTTAGAGACTTACCAGCGCTTCTTTCAGACTTCTTTCGCAAACTTGGCAATCCAAGAATATCAGTTAAAACTAATTGTTTATGATTCAAATGTAGGAGGCCTAGTTAAATGGATAAGCTAGTTCATTATCGTCAAAGCATTAAGACTGTATTGGCTCAATATACTGAAGACAAACAGGAAAATGAGCAATTTGAAACACAATTGTTACTCGATGACGTGCGCGATCATTATCTTTGGTTGGATGTGGGTTGGGATGGTTCTCAGCGAATTTATCATCCCATGATGCACTTTGATATTAAGCAAGGCAAAATTTGGCTGCAAGAAAATATGACTGATATTGACCCGGCGGTGGATCTTATTCAGTTGGGTGTATTACGGGAGGATATTGTGTTGGGGTTGCATCCTCCCTATAAACGCCAGTTTACGGATTATGGGGTGGCGTAGTGGTTCGGTGGTTGGGTTGCCATTTTGTCCCAGGCAGCACAGCCGGATGCGGTGGGCTTGCTCTAGCAGATTAAGCATCGGATCGTGTCAATCGCGACTGATGCCCAAATGCAGGGAAATTTAGAGGCGGCAACGGCAGTCTTTGCCGGTCTAAAATTTAGAAGCAGATGTGATTCAACAGGTTATGAGGAGCCGAGCGATGCAGGAGTCCACGTTTTATCAAGCGATCGTGCAGGAAGTTGAGGAATGTGCTCTTGAGCAAGGTCGTCAGGAGGGTCGTCAAGAGGGTCGGATAATAGAACGGTTTCGCTTATTGCGCAAAATCGTACCGCTTTTGCAGGGTTGGGGAATATCGATCGCGCCCATCTTTAAAAATCGCAGGGGTCACCCTATAGGAGTTGGAGCTTGAGGATAGCCCAGATGTAGAGGAGCAAGACCAACCATAGAGTAATGGGTTGCAGTTTGTGAAACGAGGTGGTTGGTGGGGGGGTAAGGGATGGCAAAGACTACAATCAGGTTAGACTTTGACGGCTGCTGGGAGATTTAGTCCATGACTCAATTATTGGAGACGGCTTGGAATCAAATCAAAGCGTTGTCAGATGAGCAACAAGACATGATCGCGGCGTTGATTTTGGACGAAATTGCGGCGGAGACGCTGTGGGATCAGGCGTTTGCTCGGTCTCAAGATGGGTTGGCGGCGTTGGCGGCTGAGGCAATGGCAGAATATCGCGCAGGCCAGACGCAGGTTCTAGACCCGGAAGCGTTGTGAATGCTCACACCACTGCCAAGTTTCGGAAGGCTTTAGCAGGTTTATCGCCCCAGGTTCGAGAGTAGAACTCATGCAGACTGCATCAAGGCGCGGAAACCTGCCTGGACAAAGTGTTGATCTGTTGTTAGGGCTAGACTCAATCCTTCTCGTTCCATGGCAACAAACGAGATGCAATCGGTCAGTCCCCAAGTTTTATCCGGACGGGATTGGTAAAGCTGCAATGCTGCCCTCAAAAGTTCTGCGTCAACGGTCACAACGCTGATATTCGGGGTGTGGTAGCACTGCTCAATAAATTGCACTGCCCCAAAACGGTTGAAACGACTCAACGCATTACCCACTTCAACCAAAATGGCTTCAGTGAGCCAAACTTCAGCGGCATTACGAACCCTTGGAAAGAGTTGTTTTGCTTGGGGGTGGGCATCGTCGCGAGCATTGAGCAAGGCTTGAATGAAGGCGGTATCTAAAAAGAGACGCTCTCGACTCATTGGGCTTGTTTCGGGGTGTCGTAGAGGTAGTGGTCATGCTGGATTGACCAATCGCTGGGGGCTTCGATTGTCCCGGTGAGTGTAGCGAGGGTATCCCAGGCGTTGCCTGTCTGCGGGGAATTTACTTGCTGTTGGCGCAGAGCTTGAATGAATTGCAATACCTGCTGCTGAAGGTCATCAGGTAGGTTATCGAGTTCTTGCAAAATTTGAGTTCGAGGTGTCATGGCTAGGGGCAGAGGTCTCTTTCTAGTGTAGCGGTGGGCGAGGTTGCACTTTATGAAACGGGGTGGTTGGTTGTGGATGACTCAGGTTAGACTGTGCCCATTGTTTTGTAGGGGTTGGGGTGGGTCGTGATGTCTTGGCGTTTGGGGGTTGTGGGGGGTCTATTGCTGTCGGGTTTGTGGGCAGGGGAGGGACAGGTAGTTGCGCCAGTGGAAGCGCGTCTCGGTGAATGGGCTGGATGTTGGCAATCGGGGGGTGGAGCGAACGAATCCCGTAGCACAGGTGTCCCCGCCTGCCAGGGTATGGAACTTGAGCCGGAATTCCCCCAAGAATGGCTCCTGGCGCAAGACTCGCCACAACGGGAACCTTTAGTTTTTGAAGGGCAACTAAGCGAAGAGAGTCGGGTTTTTGACTTGGATGGCTCTTATTTCAATGTTCATACTTTTACGGGTCAGGCAGGCGAAACGCTCAAGATTGATTTAGTCAGCGATGAGTTTGATGCTTTAGTAATCTTGCTTGATCCCGATAGCAATAATATTGCTCAAAATAATGACGGTGGCGAGAATGAAAACGCGAGACTTGTGATTACTTTGCCTGCTGATGGAGAGTATTCAATACTGGCGAATTCTTATCAGGCAGGAGAAGTTGGTGAATATCAGATTACCTTGCAAGGTGCAATGGCGAATAATGAAGTTGCAGTGCCAAGTGCGGAAGGAGATGAAGCTGATCAGCTTTTTGATGAAGGATATGCGCTGGTTCAAGAAGGGACGGCGGACTCGTTACGAGCAGCAATAGAAAAGTTTGAAGCCGCGATTCCTCTCTATCAAGCGGTCAATAATACATTTGGGGAAGCCGCTGTGTTATTGAATTCAGGAAATGTTTATGCTGATTTAGGGTTAAGAGCTGAAGCATTAGAAACCTATCAAAAATCATTAACTCTCTGGCAAGAGCTAACTGAAAACACAACCGATCAAGATCAACAAACTGCACAAAATCAGCAAGCAATTACACTCAATAGTATTGGTCTTGTCTATAGTAACTGGGGGGAATATCGCGGGGCGTTGAATTACTTTAACCAAGCTTTACCTCTTTTACAAAGAGTGGGCGATCGCGCCGGAGAAGCCACAACATTGAATAACATTGGAACGGTTTATCATGACCTTTGGGATATGGGTAAAGCCTTAGAATACTACGAGCAAGCTTTGCCGTTATATCAAGCCGTAGACGATCGCGCCGGGGAAGCAACCCTACTCAATAATATGGCGCTTGTTTACAGTGTGTTAGGGCAAAAACGCCAAGCATTAGAGTCTTTGCAGCAAGTTTTAGCCATTGATCAAGAGATCGGGAATGATCGCGATAGGGCCACAACACTCCATAATATTGCGCGAAGTTATAGTGATTTAGAGGACTACAACCAGGCTTTAGCCTATTATGACCAAGCCTTATTACTCAAACGCAAAGTTGGTGACCTGGATGGCGAAGGCCAGACCCTCGGTAACATGGCTTGGGTTCACCTCGAACAGGAAAATCCCACAGATGCCCGGCGTACCATTCAATCGGCACTTGACATCTTTGAACAACTCCGCACTGCAACCCCACCAGGGGAACTGCGCCAAGCCTACGTTGCCACCGTTCAAGGTTACTACTTACTGTATCTTGACATCTTGATGGCACTGCATCAGCAGAATCCTAACAGCCCTGAAAACTATGCTGCCCAAGCCTTTCAATTGAGTGAGGGTATCCGTGCTCGTGTTCTCGTCGAACAACTCGCCGAAGCTAACCTCGACATCCGTGCTGGCGTAGATCCCCAACTCCTCGATCGCGAACGCCAACTCACTCAACAACTCAGCGCCACCGAACAACGCCGCATCACCCTCACCAAAGGCGGCAGCGCCAGCCAAGCCGAAATTGATGCCATTAAAGCCAAAATCCAACAAACCCTCCAAAACCTGCAAACCGTCGAGAGCCAAATTCGCAGCCAAAGCCCCGCTTACGCTCAACTAAAATTCCCTGAACCGTTAACCCTGCAACAAGTTCAAGATCAAATTCTCGATCATAATACCCTGTTATTAGAATATGTCGTGGGTGAATTTCGTGGTTTCTTATTTGTTGTCAGTAAGACAGATTTACACATCATGGAATTGCCAGACAGAATTACAATTGAGATGGCAGTGAATGCGTATCTCGAAAAACTGCGTGATCCAACGTTTACTGACCTATCCCAAGGGGATGCACTTAGTCAAATGTTACTGGGGACTATTCCCGAAAAAAACCCCGATAAACGCCTCCTCATTGTCAGTAACGGTAAACTGCAACGCCTGCCTTTTGCCGCCCTACCCTTGCCTGTTTCGCCCCCCGAAGTTCCTGGCGACACCCTGCCCACCGTCCCCCTGATCGCGCAACACGAAATTATCAATCTGCCCTCCGCCACCACCCTCGCCATCCAACGCCAAACCTGGGCCGATCGCGCCCCCGCCCCCAAAACGATCGCTCTCATCGCCGACCCTGTTTTTGAAGCTAACGACGATCGCTTCGCCGATAACGTCAACCCCGAAGACCTCGGCAATCAAGACCTATCCGAATTAATTCCCCTCGAAATTGCCACCCGTGCCGGATGTTTAGGGTTTCAACGGTTGGAGAATACCGCGATCGAAGCGAAAAATATTCTTAACTTAGTTCCCAATGGAGAAACCTTGCTCGCCACCGGATTCGATGCCAACCACGCCACCGCCACCAGCTCTGATTTAAACCAATATAATATTTTGCATCTCGCCACCCACGGCTGTATTCAAGACAATGCGCGACTCTCCAATTTAGCCCTCTCCAGTTATCAAGAAAACGGTGAATTTTTCGAGAATTCAGCTCTCCATTTACAGGATATTTATAACCTGAAATTAAATGCGGAATTGGTGGTCTTGAGTGCCTGTGAAACGGGGACGGGGAATGATGTGGCGGGGGAAGGAATTGTGGGGATGACCAGCGGGTTTATGTATGCGGGAGCGAAGCGGGTTTTGGTGAGTTTGTGGAGTGTGAGCGATGTGGGAACTGCCGATCTAATGACCAAATATTATCAAGCCATGTGGCAAGACGGACGTGATCCGCATACGGCATTGCGGGAAGCCCAGTTAGAATTTTGGCTCAGTGGGGGCGATTATCGCGCCCCCTATTATTGGGCGGCGTTTACGATGCAGGGGGAGTTTTGACGGGGGGCGATCGCGTAACTGTCCCCTGAGCGGAGTCAAAGGGGGCATTGTTGTTGGGTTTTGGTTTCGACTTCGCTCAACCAACGAGTTTTTGGGACGGTTACGGCGATCGCTCGGCTCCCTCGCTAAACTCAAAGGTGTAATTTCAGATTTCGGCTAAACCCCTATGGTTAATTTGTCACGTCGCCACTTTCTGCAAGCCACCGGAGCCGCCCTCGCCACCGCCGGACTGCATCAGGTGTTCAGCCACCAGCAAACGGTGCTCGCTCAACCCACCCGGCGTAAACTCGCCCTGATTGTGGGCATCAATGACTATGCAGAAGCTCCCCTCAAAGGGTGCGTTAATGATGCGATTTTGCAGCAGCGGTTATTAGTGCATCGGTTCGGCTTTCATCCGGATGATGTGGTGATGTTGCTGGATGCCGATGCGACGCGGCAAAGTATTCTTGATGCCTTTGAAGAGCATTTAATTAAACAGGCTAAACCGGGGGATGTGGCAATGTTCCACTATTCGGGGCATGGGTCATTAGTGCGCGATCCGCATCCGATTTTTGTCGATCGCAGACATCGAGGCATGAACGGTACATTTGTTCCGGTGGATTCGACGTTGCCGAGTCGATATCCGGATGAAGGGGGAAGCGTTAATGACATTATGGGACATACGTTATTCCTGTTAATGTCGGCGCTCAAAACGGAGAATTTCACAGCGGTTTTAGATAGTTGTCATGCTGGGGGGGCGACTCGTGATTTGCGGGTGCGATCGCGCGATGTTAATGAAAAAATCACCATTGCTGACGCAGAAAAAGCCTATCAAGAAGACTGGTTAGCGCGGCTCGATTGGACCCATGATCAGTTTGTCGAGCGGTATCGTGCGGGGGTGGCGAATGGTGTGGTTTTGGCCGGAGCCCAACGGCTGCAATTGGCGATTGATGAACAATTTCCGGGTTTTAGTGCGGGGGCGTTTACCTATCGTCTGACGCAACATCTCTGGCAAACCGAGACAACGCCCTATGATGCGATCGCCCATATCAACAGGAGTATGCCTCGCTTCTATCGACAACGTTCGCTCTGGGAAGCGGAACAGGGCAGCGGCTATGAGGCAGAGCCGATGTATTTTATTGACGAACCCAACCCCACGGCGGCAGCGATCGCGGTCACGGTTGAAGGCGATCGCGCCGCTCTGTTGATTGTGGGGATTCATCCCAGTGAGATCACGCCGGGACAAGTTTTCCAATCCAGCGATCGCGCGGCATGGGTGGAGGTGCGCGATCGGCAAGGTCTGGTGGCGATCGGTCAAGTGCGTGGCACGTTACAATCTGGAACTCCCCTCCAGTTACGCCGTTAACCGGATTCCGGTGTGAGGGGTTTGATGTTCAGCAACGGGCGACACCGAACCGGGAAGGCTGGACAATGCATCCGGGACGATCAACCCGTAGCATAGAAGAACGTTACTGTTCGTCATTTCTCGCTATGGCTGTTCCTGCTGATTCTGCCCAACGTGCGACCCAACTGCGTCAAGAACTGCAACGGGCCGGTTATGCCTACTATGTCCTCGATGATCCGATCCTGCCGGATTCGGTCTATGACTCCCTTTATCGGGAACTGCAAGACCTCGAACAGCAACACCCAGACCTGATCACCCCCGATAGTCCGACGCAACGAGTGGGCGATCGCCCCACCCAAAATTTTCCCTCCATCCGCCACAATATTCCCCTCTACAGCCTCGAAAATGCCTTTGATTTAGGCGAATTGCAGCACTGGCAAGACCGCTGGCAACGCCACGCCGCCACGGTTCCGGCGTTTGATTATGTGTGTGAATTGAAAATTGATGGGTCTGCGATCGCCCTCACCTACGAAGATGGGGTCTTGACTCGTGGCGTGACCCGTGGCGATGGCGTTACCGGTGAAGACATTACCCCAAATATCCGCACGATCCGCTCCATTCCCCTCAAGCTCAATCACCCCACCCCCCCGCCCGCGTCGAAATTCGGGGCGAAGCCTTCTTACCCCTAGGGGAATTTGAGCGGATCAACACCGAACGCGCCGCCGCTGGGGATGCCCTCTTCGCCAACCCCCGCAACGCCGCCGCCGGAACCCTGCGCCAACTTGACCCCCAAGTGGTGGATCAGCGTCGCCTCGACTTTTTCGCCTATACCCTCCACATTCCCTCCGACCCCGATCGCCATCCCCAAACCCAATGGGAGGCCCTCGAACTATTGCAATCCCTTGGGTTACGGGTGAATCCGAATCGGCAACAATGTGAGGATTTAGCGGCGGTGTGGGCCTATTTTGAGCAGTGGGAGACGGCGCGGCGGGAACTGCCCTACATGACCGATGGGGTGGTGGTGAAGTTGAACCCCGTGCCATTACAAACCCAGTTGGGCTTTACCCAAAAATTCCCCCGCTGGGCGATCGCGCTCAAATATCCCGCCGAAGAAGTGGCCACCCGTGTGAGTGCGATCGCGGTGAATGTGGGACGCACCGGAGCCGTAACCCCGATGGCGATTATGGAGCCGGTACAGGTGGCGGGCACGACGGTACAGCGGGCAACGCTGCACAATGCCGATCGCGTTGCAGAGTTAGATATTCGCGTCGGGGATACGGTGATTATTCGCAAGGCTGGGGAGATTATCCCGGAAGTGGTGCGGGTTTTAACAGAGCTTCGCCCTCCCCAAACGGCTCGGTTTCAAATGCCCACGGCCTGCCCCGAATGCGCCACGCCCCTGGTGCGTCCGACGGATGAGGCGGTGACGCGCTGTGTGAATCGGGCTTGTCCGGCGATCGTGCGGGGAGCGGTGGAGCATTGGGCCAGCCGGGATGCCTTGGATATTCAGGGTTTGGGGGAAAAGTGGGTGGCGCAGTTGGTGGCGGTGGAGTTGGTGCGATCGCTCGCAGATCTTTACAATCTCACCCCCGATCAACTCCTCACCCTGGAGCGGATGGGGAAAAAATCGGCGCAAAATTTAGTGAATGCGATCGCCGCCTCCAAAGCCCAACCCTTCGCCCGTGTCCTTTACGGTTTAGGGATTCGTCATGTGGGTAAAGTCAACGCCGAAGTCCTCACCCAAACCTTCCCCACCGTGGCACAACTAGCCCAGGCACGGGTGAGCGATCTTGAGGCGGTCTATGGCATTGGTATTGAAATTGCCGAATCAGTGGCGCACTGGTTTCAAGACCCCGCCAATCAAGCCCTAATCGCTGACCTGCAAAGGGCGGGGCTGTGTTTTGAGCGTCAGCCGGAACCCGTGGCGGCGGAAGAGAGCGTGAATGATGCGATCGCAGGGCAATCCTTTGTGATTACCGGCACTCTCCCCACCCTCAGCCGCCAAGAAGCCGCCGACCTGATTAAACAGGCCGGCGGCAAAGTCGTGAGTTCAGTTAGTTCAAAAACAAGGTACCTAGTGGCGGGAGAGAAAGCCGGTTCTAAACTGGCGAAGGCGCAGGAACTCGGTATCCAAACCCTCAATGAAGAACAGCTTCGTCAACTCCTTCGGTTAGGCTCCTAACTTGAAGATGCAGTCCCAATCATCCCAAACGAACCGTTCTAGGCTTCGTCGCGGCGGACTTTGAGCGCACCCAGGGCAGCAACACCCAAGAGACCTAACAAGGTAGCAGGTTCGGGAACCGGAGTCGTTCCGGGCACAGGATCGCCGGTCAAACCACGGACAGCGAAGACAGCATCATTAAAGTCACGGTCAGATTTGCCGGATTCTTTCGTACCGAACAAATCTTCAACGCCGATCAGCGTCCAATATTCAGCAGTGGCTTCATCGTAGTAGGAACGGGCGATGAAGTGCTGGAGACCATCGGGGTTTTCGCCCGCTTTCGTGCCGAAGGTGTAGCGGGAGTTACCCGTTTTCGCGTTGTACTGCTTCAGGTAGAAGTCGAGTTGGGTGTCACCGGTAAAGGTACCGAGGCTGACACCATCACCCAAGCGCAAAGCACCGTCTGCTTCGGCGATGATACTTTCAGACGAAGAGACATCACTGAAAATGGTTTGTTTTTCGCCACTGTTGACGGAGTAAGACAGGATGTTGCGCAAGCTTGCGCCTTCGTTGATGAAGTAGACTTCGAGGGGTTGAGCGCCATCGAGCCAGCGCAGGGTTTCGGGATCAAGGTCAATTAATTTCGCGGCGCTGTCTTTGATTTCTAAGCGCTCGGAGTTGACCATGCTGTTGAAGAGATTGAAGAGGTCTTCGTTGCTGTCGCGTAGGTTCATGGCTTGGGCATTAGCTGCGCCAGCGGAGAATAAAGCGGTAGCAGCGGCAAGGGTCAAGCTGAGGGTTTTCAGGGTGAAGGATTTCATAGGACTTTTGGGACTCACTTAATACATCTGTTAACAGTCTAGGAGAAAAATCAGGGGGTGGGAAGATTAAAAATGGGGTTTTACATAAACTTGTTTTTTGCTGGGGGGAGTTTAAAGCTGCTGTAAATCCTGAGGCTGTGAAATGCAATGATTTTAGAGTAGACTGTGCTGTCTTGACCTTAGTTTAGCATGAATCCGAAGATCGTGAAAGTCTTGTCAGGTCTGGCTTTGACTTATTCTTTTTGAAATAAAAAATAAGTGTTTCTACGTGACTTATATTCTTTTATTCTTAATAAAATACGTGATTATACTGAGAGACCTTGAAACGCATAAAAATACATGATTTTAGCTGTTTTTGATCTGGATCACACCTTAACGAAACGGGAATCACTTCTGCTATTTTTTTGCGTTGTGCGGGGGTGGCCACGCTTTGTGGGGGGGCTGGTGAGGTTGATGCCGGCGATCGCTCGCTACGCCCTCAAGCAGATTGACAACCAACGGCTGAAGCAGGCGTTTTGTCGGGAATATTTGGGGCAATGGGAACGGTCTACGGTGACGGCATGGGGGGAACGGTTTACGGATCGATACCTATGGGGGATGCTGCGCCCCGCAGCCGTCGAGCGGCTCCGCTGGCATCAAGCCCAGGGACACCGAACGCTGATCGTCAGTGCTTCACCGGAACTGTATTTGCGGCCTTTGGCTGAACGCTTAGGGGTGGATGGGGTGTTGGGGACGCGCTTAGTGACGGTGGCGGGGCGGTTGACGGGGGAGATTGACGGGGCGAATTGTTATGGGCCCGAAAAGGTGCGGCGGCTGCGGGAACTGGTGGGGGAGTTGGGGGGGTATGAAATCTATGCCTATGGCGATAGTCGGGGCGATCGCGAATTATTAGCGATCGCCACTCACCCCTATTACCGTTGTTTTGGCCCGTGAGCGATCGCGCCGCCAAACTCTAGACAGCGTTGATCACCAAGAGCTTGGCAGATGGCCAAGCTCTTTATAAAGGAAGGATGAAGAGACGGTTGAGAGATGCAGTAGGTGGGAGAAGCCAGAAGCGTATACTTGTATCGCTGTCTGGAGTATGTCACAGGCGCGATCGTTTTAACGAGCGGTTCCTGCGGTGGCGGCGGTGTCCCCTTGGGGAGCGGCCTTGAGTTGGATCAATTCAATTTTGTAGCCGGTGGGATCTTCCACAAAGGCGATCACCGTCGTGCCGTGTTTCATCGGGCCCGGTTCGCGGACGACTTTACCCCCACGGGCTTTGATTTGCTCGCAGTTGCTGTAAATGTCTTCCACCCCTAGGGCAATGTGACCATAGCCGCCGCCGATGTCGTAGTGGTCTGTGCCCCAGTTATAGGTAAGTTCAATCACGGTGTTGTCGGATTCGTCCCCATAGCCCACAAAGGCGAGGGTAAATTCACCGCCGGGATAGTCTTTTTTGCGAAGGAGCTTCATGCCTAAAACATCGCAGTAGAAGGCGAGGGATTCGTCAAGATTGCCGACGCGGAGCATGGTGTGGAGCATGCGCATAGAGAATTCTCCTAGAGTGTTTGAGGGTTTTACCCGTTCTGTTGCTAGGGTAGCGAACTTTAAACCTGGGGTTCCGCAGGGGCGATCGCACTCGCATTGAGTCGTGCTTGTTCCCGTGCTGCGGCTAATCGAGCTTCGGCGGCCTCAGCAGCGGCCTGATCGAGAATCTCCCAGAGGGTATGGAGCAGCGGATCGAGGCCCGCTTGAGACACAGCGGAAATGTTAAAAATCGGGGCGGTGGTCACTTTCGCAAATTCAGCGCGGATAAAATCGCTCATCTCTGCATCCATCGCGTCAATTTTGTTCAAGGCGAGGAGTTGGGGGCGATCGCCCAAGCCCCGGCCATAGGCCGTCAGTTCATCCTGAATCGTGTGATAGTCCGCCACCGGATCAGGAGCCGTCACATCCACCAAATGCACCAACACCCGCGTCCGCTCAATATGGCGCAGAAAATCATGACCCAACCCAACCCCCGCATGGGCCCCCGCAATTAACCCCGGAATATCCGCAAACACCGTGCCATCCCCCGTCGGCCGCCGCACCACCCCCAAATTCGGCACCAAGGTGGTGAAGGGATAATCCGCGATTTTCGGACGAGCGGAAGAGAGGGAGGCGATCAGGGTGGATTTCCCGGCATTGGGGAGACCGATTAAGCCCACTTCGGCCAATAATTTCAATTCCAACCGCAGGCGGCATTGTTCCCCTTCGCGGCCCGGCAGGGCGAGTTCAGGGGCGCGATTGCTGTTGGTGAGAAAACAATGGTTACCCAGGCCGCCCTTGCCCCCAGCCGCCACCCGGAGCCGTTGCCCATCCTCCACCAAATCCCCGATCAGCGTGGTTTCCTCCGTTTCGGGGTCAATGGTGTAGATCATCGTGCCGCAGGGCACTTGGATGATCAGGTCATCCCCAGAGGCTCCGGTGCGTTTGTTGGGGCCGCCCCGCTTGCCACTGTCGGCTTTGAAGAGGCGCAGATATTTAAAATCCAGCAGGGTTTGTAAATTAACCGCTGCTTCGAGATAGACGGAGCCGCCCCGCCCCCCATTCCCGCCCGCCGGGCCGCCCGCAGGTACGTACTTTTCACGACGAAAGGCAACGATCCCATCCCCTCCGTCTCCGGCTTTAATTTCAATTTCGGCGTAGTCAATGAATTGCATGGATTTTCGGCGCTTGGCTGAGGCGGGGGTGTTGATCTTATCCCTTTATCATAGGATGTTCGTTCCCCTCGATTTTGACGGGGTGCGATCGCCCCTGATTTGGGGTAGGTACGGGTGCGATCGCGCCCCAATCTCGCCTAAAAATTGGCTAATCTTCATATTTATTCTTAAAATACGGTTAACAATTGTAAAGTTAAGACACCGCATTCATCATCATAGTCTTGTCCACTGTCGCAATCTAACCTCCCGATCGCTATGGCACATCGCTTAACCCAACGAATTTTAATTCCCCTTTTTGCCGGCCTCCTCGCCATCTCTACCTGGTTCATGGCAGCCCCCGCCCAAGCCTTCGACAACCCCGAACTCCTCCCCAGCACCGAAACCCCCATCGTTGACCTCGCCAACTTCCTCCCCAGCCTCCAGGAAGACAGCCTGATCAAAGACCTCGAAACCTTTGAAAACGAAACCGGCTGGAAGGTGCGCGTCCTCACCCAGTACGACCAAAGCCCCGGCCGGGCCGTCATTCCCTTCTGGGGGTTAGACGACCACAGCATCCTGCTCGTCGCCGATTCACGGGGGGGCAACCTCCTCGCCTTCAGTGTTGGCGATGATGTCTATGAATTCTTGCCCCGCACCTTTTGGATTGAACTGCAAACCCGCTTCGGCAACCTCTACTACGTGCGGGACAACGGCGCGAATAATTCCATCGTCCATGCGATCGGTGCCGTCACCCAATGCCTCAAGGACGGCGGCTGTGATGTGGTTCCCGGCCTCCCCCAAGAACAATGGATTCTCACCCTGATCACCTCAATTCTCGGCGGCGTGATCTGTGGTTTAGCGGCTGTGCCCCGCAAAGAAGGCCAGGTCATTGCTTGGCAATGGGCGCTGATCTTTTCGCCGCTGTGGGGCATTCTGTTTATCGCCTTCGGCATTGGCCCAGTGGTAACGCGCACCTCCGATTGGCTCCCTATCTTCCGGAATGTGATGGGCTTCAGCATCGGTCTGTTAGTCGCCTACCTCTCCTCGGTGCTGCGCATGACCCCCACTTCCGACGCTTAGAGGATGTCTGAAACGATTAAGTTAGAGGGCTGAGGGTGCGCTGATTGCATCATTTCTGACGTTTCAGACATCCTCGTCGAATTCACGAGCGAGACCCATTCACCAAATCATCAGAAGGAAGCGCCATTAACGTTTCCTTTTTTTGATCGCTGGGCTGGATGTGTTGATCACTGCAATTCGTTGAGTTTGGCTTTGGCAAATTTGAGGAGGTCTTGGGCTTGGGGGTGGACGGTGGTTCCGGTTTGGATGGTTTCGAGTTCGTTGATGATGCTTTGAATTTGGGCAGCAGTTTGGGGTCGATTGACTTGGGCCGCGTCGTTGGGGGTGGAGGCGAGGAGTGATGTGATTTGTCGGTTCGCTCGTTCGAGGGCTTGGACGGCGGCTTGTTCGGCTTGTTTGCGGGTGTTGATTTGGCCGAGGTTGCTTTGGTATTGGGCGCTGAGGGTTTGGGCTTCGGTGTAGCCTGCATCATCGGGTTGGACGCGCTGGAGTTGCGCGATCGCACTCCGCCACAAGCTCGCCACCGCGTCCCATTCCGTGACGGTGTGGGGCGGATTTTGGGAGGCTTCGGCGGCTTGTTTGCCAAAGGCTTTGGCCGCACTGATCAGGGTGTTGGTCTGTTGGGCACTGGCTTGGAGGCCGGTGACAGCTTGGAAATCTCGTTGGGCGGCGGTGAGTTGGGTTTGGGCGGTGCGTCCGGCGAGGGTGGTGGGGGGCAGTTGGGTGAGTTGATCGATCGCGCTTTGCCAAGCTGCGATCGCAGCTTGGCGTTGGGTGTCATCGGTGGCCTGTTGATGTTGCGCTTTAGCTGCGTTTAAGCTTGCTTCGGCCTGTTGGAGTTGGGTGAAAGCGTTGCGTTCTTGAAACACCTGGGCATCCATTCGGCCTACCCGTTGCCGCGCCTGTTGAAATTCATCCACGGTGAACCGCCAACCACAGCTAAACCATTGGCAATAGCGCACGGGTTGATACCCCAAAAACCACACCGGGAGTTGATCTAAGTTTTTTTGAGCGGCTTGGACTTTTTCGGCTCCGAGTTCAATATCGGCGCTGCTGGTGGCTTGGTTGATCAGTTGATCGGACTGTTCGACGTTGGCGATCGCGGCTCGATAGTTGCGATCCATATTGAAATAGCTGGGAGTTAACAAGATGGGGGCCGTTTTGGCGATCGCTTGCCGCAGGGGAGGAACGGGCAAATTAATCACCCACAGGCCCCCCACAATGCCCACAGTTCCCACCAATCCCCATTTCAAAAGCCCAAATATTCGAGGCATACGGATCACTCTCCCATCACAGAATTACCCAAAAATTCTACCGGACAGGAGCGGAGCGGTTCACAGTTGATCCACGGATCTTAATCTGGGAGGGTGGCGAAATGTTCGAGCAAGAGGCGGTGAATGAAAATATACCCGCCGCCGACGTTTTGCATCAGAATCAAACGGGTGGCGGTGTTGAGGAAATGGGCGAGGTTCCAGGGGAGGGAGCCGTCGAAATAGAGAATGACGCGGAGGGTGAAATGTTGAATGCAGGCCACGCCAGGGGGAGAGGCGCAGCCGAAAATGAATCCGATCAACATCCCAACGGTGAGGGGCAGGCCGATCATCCCGGCGAGAATCGTGAGGGTGACAACGCCGATCAGGGCAAAAAAGGCGGTGTAGCGGAGCGATCGCTGAATGCCCTGATTAGGGGTGACGCTGGTGGGAATGCTGCCCCCGGTGAGGCCCTGGAGGAGGATGAAAATAATCCCCGTGCCAAAGCCACAGAAGCCATAGAGGAGGATTTCTGCGATCGTACGAGTCCAGCCCAGCGTCCAGCCAAAAAGCACATAGGCCAGGATGGAAATCACCATCACAAGACCCCCAATCCGCAGACCGGGCCAGAGGTTGGCGCGGGCTTTGCGCCCAGACCAGCGAATCATTTCCACGGGTTCGATGGGGGGAAATTGCGCCCCGAAGGTAATACCTAGCACTAGGCCGCCGCCGATGCCCAGAATTAAACCGGCTTTAATGCCCGCGATGGGGTTAATCAAAATGCCGAGGTTAATCCCGGCGACGATGCCCGCGATCAGGCTACCGATGAACCCCACCCCCAAGGCGTAGCAACGGCGGCGGCGGGGCGTGTCGCACCAGGTGGGCTGCATTTGTTCGATCAAGAAAATGGTTTGAGAGTCCCGTTGCAGTTGTTGGGCGAGGCGGCGGAGACTGCGGCGGAGGCGGTGGGGGGAATAGGTGCGATCGCGATCGCGCTGGAGCATCCGATCAATGTAGGTGTTGAACAGGTGGGTGCGGAGGCTTTGGGCATCGGTGTAGGTGAGTGGTTCGGTGGGCAGATCGCGATAGGCGAGGGTGATGATGCTGAGCATCAGGGGCGATCGCGCCAACTCTTGCAGTGCCACATCATGGGCGAGGGCAGTGCGGATCGCGGTGAGGCCAGACCCGTGGGAACTGAGATACTGCTGGATTTGGTCGAGGTTGAGGGGTTGGATACGGACGGCGGCTTGGAGACGGAGCCGGGAAGTGAGGGCGAGATAGTCTGCGATCCGACTACAGATTACCACCTCCGTTTGGCCGTAGTCCGTGAGGAATTGATTGATCGCCTCGACGCAGGGCGATCGCCACTGCGATCGCACCTCATCCAACCCATCGAGCAACAGTAACAAGTGCTGACCCGTAACCCAATCTTGACCGATCAAGGGTGCAACCTGATACTGCTGCTGCAATTCCTGCACAATCCACGCCGCCAAGGGTTGCGCCTCCCGTTTGCCCTGGCCGCGCCAGGATGACAAATTGAACACCACGGGAATTAGGGCCTGGGCATCCTGTTCCGCCTGGTGAATCAGATCCCGCGCTAGTTCTAGCAATGTGGTGGTTTTCCCCGATCCCGGTTCGCCTAAGATCAGGAGCGATCGCCCCGCCCCCAACTGCTGAAATCGCCGCCCCACCGTTTCCCCCGCTGTTAACGGCTGTTCCGCCTTGCCATCTTGCCATACCACGCCCCAAGGCCGTTCAAGGACATCACTGCGATCGCTTAATCCCAATTCCAGCATCACCCGCCCATGGAGCGATCGCTCTAACACCCCCTTCACCCAAGCATTCCGCACTTTGTTGAGAAGAATTTGACGGTGGCGATCGCTGGACTTAACGGGGGTGGGGGCTTTGGGGGTGAGGGTGGTGGGAGCCAAGGCCGGGGCGGGTTGGGTGGGGAGATTGGCAGCGGCGGCGTGGGGGGTGAAGGTGGCGAGGGCAGCGGCGGCATCGGGGTAGCGATCGCGCCAATTTCGATGCAGGCAGCGGGTCAGGAGGGTGGTGAGATCGGAACTGAGGGAGAGCGATCGCAGCCGATCTAACGGATCAGAGGTGGGCCACTGTTCCGGACGTTGACCCGTCAAGGCATAGAGAGCAATAACCCCCAAGGCATAGAGATCGCTCGCGGGTTGGGGATAGCCGGACAACTGTTCGAGGGGCATATAGCCCGGCGTGCCGATGGCGATCGTCGGGGCGGATTGGGGTGCGATCGTCTTCACCGCCCCAAAATCGATCAACATCAGCCCCCCATCCTCCTGTCGCCGCATCCAATTACTCGGCTTCACATCCCGATGAATCACCCCCTGTTGATGGACAAAGGCCAACACCGTCAAACTATCCCGCAACAGCATTCGCACCGCTGGCTCTGCCCAAGGTTTCCCCAATTCCGCATCTAGGGTGTGGCCCTCAATGTAGTCCTGCACTAGATAGGCTTGGCCTTCGCTCTCAAAATGGGCCAGCAGGCGGGGAATTTGGGGATGATTGCCCAGTTGATAGAGAGTTTTGGCTTCTTGGTCAAAAAGACGGAGGGCATCGCGTTGATGCTCTGGGCCTTGAGAGGGTAAGAGCAGTTGTTTAACGACGCAGATCGGCGTACCAGGCAGGTGGCGATCGCGGGCTAAATAGGTTTGTCCAAACCCGCCCTGGCTCAGGGGTTCAATGAGTTCATAACGGTGGGCTAACAGGGTGCTCATGCAGGATTGAACCAGGGTAATGCCATTATTTTACGCGGGCAGTGGTCGAAATTCGGCGGGGCTTGAAGACCGAGAGAGTCTGAAGTTTATCCTTGCCCCTGCGAGGAGTTCACACCGTGACAGTCAAAAAACTGCTGACCTCAACGACGATGCTCGATTGTCCTCGATATAATGGATGGCAATAGAAATCGATATTTTGAGCGTTAACGCATTTTTTCCATTATTTTTTCGATCATCCAGTCTGCCATGATCCTCAGCTTGGATTTTACGGAACAGTTCCGGAAAATTTTGTAGCCTTACCTTTATAGAAGTCATATTGACCCGATTAGCCCCCTGCAATCCATGGTGCGATCGCCCTCAGTTTTGATCCCCACCGTTGTCGTTATTCTGCTTAAGCGCGATGTTGAACCTGTTTAAAACCCCTGCCACGCTGCTCACCACCCTCATTGCTTGCGCGTTACCGTGGGCGATCGCGCCTACCGCCATCGCAGAAGTCACCCCCCGATCCACAACCCCAGGCGACCTAGCGACCGATGCCGAAACTGAATCCTACTACGACAAAGCCCGCGAAGAATTGCCCCACAACCTCTATATGCTCTATCGCATTGTGGAACGGATTGCACGGGCCAATGATCTAGATAATCACCCGTGGCGCGTCGTGGTGGCCGATGATTCCCTGATTAATGCCTATGCCACGGAAGTGAATTTGGTGATCGTTCACTACGGGTTATTGGATCAAATGGCGGGGGATGTATCGGCATTGGCCTGCGTCGTGGGTCACGAAATGGCGCACCATACCGAGCAGCACATCGCGATCCGCACCTCCCGCAGCGTTGACTGGCAAGAGGAATTTCGTAACTCCCAATCCCGCGAATATCAAGAACGCATTTCTAATCTCGCTCGCACCCATGAAGCGGAAGCCGATCGCATCGGCTATGAATATTCGGTGACGGCGGGGTTTGATGCGTCGGGATGTCTGCGGGGTTTGGAAATGTTGTCACGCTTACCGGGAACGCTGCGGGATAGCGATACCCATCCGGCCGTGCCGCGTCGCATTGAAGCAATCCAAGAATTAATGCAGGAAAAACCGCCCGAAGTCTTGCGAGCAAGCGGCCATCTGGGCTTAACCACCTCGCAACCCCTCTCCTACGAAATGGTGGAAGACCAAAGCTGGCTGCGAATTAATTCCGAACGGGGCGGCAGTTTTGTCGAAGATTGGAACCGCATTTTCCCCGATGATGTGATCGACCCCAATTTTGAACCCGCAGAGGAAGAAAAGGTTTCAGAAGAGGATGAAAACGCCTCATAACAGCCTGTCAACCCCACATTGCACAAGTTTGAACCCGTAGGAACATTGACTATCTCTGCTCGTATTGAGCAGGGATAATCAGTAAATGGGGCTATACATCGCTAGAATGCTTGACTCTAGGCCGTAGCGGGCAAGATGCCCGCACTACGGCTCGGAGCGTATCCGCTGATTTGATGAATAGGTTAGAGCCAGCCTTTTTTGGCTTTGGCGATTTTGGGGGGGTGGACGGGTTCCACATCGTAAAAGGTGCCGAGGCCTTCGTATTCGGCGAGATAGTCGCTTTCGTACAGGGTGCGATCGCTGCCGTGGGGCCGGGAAATTTTGACCTGAGAGGGACGGGTTGCGCCGCTTTCATCGACGAGGAAATGGTCGGTGAGTTGTTTGGACTGTTCGCCGTTGCTGAGTTCGAGGGCGAGGTCTTTGAGGACGATCAGATAGGTTTTGTGGTCGAGGGGCGCGGCGGGGCGGCGGTGGGTTTGGATCGCGATCGCGCCCTGTTCACTGCCGAGAAAGCCGCCGATTTCGTGGGGGCGATCGTCGGGGGTTTGGTCGCCGGCGAGCAGGCTTAGGGTGGTGAGAATGCCTTCCCGGCGTTGCCCTTCCATGCGGTCGAAATAGTGGGTGGTGTGGCAGGTGTGGTTGAATTCTTGCAAAACGGTTTGGGCGTGGTGGGTGACGGGCGATCGCACCGCATCGTCAATCTCCATCGCTTGGGGGTCAACCTGCAAGAGGGCATCCACAAAAGGCTGATTCCACCCTTCGATCATCTGCGCCAATTCTTTCTTTTTCAGCCCCCAGAAATAGGAAATGAGATGACTGACGATGATCACCTGAAAGGGATAGAGGACGATGCTATCGGCGGGGTAGGTGAAAATATAATCCGGGGCGTAGTCAGGGATGGCGGCGAGGCGATCGCGATCGCGCTCATGGGCAATGAAAAAGGAGGTCGCCACACGGGGGCCAATTTCGGCGGCGGATTTAATCGCCCGCGCATTGAAAAACGGCCAGGACGGCGGTGGCGCATTGTGGCCGAGAATCGACCCCAAGGTGTAGCGGGTGCGGCGTTTCATGTGGGCATATTTGCCGTGCTGGAATTGGAAGAAATGCCAGCCGGCGAACATTTCTTGAATCATTTCAGCGGCTTTGTGGGCTTGTTCTTCGGGCACGCCGTCCAGATAGCCGGTATAGACAAAATCGAAATTGCCGCCGACGAGTTCATGGCTCATGGTTTCAATTTCATGAATGAGGGTGCGATCGCCCACAATCTGCTTCGCCACCTCCGGTAACAGGGCCAACTCCCCATAGATTTTCTGAGCATAGGTCGCCGAAATATCGCCCCGCACCTCTCCTAAATAGGTATGTAAGGCTAATTGCCATTGCAACGATGCCATCGCCGCAAAGGTCGATCCCACACATTCCTCTTCTGGCAGGTTCGTAATCCCCGCCCCGGCTGCCGGTTGAATCACCGCATCCAAGCCCCGGCCAATATTCCCCAGCGGACTGGCCTCAATATTCGTCACCACATAGATCCAGGGGGTTTTGGTGGCAATAAAATCCTGGAGATGGGGCGGTAAATCCGTGCGTTGGGTGTCGGGTTTGACCAGTTCCTTCAATTCCGCAAGCCGGGCTTGGGCTACAATTACCTCCGCCAGATTCGGATCACGCCGTTCAATTTCCGCCTCAATGCGGTTAATCACGGCGGGTAAACTGGCGAGTTCATGGGTGAGCTTAATCGTGTCGGATGTGCCCCCAGAATTGGAATTAGCCAAAAAGAGCGTGTCACGACCCACGGAGGGCGGAATCGTATCCGATCCGGTGAACCCATCTAAATTCACCACCGGCAGGGTATTTAAGCCCAATTTTCGCGACAGATTCCCCGCGATCATATTGATTAAAAACGACGTGCCGGCTGCTCCGGTAACGATCTGCGTCAGGTTTTGAATCCGTTGGCGGCGGATCACCTCGTCCTCTGTACCCATAACCAAACCAATCCCGTCGGCCCCGGTGCGGAGTTTCACCTGGCCATCTTGGGTGATGGTGAAAAGTTTCTCGCTATTTTTCTGGAGGGCGAGGGGTTGAATGACGATGATTTCTTCGCCGTATTTGTTGTAGGGGCAGGGGATGGGGCGATCGTTGAGATCGCGATATTGGATGTTAAACACCTTGAGGGGGGCGAGGCGTTCTTGGCGAATATCGGCATGGATGTAGGCATCGGCTTGTTTTTGCCGTTCGATGCTGATCAGGGGGATTTCTTGGCCGCGATAGATGTTGAACATTCGTACCTGACCGTCGGCGGTGACTTCGACAATTTCACCGGGTAGCACGTCGTAGATGGGGGCAACGCCTTCGGTGATGTGGGCGGTGGCGCGGATGTTGTTGAGGAAGGTGACTTCTTGGATGGAGGCTTCGGCGAGTTCGGTGCGATCGCTCTCCAACCCATGGGGGTTAAGCAAGACCATTTGCTCTTTGAGGGCGTTTTCTTCAGACGCAGAGAGGAAGGCAACGCGGTTGTAATTGCTGAGGTCGTAGGGTTTGGGGAGATAGAAAATCAGTTCGCCGCCTTCTTCGCCGCCCCGTTCGGTGCCGCCCCGGAGCATGGTGTAAGTGCCGCCGCCGAGCATCCCGTAACTGGGTTGACCGAGGGGGGTGAAGGATTGGAAGGTGAATTTGTTTTTCGGGTCGGAATATTCCAGGATGCGGGCCAGGAGGGCGGCGGCGATGGTGACCTGTTCGGCTCCGGCGGCAGCCATGATTGCGGCGAGTTCGAGAAGTTGGGAAATTTTTTGACTGGCTTCGGACAGTTCGGTGTCGCGGAGAAACCCCTGTTGAGTGAATTGGGCGATCGCTTGCCCGTTGTGATGGTGAAAGGCGATGGTTTTGCCGCTTAACTTGACCTGGAGGGTTTTGTGGGCGAATTCAATGCCGAGATCGTAGGCTCCGATTTTGCCGTCGCTGTTGACGGTGGCACTGTCGCAGTCGAGATAGTCCGGGTCAATGTAGGCGAGGCGGTGTAAGGCTCCGATCAGTTGATCTGCCCGCAGATGTTCGTAGAGAAACCGTTTCAGGGCCGGTTCAACACAGGAATCAGAATTGGAGTTAAAGAGAAACCCTTCGTAGGCGAGAAAACTTTTATACCGGGCGGCATCGTTGATGTCGCCATTATGGGTGTCGGAAAACAAGCTAGGGCCAAGGTCGTTATCCCGTTCCTCAAAAAAGAGGTCGCCTTGGCTGCTGAGGTGATAGAGGCGCAGGCGCGATCGCGTCAAATTCTCCTGATGGGGGTGGGCGTTGCTCTCGGAATACATATCCCCCTGGGAGGCTTGGCGCACATGGGTTTCCCAGTTGGTGAGGAATTCATTGTTCTGGAGCGTGACCCGTTCGAGGAGTGTATCCCAAGTTTTGAGCAGGTCGCCCCCATCCCGCGACACTTTAATTTGCGTTTGGGCGATCGCTTTAATCTGCCCGGCCAAATCCGTCATTTCCGCGTGGGACAGTGCGGTGCGATCGGCGTAGGGTTCTAAATGAGCAAAGATGCCATCGAGGGGAATCGTCCCAATCGCCATCCCCGCTGCGTCATATCCTGCCTTCGTGCTGCGCTTTGAGCAGTCCTCGGCCACCGCTGTGGCGTAGGTATTTCGGTCGTGCAAATCCGCTTGAATCACACTGGGCGATCGGAGGCTGTAGGTTCCGGTGGCCGGGTGTTTCGAGAAAAAAAGGTACTCAATCTTAACGGGACTCAGGCAGACGTTAAAGTTACGACACATGGATTCTGACGAATAAGGGGAGGCAACCCCTATTTTAATCGGTGCAGGCGATGGGTTTTGCTCAGAATTCTCGCCGTAATCTAGACATTACCAGAGAGGATCGGTATAGAGGTTGATCGTCACATGGGGTTGACCAGCAGGAATTGAGGTAATACAGGCACAGATCGGGGTTCCGTCGGCGAGTTCCACCTCGCAGGCATGGCAAGACCCCATCAGGCAGCCCGTGGGAATCGTAATTCCCGCACGGGCGGCAACGGTGAGCATCGGTTCGCCCACTTCGGCGGTGGTGGTGACTCCATCGGGCAAAAATTCAACCTGAACAGACATGGTGCGATCGCAATTCTTTAAGGTGTGCTGTGGGTATTATGGCGCATCCCCTCAACCGGGCGATCGCAGTTGGCAATGGACGCGGGCCAAGTGCCACATATAATCATCAAGGCGAAAATTGTTAGCCGCCCTGTGGATCAACTCCAGGCCAGCGGTTCTAGTCACTTCACCATACAGTCCCGCGTAGAGGTGGGCGTAAAATTGGCCAGTTTTGCCCAGGGTTTGGCTCGCGTTGAGGAGGTCAGCCGGGCCGATTTGCCCCGTAAACATCTGGTGAATGGGGGTCATAATCGGACGGCGATCGCGCACGGGTTGCGGTTCCGGGCCGTATACCTGCGATCGCGCCGCCTCCATCCCCCCAAGCTGCGCCGCACAGAGACACCACCAGGCCGTTTCTTCCACATCCGCCCCATTCACCGCCAAATCCTGCTCAAACTGCCGCGCCCCTTCCTCGTACCGCTCGGCATAGTAGTAGGCTAGACCCCGCTGCCACAGGTAAGGCGTGACCGTCGGATCAAGCTGTTCGGCCTGGTCAAAGTCAGCGATCGCGCCCTCAATCTCCGCCGCCATAAACCGCGCCATCCCCCGCTGAATATAAGCCTTTGAGGAGTTAGGTTGACGCTGAATCTGTTGGGTCCAGTGGGAAATGCGATCGCGCAGGTGTTGAAGCATCACAGATCAAAGCGATACCGAATCGCTCCAGTTGTTGGGTCATTACCAATGTCTGCATACCCTTCACGCACCGCTTGTTCGAGCAGCGTCTTGAGTGGTTCTGGTTCCAGCTCCGTCAGCATAGCAGCCTGAGCTAAAGACAACACACCGTCCTTTTCCTTCGCTGCATTGAGCAGCTTCAGCATTGGGGTAACCCCATCCAAAACAGTCGGCACGTTCTCCAGTTCAGGCGAGGATGGGGTGAGATTTTCCAGAGTCGTCGCGTTGCGCGATCGCACCAGGTTAGGAATTAAGAATAAGTCAACCAATTGACCCACACCAAACAGACCGAATGTGAACAAATATAATACGCCGCTGATTACTTTGCCCAAGTAGATGCGTTGCAACCCACAAATTCCGAGGAAACACGCACACCATAAAAAATACGCAATAGGTCGATTCACTTGCCGCATAACAAAGCACCAATGTGTTTACAACACTTGTATTGTAATTGAGAAGAGGGAAGACTCTAGGTAAAATTCAACTTTTCTTACGCATCAATGTTGATTATGCAAGAACAGTAATCTTAACTTAAACTCTTTTTACAAAGAAGTTAATGAAAATTCATTTTTTGTTTCTGATCTTATCTTAAAGTTGAAGCAAGACAGATATTGCCCACCTTACGTTAAACCTTTAGAATCAAGCCATTAGATTTTATTCCAATCTCTGGAGCGCAGTCGTCCGGTTTGGTAATAGGTAGACACCAATTCAATGTAGTCTTTGAAATCAGCATTTTCAATCAAGATACGATTCACGGATTGCCAATCCACTTCGGGCCGTGCTTGGGCGGGCAGCATCATGTCGCTTTCTGTCGGGTTCTCTGGATTAAGCAAAATAATGCCGATGCCGTGGAGGGCCGAGAGCATCCGTAATTCTTGCTCAACATTTCCCCCAGCCATTGAGGTTGTCACTAAATACCCCTATTCGCCCAACTTGAATTACTCACCGCTTGGAAAAAGCTCATGCGTACATTGGAGAGATTTAATTCTTTTTTGACTTCAAATGACCAAAGGCGAACGGTCTGCCCTGCTCCTTGTTTGACACAACTCCGAATCAATTCATGCCATTCTTTATCCACGGGCTGCATCGCGACAATATCCGGATGTAACCATTGATTGCCACCGCTGCCCCGACTATTACCCGATCGCTTCTCATCAATGCGTTGACAATATAGTTTGAGTTCAGTTTTGAGATATTCAATCAGCAGGGGATAGAGATCGTGTTCATTGAAGGATGGGGGTGTTGTGATGATTGCTTCAGGGATGCGATCGCTGTCTATTTTGGGTAACTGAGTCTGGGAAGTGGTGACGTTTTCCGAATCATACCAATAGACCCGTGGCCGGGGCTTATCTTGCCAACAAATGCGCGGCTCACTGTTGGTGATTTGATTTTTTTGAGATCCAATTTCAGCAACAACTTGAGATAAAAAGGCTCGCTCATCAGCGAAGCGAGAATTTTGACGTTTTTCGCGATAATCTTCTGGATAGGCTTCAACAATAGCCGCTGCAATTTGTCGGGCGTTGTAGCGATCGCCGGGACGAGATCTTAAAAATTCGACGATTTTTTGAACTTGAGAGCGGTTCGACATTACTTCATGGATCACATGATACGTTTAACAAACCTGTTGATCTGAGTTTAGTGTAATCAAAAATGGGGTGCGGCAACGATAAACGTTGATGATTTTGAGATCGTGCCGCACGTATTTTTTGAGCGTATCTTAACTTTGATCGCTGATCATTTGGCTCATGGTTTCGAGGTTGAGCACGTCGGATAATGTGGCTTCGTCCATGAGTCCCTTTTCGAGGACAACTTCGCGGATAGATTTACCCGAAGTGAGGGATTCTTTGGCGACGGCGGCGGCGTTGAGATAGCCGATGTGGGTGTTTAATGCAGTCACTAACGATAGGGTTCCTTCGGCATAGCCTAAACAGCGATCGCGCCTTGCTTCAATACCGCTTAAACATTTATCGCTGAGGGCTTGGACGGCATTACCGAGAATTTCCACCGAGTGAATTAAATCGTAGGCGATCAGCGGCATCATCACGTTTAATTCCAGTTGACCCGCTTGGGCGCAAAATGCGATCGCTGTGTCATAGCCCATCACCTGAAAACACACCATGGAAATCATTTCCGCCATCACCGGGTTATATTTGCCGGGCATGATTGAAGAACCCGGTTGCACAGGGGGGAGTTGAATCTCTTTTAAACCCGTTTTTGGCCCCGAATCCATCAGGCGCAAATCGTGGGAAATCTTCACCAAATCCTGAGCTAAATTGCGCAATGATCCCGACACATTCACAAAGGGGGCCATACTTTGCATCGCGGCCATTAAATGGGGCGCGACGGTGAGGGGTTGGCCGATAAATTCGCCCAGGAGTTCCGCAACGCGAAAACGATACTGAGGATGGGTGTTCATACCCGTGCCGGAGGCGCTGCCCCCCAGACCTAAAACCCATAAATCTTCGGCGGCGAGTTTGATCCGGGTGAGATGGCCGGTGAGGATGCGGGCCCAGGCGCGGAATTCTTCGCCGAGGCGAACGGGGACGGCATCTTGCATGTGGGTGCGGCCGGATTTGACGACGGTTTGAAATTCGCTGGCTTTGGTGTTGAGGGCAGCGATCGCACTGTCTAACGCCGGATACAGGGTGTGGATCAAGGCCAACAATGTGCCGATGCGGATCGCGGTGGGGATCACGTCGTTGGTGGATTGACCGTAGTTAACGTGGTCGTTGGGGCTGACCCTTGTATAGTTGCCTTTGGTGTCGCCGAGGAGTTCGAGGGCGCGATTAGCAAGGACTTCATTCAGGTTCATGTGGTGGGATGTGCCCGCCCCGGCTTGGTAGATATCCACAACGAATTGATCCCGCAATTGACCGCCCAAGATTTCATCAGCCGCCTTGACGATCGCATCACTAATTTCGGTGGGAATGCAGCCCAATTCACCATTGGCGATCGCGGTGGCTTTTTTAATCAGTAATCCCGCATCGACGTAGGTGGGGAGCGGTTTTAACCCACTGATGGAGAAATTTTCCGTGGCGCGGAGGGTTTGAATCCCGTAATAAACATCCTGGGGCAATGGGCGATCGCCCATGGAATCCGTTTCAACCCGATACTCACTCATGGCAGCGTTACCTAATCACAATTAAATCCGGATAATCATAACAAACCGCCTTGAGACCCTGCGCCGCATCAATAGGCAAAAAAAATCCCCACGCCCGGAAGCGAGGGGGTTATGTATCAGGGTGCATCTACCATTCCTTTGTCCCCATCGGGGGGGAGCGATTCCGGAGAGTTTTTACAATTACTCTCACCCAACCCTCTCCCCCAACCAGGATAGCGAGCTAGAAGCTCGCACTACAGAGGATTGACAGCAATGGTAGTGTGAGCCTCCGGCTCACTCCTGCCAGATGGGGATGAGGGCATTTAAGAATTATTTCGTGTTGCTGTAGGTTTGCATCGGTTCTTTGATCCAGCGGATGTAGAGGTGTTTGAAGGTGGATTTGAGGATGCGGGGCGCACCGAAATCGATGGGGACGAGAGTGTCGGGGAGTTTCCAATCTGCGATCGCCAACTCTTCCGGTGTGAGTAACGGAAACTCTAGGGTTTCGGGGTTGAGGCCGAGGCGGGCGGCGGCGTTGTAGGTGGGGACGGTGTGGGGGTCAACGTTGAGGAGGTCGAGGATGGCGCAGTCGAGGGCGAAAACGTCGGGGGAGGCGGCGAGGATGCCGAGGGGACGGGCTTCACCGCCGCTGGGGCCGTTGCCTTGGTGGGCGATGATGCCGTCAAGGATGGTGAGATTGGGCGCGATCGCATTAGCCGTCTGTACCAACATTTCCCCAAAGCGGTCTTGATCCTTCCCGGCTTCGAGATGCCACCAGGCTTTCATTTTGCCCGGCACACAGCCGAACAGATTTTTCACCCCCAGGGTCATCGTCAGTTGACAGTGGGCTTTCACTTTCGGCAGGTTAATCACCACATCCGCATCCATGGCTTCTTTGGAAAGGCGGAGATGGTCGAAATTTTCCGCATCGATGGCGTAGCGGTGGCCGTGAAATTCCACCACGGGAATATTGAGATCCTGGAGCATGGGCAGGTAGCCGTTGGTGCGGGCGACCCCTTTGGCACTGCCGAAGGCGGGACTGTCGCCCATGAACGGTTTGCCCCCAGCGGCGATCACCTGTTGGGCAACGGCGGCGACGAGTTCGGGGCGGGTGATGCACTCGTGACCGGGACGGCTGCCGGTGAGGAGGTTGGGTTTGAGGAGGACGCGATCGCCCGGTTTGACGATCGCACCCATACCGCCGAGGGGCGCGAGGAGTTGCTCAAGAGACGCGGCCAGGGGTGCAGCGTCGTAGGTTTCGGCGCGAAGGAGGCTAACGATAGACATGGGTGGGATGGGGGTAACGTTTTTTAACATTGCTCCTATTCTAGGCAGGGAACGGCTGGAGGGGTGAGACGATCCGATGGTGAGGGCATCGCGGGGGGCGGTATAATGCTGTTACAATTCTTAACCTGTTGCCTTCCTATGGTTTTACCTGCACTCAGCGCGGCGATCATGATCACGACGTTTTTTGCGATCGCTACCGGCTTCATTTTTAAAGATGTATTGGAATATCAAGTGGACTACTGGTATGCCAATCGTGAGACTCAAGACCGCATCAACTACAGAACCGCATCGGGAACATTGGCCTATATCCTGATGACGATTTTCCTGACGCTCTTTATGGGGGAATGTCTCTCGGTGTTTCAGATTGGGGCGCTCTTTGCCTGGGGCATTGCCGTGATTACGGTGATTCCGACGACGGTGTTAATTTGGCTGCAATTGGGATCAATGCTAGAGCTTTTGGTACGGGGCGGTTCGGCGGCGATCGATCTGGATGTGGGATGATCCCCCACCCCGTTAGGACAACGAGCTAGAAGCAGCAGCGAGCTAGAAGCAGTAGTGAGCTAGAAGCAGCAGCGAGCTAGAAGCAGTAGTGAGCTAGAAGCAGCAGCGAGCTAGAAGCAGCAGCGAGCTAGAAGCAGCAGCGAGCTAGAAGCAGCAGCGAGCTAGAAGCTCGCACTACGGAGGATTCCAGAAAGAGGAGTGTGAGCCTCTGGCTCACTTACACCAGACGAGGATTCCAGAAAGAGGAGTGTGAGCCTCTGGCTCACTTACACCAGACGAGGATTCCAGAAAGAGGAGTGTGAGCCTCTGGCTCACTTACACTAGACGAGGATTCCAGAAAGAGAGCCTCTGGCTCACTTACCCAGATCCGAAACAAACCAAACACCCCCTTTTTAAGGGGGTCGGCGCAGCCGGGGGGATCAAGGCGTGAGTCAACTTCGCTACAGTGAAATCAGCGAACACTATTAATACGCTTTAACTATCTATTATGACAACGACTAAATTAGAACAACTGCGATCGCTCTTTGCAGAGATGGAGCAGGCCTTGATTGCCTATTCCGGGGGGATTGACAGTACCTTAGTAGCGAAAGTGGCGTTTGATGTATTAGGCGATCGCGCCCTCGCGATCACGGCCATGTCGCCGTCCCTGCTACCGGAAGACCTCGAAGATGCGCGGATTCAAGCCGCCGCGATCGGCATCCCCCACGACTGCGTTGAAACCCACGAAATGCAGAACCCCGACTACACCAGCAACCCCGTCAACCGTTGCTATTTCTGCAAAAGCGAACTCCACGACACCCTCAAACCCTTCGCCCTCGATCGCGGCTATCCCTACGTTGTCGATGGTGTCAACGCCGATGATCTCCACGATTACCGCCCCGGCATCCAAGCCGCCCAAGAACGGGGAGCGCGATCGCCCCTCGCCGAACTCGGCATCACCAAAGCCGAAGTCCGCGAAATCAGCCGCGCCCTCGATCTCCCCTGGTGGGACAAACCCGCCCAGCCCTGCCTCAGTTCCCGCTTCCCCTACGGCGAAGAAATCACCGTGGCAAAATTGCAGCGCGTCGGTCGTGCCGAAGTCCACTTGCGCCGCCTCGGTTGGCAAAATATCCGCGTCCGTTCCGCAGGCGACACCGCCCGGATTGAACTCTTACCGGGGCACATCAAAGACTTCGTGGCCCAAACGGATTTGCCGCAATTGGTGGCCCGGTTTGAAGAATTCGGTTTCACCTATGTCACCCTCGACCTCGAAGGCTACCAAAGCGGCAAACTCAACCGCGTCCTCGGAACCAATCAAAGCACACCCTTTCAGAGTGCGATCGTTTAGGGATAAGGATTAGTGAGGTGCGATCGGTGGGGGGTGCGATCGGGTTTATTGAATGGTGTAGTTGGGCGACGGCGAAGAACTTTAGGTTCAGCAGCAACAGCCCAAAGCTGCCTGCTGTATTTGAATTATTAGTTTTCTGCAAAAACCTAGAATCAATCAAACTTTCTCGAAATTGAACAATTTCTTACATATAAGGTTAACATTGCCAGGCAACTTTTAATCATTAGAATCAAGGACTATAATCATATCCTTGAAGATCGCTATCTAAAGACCATATAAAAATACGGTAATTGGGTGTTATCCTAGTTATTTTCTCCCATTCTTTGATGATAGATAAGTCTCCCATACCTGCGCCACGCATTGCCGAATCAGGAAAATTGTTTAGCCATTCTCCCACCTCCTCTATATCTGGCAGTTGCATAACTTGCCAAGGTGCTTTCCCTTCTATCGCTTCCTTAACTTGCGTGATGAAAAATTCAGCAAATTGACGCCGGTTTCTACCATCAGTGAGTTGAGCAATATGATTCCCTGTTTCATAGACGGCAGCCATGGGCAGAAGAAGATTGGTACTTTCTTTAAGTAAACTTTTTAATTCTTGCATTACTTGAGTTCGCTCACTATTCATATGAGGAATATTAAGAATATTACAGAAGATAGATGTATCAACAATTGCGACTGCTTTCATTCTCTCATTTCTCCTAGATCAGCAAGAGACGCTAGCCACTCCATTGCTTGCTTCTTTTTCTGCTCTATTCCGGGATGTTGCTTAACAAAACGTTCTAATAGTCCACGAGTCATGAGGTGTCCAACAGATCCTTGAGCAATGAGTTCGGGATAGTCAGGAATATCCTGTAACCTAATTAACTGGCTTGATCCATCTTGAGGACTTCGATAACAAAATACAGTTTCAGGAATAGCTTCATCAGGCAAGGCATCAAGAAGTGCGGGATTATGACTACTAATTAGAACCCGTAAATCACGATTCTTTGCAATATCAGAAATTCGTTCTAATAAATCTGCTGCTCTGCTAGGATGTACGCCGTTATCGATTTCTTCAATGACAACTAAACTTTGCTCAGGTGCAGAAAGCATTGCTGCAGCAATAGAGAGCACGCGTAAAGTTCCATCTGAAAGTATGGAAGCATCATAGGTAGTTGATACACCGCCAAATGTTTCAGTTAGCTGTAGCATAACCTCATCACGAGGTGTTTCTATGAAATTGATATTTTCAATATCTTGCTCAGGTAAACTTTGAACAAAATCCAGAACCGAACTTTTTGTATCTGGATTAAGACATAGGTTATAGATTACTCCTGAAAGATTTTCGCCATGTTCTTTGAGTATCTTATCAACTTTATGTCCATAGGTGCGCATTGAACTTGGTTCTGGTTCAAGAAATACAATACTACTCAACCATCGAACATATTTTTCAGCTACCTTAGGAATTATTTTTCGACTTTTAGTATTTTCTGGGCGGAATCGAATATCACTTAAAAGCTGTGTGAAAATCGCCATATGGCTACTGCATACGATGCTGGGTTTTTTCCCACCTCTGGCGAAATTATTATAGGTAACAAAAACATCACTTCCAGCTCCTTGAGGTTCACTAGTAATTTCGTATAGAGGAACTGTTGAAGTGTGACTTGTTATTTTTTCTTTGGTAACGTGAAGATCTCCATCTGCTCCAAGACTTAAATCAATTGAAAAATCTTTCCACTCTTGCTCTGTTGTCACGCAAGAAATACCAAATGTTTTTGAATCTCGATAGCCAAGATTTTCTACTCCTCCCCGGAAAATCGTTTCATCTTGTTTATATGATCCACCTAAAAGGCTAAGTCGTTCTCCCTCAGCGATTCTTGCTAGTAAGCGTAGCGATTCAATTACATTACTTTTTCCAGAAGCATTAGCTCCAATGAGAACTGTCAAGCGTCCAAGTTGCAGAGTGCCTGATTTATAGCTCTTGAAATTTCTTAATTTAATTTGAGTAAGCACCTAAAGTACTCCATTTCGGTCTTAACTAAGTGACTCTGGAATTAAACAGCCTGACATAAGCATATGAGTAGTACATTATACTGCTGTGAGTCTGTAGCTGCTCGCATACTTCTGCTTGAATACTTACAACTGTCTACCTTCTATTGAAATGTCCATCAAGCAGGGCTTTCAGAAAAGTGGCTCAATGCACTCTCAACAACCCTGGATATACAGCGGACATAAGCACCTTAAAATTTACGTTGTACGTTAGTCATCAGGGCGGCGGGTCTCTTATGCACAATCTATTGAACGGGCTGGCAGTCGTGGATATCCCATTCCTCCGGATTGGCGACAGCCTGGTTACGCTCAGCAGTATTCTCCCTCTGGTTGCAAGTTTAGCGATCGCGATTCTGATTGCGATCGTTTGTCGGCAGATTTTGGTGCGATTTCTGCTGGAACGCTTGGGGTTACGACAAGGTAATCGAGAGTCCATTGCGATCATCACGGGATATGCGATCGGTGCGTTTAGTTTTATTCTGATGCTCCAAGTTGTTGGCGTAAACGTATCGTCCCTCGCGGTCATTGCGGGTAGCTTGGGGATCGGTATTGGCTTCGGTCTGCAAGACATGACCCGCAACTTTATTAGCGGGCTGATGCTGCTCATCGAGGGAAAGATTAAGGTAGGCGATTTTATCGAGTGGCAGGGTTTAACGGGGTATGTCACTGAGGTGTCGCTGCGGGCAACGGTACTGCGAACCTTCACGCACCGGCATATTGTAATTCCCAACAGTTCACTGATCAGCGATCATGTGATCAATTGGACGTATCACAACACAAAAGGGTGGGCGATGATTCCCGTGCATGTCACCCACGAAAGTGATCCGGTTTTGGTCATTGAAGCCTTACTCGATTCGGCCTATACAGAAGAGACAGTGTCGTTTGAGAAACCGGCCGAAGCCTATTTCACGAAATTTAGTGATTATGCGCTGGAATTTGTCTTGTGGGTTTGGGTCACGCGCATTGACCTTAAATACAAAACGGAAAGCTCTTTGCATTTCATCATTGAGCAAAATCTACGACAGCGCGGTATTCAATTCGCATCCCCCCGGTTGGATGTATGGCAGCGCAACCCCAATGTGTTAATTACCTCATCGCCAGAACACTATCCCCATCATTCGGAGTTACAACAACCGCGCCATCACTTCATTGATCCCTTAACGAAACCCATCCCGGTTCGAGATTTACTGCGGCAGGTGTCATATTTTGAAAATTGTACGGAATTGGAATTGCGAAAGCTGGTGGAGGTTGGCTATCGACGGCGGCTAGAAACCGATGAAATCCTTTATCGTGAGGGCGATGCAGGCGATGCATTTTATATTATCTTGTTGGGTTCAGTGGGCTATGTGGTGACGGGGTTGGATCAACCCCCAACGGTTTTGGAGGCTGGACAATTTATCGGTGAGTTCTCATTGATGCTGGGCATTGCTCGAACGGTGACCGTGAGAGCCATGGAAGACACGACAATCTTTGCAATCAATCCCCAGGGGTTTAATCAACTGTTGCAAAGCCAGCCCCGACTGTATGAAGTGATTGTGCAGCAGATGGGGAAACATGAGGAAGAACTATCGCTGCAACAACGGCGGTTGCGGGAGTTGGGACTGCTCAATCCATCGGAGTACAATCAAAACCCGGTGCAGTGGGTAAAGGGTCAACTGGATAAGTTATTTAATGCGTAAGTGGGTGAGGCGCGATCGCTCCTGTTCAAATGTGTGAGGGATGCGATCGCATCTCGTCGTTGTTAGCAGTTGTTGGGGACACTATTCACCTACTTTCACGTGATAAGTTGTAAAGCACCGACCTGCCAATTCTGTTTTATGAACGTTAGTGGACATTTTCTTCAGGAATTTGTATTCGGGCCTACTATCGAGCAAGTGAAATAGTATTTCTTTATGCCCTAGCTCTTTAGCCCAACACATGAGCGTTTTGAAAATTGCGATCCCAAAACCCCAGAATTTTTGTGAGATAACGATCGCCAATTCAAAGCCATGATCATCTGGCTGAATTCCACACCAGCCTGCTAGTATTCCATCGATATAAACTGCCCGAACGCGACAGCCATCCATGGCATCTACATTAATTTTATCGTCTATCCATGCTTGAAGACTGGTCGCATCAAAATACGGGTGATCGATTAAATGGGTTCTCAGCGAATCCTCATTGACAACGGCTATAAAATCATCTGGGTTCACTTGCTTAAAACCCAAAAATTCAATTTCACTCATATCTTGATACTTTTAACAGGCTGATTAGAGAATTATTCTACAGATTGATTCGTCCCGCTCCTACGAAATCAAAAGTGACTGGACAGGGTTCACCTCGAATCCTACTCTAGGCGGTGGGAGGGTGTGAGTGCTGAGGGGAAAGGATGTGTGAGGGGCGCGATCGGGTTCATTGAACAGTTCGCTTGCGCCCGAACACTCAACAATCAATCAAATCGCTAGAAACACCGAAGACGGTTCAGGTTTGCGAATTAAGTGAGGCACGAGCATCATCAACTTTCACCATCAGTGTCATTGGATCAAGAGATGAAGCAACAAAACCACACTTCTCATAAAACTGCTTCGCATCTTCCGAGATAGCGTGTACTAGAATCGCACGTATTCCTGCAATTTCAGCAGCTTGCAGAGTGCGAAGAATTGCATCTCGCAGGAGAGCACGCCCGATGCCTTTACCTTGCCAGTGCCTATCAACGGCTAATCGTCCAATCACCATAACTGGAATCGGATCGGGCATATTGCGCCGAACTCGACCTGTTGCAGACGTTTGTGCCACTGCTCCATTGGCCAGGCAATAGTAGGCAGTAACTACCTTGCCAGCGCAGAGTCCGTACGTGCGAGAGGCCCCTCCTAACTCATTTTTCAGGGCACGGTGCTTAAGCCAGTCGTCTAGCTGACTGTTCCCTGAGTCAAAACTTTCAATCTGATGTGACGAATTCAGTTTTTCGGGCGGGTAAAGCTTATCTTGATCTCGACTTAGTCCCACGGAGCTTTGGTTGTTAGCACTGTATGTAACTTCTCATCTTGCGTGGGTGACGCATCGAGCAGCGCGACAAATTGCTGAAACTTAGGTGTATCTAACCCGAAGAAACTTCTGTCTAGAAGCACGTCCTGGGCTTTCTGATAAGATGACTCAAGCATAAATTCTGAACGACTTTTGCCCTGCACTTCAGCCGCACGATCAATGACATCTCGTTGATTTTGTTTAGCTCGAATATTGATTGTGACATCGCGGGCTGATTGACTGACAAAACTTTGGAAATCCTTACCCCCTGGGTGTTTCAGCGATCACCCTAGCAAGCAAGCATAACCAAGGACTGGTAAGGCTTTTGCCGATCTGTACTCAACACCGAGATGGCTCAAGATCAGGGGCATCCAATTCTCTAACGCTAAACCCCTTTCCTGGTAAGGGGTTTCGGGATTCAAACATGATCTTTTGTCAGTCAATCAGCATCGCGGGTCTGGCTAACTGACCCGTCATGGGTTGAGGTGTTCATTCGCTTACTGTTTTAAAGAGAATATGCCTTACATAATGTAAGAGTTTTGTATATACAATGTCAACACATGGTTCATGATCAAAAGTGACTGGGCATCGTTCGGGAGATTAATCACCTCGATTCCTACTCTCGGCCGCGATCGCTTGTCTTTATTTTGTGAGGGGTGCGATCGCATCTGTTCCATCAATCGGTTGCACTTGACCATTGGCGATCGCATCTCGTCGTTATTGTGCCTCTGTCAGTCTGGCATAGTAACTTTATTCTATCCCAGCGTGATGGTCGGCTTCTGGGTCAGTCCATCGGGCAGCCATGCTATCGTGGCTGTGGCCTGGGATTCGCGATCGCAGCAAAACCCATGCCACAGCGGTACAATAGTCACGACGCGGAATCCGGGTAGGATTGCGCCCATTGCTGTCAAAACTGTTGAAAAACGTTAAGGTGAATTTGTCCATGTCCAGTGCTGAAAATGTTGCGCCCGAACCGATTAAGCTCCTCCGTACCAGCGAATCGGACACCCTGAAGCGCATCCGTCACACCGCCTCCCATGTGATGGCGATGGCTGTGCAGAAACTCTTCCCCACGGCACAGGTGACGATTGGCCCTTGGACAGAAACGGGATTTTATTACGATTTTGATAATCCGGAACCCTTCACGGAGCAGGATTTGAAAGCCATCAAGAAAGAGATGGACAAGATCATTAAAAAGAAACTGCCAGTGGTGCGCGAAGCGGTCAGCCGCGACGATGCCCAGGCACGGATCGAGCAGATCGAAGAGCCGTATAAATTGGAAATTCTCAGCGACCTGATTAAAGGCGAAGAAATTACCCTCTATCACTTGGGGGAAGAATGGTGGGATCTTTGCGCGGGGCCCCATGTGGAGAATACGGGGGATTTGAACCCGAAAGCGATCGCCCTCGAAAGTGTGGCCGGGGCCTATTGGCGCGGCGATGAAAATCGGCAACAACTCCAACGCATCTATGCAACGGCTTGGGAAACCCCCGAACAACTCAAAGAATACAAACGCCGCAAGGCCGAAGCCCTCAAACGCGATCACCGCAAGTTGGGGAAAGAATTAGGCCTGTTCCTCTTTTCCGATGTGGTGGGGCCGGGGTTGCCGTTGTGGACTCCGAAAGGGACGGTGATTCGGACATTATTGGAAGGGTTTTTGCGCGAAGAACAAACCAAGCGGGGTTATCTCGGTGTGGTGTCGCCCCACATTGGCCGCGTGGACTTGTTTAAAACCTCCGGCCATTGGCAGAACTACAAGGAAGATATGTTCCCGATGATGGCGGAAAGTGAGGCGGCCGCAGCGGCGGAGCAGGGCTTTGTGTTGAAGCCGATGAACTGCCCCTTTCATATTCAAATCTATAAAAATGACCTGCGTTCCTATCGGGAATTGCCGATTCGGTTGGCGGAATTTGGCACGGTATACCGCTATGAACAGTCGGGAGAATTGGGCGGGTTAACGCGGGTGCGGGGTTTTACGGTGGATGATTCGCACCTGTTTGTCACGGAACAACAATTAGACGAAGAGTTTCTCGATGTGGTGGATCTCATCCTGTCGGTGTTTGGTAAATTGAAGTTGAAAAACTTTAAGGCGCGGCTGAGTTTTCGTGACCCGGAATCGGATAAATATATTGGCTCGGATCAGATCTGGAATACGGCGGAAAATGCGATTCGGCGGGCGGTGCAACATCTGGGCATGGAGTATTTTGAGGCTCCGGGTGAGGCGGCGTTTTATGGGCCGAAGTTGGATTTTATTTTCCGGGATGTGTTGGATCGCGAATGGCAATTGGGAACGGTGCAGGTGGATTATAATCTGCCGAATCGCTTCGATTTGGAATATGTGAGCGAGGATGGATCACGGCAACGACCGATTATGATTCACCGTGCGCCCTTTGGGTCATTGGAGCGGTTGATCGGGATTTTGATTGAAGAATATGCGGGGGATTTCCCGTTTTGGTTGGCTCCGGTGCAGGTGCGATTGCTCTGTGTGAGTGATGAGTTTTTGCCCTATGCGAAGACGGTACAGGCGCAGCTTTTGGCGGCGGGGCTACGGGTGGAGATTGCCAGTGGCGATCGCCTCGGTAAGCAAATCCGCAATGCGGAGAAGGAAAAAGTGCCGGTGATGGCGATCGTGGGCGAAAAGGAAGTGGCGGCCCAGACCTTGAGTATCCGTACCCGTGCATCGGGGGAACTGGGGGCGATCGCCCTCTCGGAAATCACTGAAACGTTGGTGAATGCAAACCGCGATCGTACTGATCCGTAAGAGCGGTGCGGGGGGCGCGATCGTGCCCCCGCTTCCCGATTCTAAATCCCTTGGGCCCTACTCCAAAACCCTGGCCCAAGGGATTCGTTTTGTTGCACGTCTGGATGGATTCCGACGGGGGGTAGGGGTGGATACTCTCAATTTTGTGACAATATCTATAGATCTTACCCAGCAAGACTTATAGATATTGACACAAAATCAAAAATTGCTATAGTGAATGTATTGAAACGATTATTTTGAGGATCAAAATCATGAAAGGTCGAGGTGGAATGCGGGCGGGAGCCGGTCGGAAAGGGAATTGGCAGCATGGTGAAACCCAAACGATTCGAGTTCCGGCGGCCCTCAAGGATGAACTACTGTCTCTGGGGCAGCAGTTGGATTGTGGCCAGGGCGTGCTAGGTGGACGGATGCGGATGGAACTCGAAGCGGTGTTAAGGGACTATGAAGCCCAATGTGATGCCCATGGTGAAGCCGAATGGCAGCCGGTGCGCGAGTTGATTGGCGCAGTTCGGGATGTGATGGCACAACATCCTCGGCGGGGTCTAGGCCGACGGGGACAGGGGCGAGGCTGTGGACAACAGCAACGGCACGGCGATGCGGCGATGGCGCAGGGTAACGGCCGTGGCCAACGGGCGGGACGTTGTGGAAATGGAGAGATGGCAGCATCGGCTGTGGGTGAGGCGATCGCTGTCGAGTCCGCCAGTCTCTAAAGCCAGGTTAAACAGGCTGCCCATCCCAGAGCATGATCGATGGAGATGGGCAGCCGCTCCGTCAAGATCGCCCCTTAGCCTGCCCAAGGCAATCGCGTGATCCCCTGGTAAAACATGAAACTCAACAGCCAAGCGGTCACCAAGGGAACAATCACCGCGATCGCTGTATAGCGCACTGATTTCGACTCACTCCAGATCGCGCCGAGGGTGGTGAGACAGGGGAGATAGAGGAGGCTAAAGAGACAATAACTCAAGCCTTGGGCGGTGGTGAGGGTTTGGCCCAGTTCGACGGCCATAGCGTGATTGTTGAGGCCGTAGAGGACAGTGAGGGCGGCGATTTGGACTTCTTTGGCAACGAAGCCGATGATTAGGGAGACGGTGAGGAAGGGGTTAATCCCTAGGGGTTCCATCAGGGGTTGGAAGAGGCCGCCGAGTTGACCGGCGAAGGTGTCGAGGCCGGTGCTGCCTTGGGGGAAGCTAGTGAGAAACCAGATTAAGCTGCTGCCGATCACCATGAAGATGGAAAGGCGGGCGACGAATTCTTTCATTTCACCCCAGACGCGCAGGAAGACTTGCTGGATCGTCGGCAGGCGGTAGGGGGGAAGTTCGAGGACGAAGGGATCGCGGGATTGGAAGTAGTCGAAGCGGCTGAGCAGGGCGGCGAGGGTGAAGGCGCTGACAAAGCTCATGACATAGAGGCAAAAGAGGGCGATCGCACCCTGACGATTGGGGAACACTGCCGCCAAAATAAACACAAACACTTGTAACCGGGCTGAACAGAGGGAAAAGGGAATCACCAACATCGACAGCAGCCGCATCCCTCGACTGCGCATCACCCGTGTCCCCATAATCGCGGGCACATTACAACCAAACCCCATCATCTGCAAGACAAAGGCCCGACCATCTAACCCCAACCGTCCCATCAGAGCATCCATCAAATAGGCGGCACGGGACAGATAACCACTGCCTTCTAGAAGACCCATCACCACAAAGAAGATCGCCACCAACGGCACGAAGGACAGCAGAGCCGCGAATCCAGCCCAGATGCCATTGAGGACAAGGTCTTGAACCAATGGGGGCGCGACGGAGAGAACCGGCTCAAGGATGACGGTTTGGAACCATCCCGTGACAGCATCGACAGGGTCAGCACTGGGCAAACCCACCGTCCAAATTAGCCAAAAGACCCCAAACATGGAGGCGAAGAAAATCGGCAGACCAAAGAGGGGGTGCAACATCACGCCATCGATGGTGTGGGTGATCGTGCGGGCGGTTAAGGACGGCATTTGCACGACCCCCCGTAAGAGGGTTTCAATGTCGGCTTCGGGAATGGGATAGGCGGCGAGAACTGTGTTGAGGTGGGGAACGGTGACGGCTTCGGCACTGTGTTCGACGGTGTGGGTAATGGTGGCGATCGCCCGCTGACACCCTGTGCCATGTTTGGCGCTGATCGAGTGGATGGGAATGGCGAGGCGATCGCTCAACGCTTGGGCATCGTATTGCACCCCGTAGCGTTTGGCTTCGTCGGCCAGGTTCAACACCGCCACAGTGGGAATGCCCAAGGATTTCACCTGCAACAAGAGGCGCACCTGTCGATCAATTTGGGTCGCATTGAGCACCACCACCACCGCATTAACCCCATAGGTTTCCAGGAACCGCCGCACCACCTGTTCATCATCGGAAAAACCATTGAGGTCATAAATACCCGGCAGATCCACCACTTCCACCGTTTTCCCCGACCATTGGACGCGGGCTTGAAACAGGTCAACCGTCAGACCGGGCCAATTTGCGATCGCCGCGTTGGACTGGGTCAAGCGATTAAAAAAGGTGGATTTTCCCGTGTTGGGCTGTCCGAGTAGCGCGATTCGTTTCTGAACGCCCACCCGTGAGGGTTGCACGGTTGCAGGTTGACAATGGCTCATGATCGTTATCTGAGGTAAATGGACAGGGAGAAGCAGGAGAAATGCAAATTATTCCTCCATATTGATCCGGACTAAACAGGCTTCGGAACGCCGCATCGCGATTTCGGTGGTGCTGCCGATACGCAGGTGGAGCGGGCCACCTAGGGCCGCTTTGCGCAGCAGTTGGATCGGCTTATTCGGCACAATGCCCATGGCGGCTAAACGCGACACCAGCCCTGGGCCGTGAACACTGTCACTGATGCTGTCCACTAATGCAATTTGGCCGACCGATAGTTCAAGTAATGTCATGGTGATGGGGGGGGTGAGTGATTGGAAATTGAGGATCTACTGATGAGATGTAGTATAACCTTAATAGTAATAATTCTCAATTAGCACTGTAGTCTAAGCCAAGCGATCCCCGTAGCTCATCGGCACAAAACGTCACATTTGCTGGACTGAACTCAGGGCAAGGGTTAAAGAGGGTGCATCTCACGTTTGCAGATTCCCATGGCTTGCCAGAGATCACCCGCATCCCCAGCCCTTCTCCCGCAGGAGAAAGGAGAAAAAGCTCTCTCCCACGGGAGAGGATTGGGTGAGTCTAAAAAGCTCGAATCCTACGCTCTAGAAATAGAGATCGTTACAGATGCAGTAGGTGGGAGAAGCCAGAAGCGTATACTTGTATCGCTGTCTGGAGTATGTCACGGATTAGCGTAACTGAGATGTGCCCGTTAAAGAGTTTGGATGGCTAGATGGCGCGATCGCCGGCGGGCATTGCGGTCATTCTCTGTTGTGGGTCGTGCGATCGCTGCCCTGATTCAGGGGATCAACGATGCAGGCGAGGTCAACAGTGGCGCGTTATGGATCAGCCGTAGCCGGTGGGAGAGGACTAGGGGAGGGCCAAAAGCGGGATTCACCCCGATAGAATGGGGAAATGTTTGGAAATTGTTACCCAGTCATGACGATCGCTTACTTTACCCTCCATGAGTCAACTGCATAGCGGCTTCACCCTCTTCATTAGCTTATTAGTGGAGGCCTTGCCCTTCCTTTTGTTGGGGATTCTTCTCTCCAGTGCCCTCTTGTTCTTTGTCGATGAACAGCAATTAATCAAACGGATGCCCCAAAACTCTATTTTGGGGGCATTTTTTGGCAGTTGCGTGGGGTTCTTGTTCCCGGTGTGTGAATGTGGCAATGTTCCGGTGGCGCGGCGATTGCTCACCCAGGGAGCGCCCACCTCTGTCGCGATTGGCTTCCTGCTCGCGGCTCCGACGATTAACCCGATCGTGATTTGGGCCACCTGGGTCGCCTTTCGGGATCAGCCCCAAGTGGTGGTGCTGCGCATTGTGTTTTCATTAATTGTGGCGACGATGATCGGCTGGATTTTTAGTTTCCAACGTGACCCCCGCCCGATGATGCAGCCGGATTTGGCGAAACGGGTGCTCTACCGCATCCAAACTCGCCAAGAACCGGAACGCCCGACCTTGTTACAGTCGGGAACCTATTTACTGGGCCAGGGGGAATCCCCTTTGCGTTTGGAAATGGCGACCCCCGATGATCTGCCTCGACCGAAACCGGTGGAACGCTTTTCGTCGGCGAATGTGCGCCTGTTTTTGGAAAATATGGTGATGGAGTTGCGTGAGTTGGGGGGGATGTTGGTGGTGGGGAGTGCGATCGCTGCCTCGATCCAAGTCCTGGCCCCCCGTGAATTGGTGGTGAGTTTGGGTCAAGGTCCCCTCACCTCGATTTTGGCGATGATGCTCCTAGCGGCGGTGGTGTCGATCTGCTCGACGGTGGATGCCTTTTTTGTCCTTGCCTTTGCCTCCACCTTCACCACCGGATCACTTTTGGCGTTTATGGTCTTCGGGCCGATGGTGGATCTCAAGGCGGCTGGGCTGTTGTTGTCGATCTTTAAACCGAGGGTAATTATTTATCTGTTTGCGATCGCCGCTCAACTCACCCTCCTCTTGACGCTATCCTACAGTTACTTCTTCTAGGCCTATCCCGGCTCGATCATTGATTCGTTGGTGCTGCCATGCTGCGTTTACAACGCCTTTATCCCAAAATTTCCCCGTGGCTTGATGTCTTTGCCCTCCTCAACTGGGGACTTTTGCTGATCAAATTTCGCCTCGCTGGTCAACTGCAACTGTTGATCCATCCCAACTACAATCTCCTCGTTTTTATCGCGGGAATTGGCTTTGTGATCCTCAGTGCCCTCCGCGCCAAAAGCCTCGTCAGTCGCAGCCAACGCCCCACCAACCCCATGCAGCACGTCACCCTTTTTCCCCCCGGTTTGGGGGCAGGTCTTCTCCTGGGAACGGCGATCCTCGGCTTCATCATCCCCCCCGCCATCCTCTCTAGTGAAGTCGCTCTCCAACGCGGCGCAGGGGAAAGCCTCCCCTACACCCGCGTCGAAGCCCAATCCTTCTACAACCCCACCCAACCCGAAGACCGCAGCCTGATTGACTGGGTGCGCACCCTCAACGCCTATCCCGAACCCGATGCCTACACCGACCAAGCCGTAGATGTGACCGGTTTCGTGGTGCATCCCCCCACATTGCCGGATAATTATCTGCTCCTGTCGCGGTTTGTGATTTCCTGCTGTGCCGTCGATGCCTACCCCATTGGCTTACCCGTGCAACTCCCCGGCAGTCAAGACGACTACCCCCAAGACAGTTGGCTCCAAGTCCAAGGCTCGATGATCACCGAAGACCTCGACGGGCGGCGGCAATTAGTGATCGCCGCCGATACGATCGAAACGATCCCCACCCCCCGCGATCCCTACGAGTTTTAATCAGCAGGTTAAGAAAGGGTGTGATTTGCGTGAGGGAGCAGGTTAGGTTAGCAATGGACTGTGCGATCGCCCACCTTCAGTCAGAGGCTCAATACTCTCTCAACCTAAACCCTAAAATGTTGAAATCGTTTGCCCAACATCTCCAAATCTCAGGCTCATCCCTGCCAATCATCGGGGCAATGGCCGTGGGACTTAGCGCGATCGCCCCAGATGCGATCGCCTTCACCCTTAACTCCACCTCCGGCAGTTGGAGTAATCCCGTCGCCGGAGAGTTCATCCAATACCAAACGGTCGATCAAGAAACCCAAGTGCGCTGGGGATATCCCGCCTATTGGGTTCCCACCGGTGGCAAAAGTGGCTTAGGCTTTCTCGGCGTGGGAGAAACAGAGATCACATCGGGGGACATTTTTAACCTGGGGCGGTTGCGCCACTACAATAAAACCCTTTGGTATGGTGCGCCTTACACCGTCGATCTCAGCCTCGCGTTAGACTTTGCCGAGCTGGGGGTGAAATCGTTTAACTACACCCTCGACATTGAAGAAACCCCCAATTATGGCACCTGCGCCTACTACAGCGTCACGGACTGTGCCGATCGCATTGTCTGGAATAATGCCCTTGCGGCGGAACGGTTTGAACTCAATGGCAGTCAGTACACCCTAGAACTCGCTGGCTTTAGTTCCGGTTTGGGGGGTAACTTAATGGATGAATTTATCTCCCAAGAAGGAGGCAGCAGTGATGCCTATCTCTATGCCAAATTGACGGTGATTGCTCCGCCACCATCGGTCAAAAACCCTGTGGTGATCCGCCCTCCGGCGACCCGTCCTCCGGTGAAAAGCACTCCAGAACCCGGCTCACTGTTAGCGATCGCCGCCGCCCTCGGTTCCGGCTATCTCACCAAACGTCGTCAAGCTTAACCCCCCACCGCTCACCCACGAAGACCGCTCAAAAATAGGCTAGGATAAACCCCTAGTCTACGTTTGAGAATTCCCATGCACCGCATCGCAGCCACACCCGGCGGGTGGACTCCCGACACCGACGGGGTCATCTTCATTGCACAAACCCCCGCCCCGATCATCATTCTCACCAGCGCCGACACCGAAATTCAAACCCTCGCCGCCGCTCTGCCCCACCTCCCCGCCGACTTTCCCGCTGTGCGGGCGGTGAACCTCCTCCAACTTCAACAACCCCTGAGCATTGACGACTACGCCGACCAGGTGCTGAGTTCGGCGCGGGTGATGGTGCTGCGGCTGTTGGGGGGGCGATCGTATTGGTCTTATGGGTTGGAAGTGGTGAAGGAGGTGGCGGCGAAAACCGGGGCTTTGCTCTGCGTGTTGCCCGGTGACGATCGCCCCGATCCCGAACTGATCAGCCAATCCACCGCATCTTTAGGCGTGGTTAATCAGCTTTGGAATTATTGGATTGAAGGCGGCATAGAAAATATTGCCCACAGTTTGCGCTGGGTGAGCAATCACGGCTTAGGCACAACTTACGCCACGAAACCGCCGCAGCCTGTGCCGCGTTTGGGGGCCCTCACCCAACCCTCTCCCACGGGAGCGGGCTTAGAACTCCCTGCGCCTGGGGGAGAAGGGCCGGGGATGAGGGTATCTGGAACTGTGGGCATTCTCTTCTATCGCGCCCATTATTTAGCGGGAAATACTGCCCCGATTCAGTCCCTTTGTGATGCGTTACAAGCCAAGGGAATTACCCCCCGCCCTGTGTTTATTTCTTCATTACAAGACCAGGAATTACAAGCTGAATTATTAACGGCATTAGCCGGAATTGATGTACTGATTAATACCACCAGTTTTTCTCTGGCAAAATTAGGGCAAGAACAGCAGCCGAAACTGTGGGGAGATCTAAATGTACCGATTATCCAAGCCATTCTCAGCGGTGGCACAGAAGCCCAATGGGAAGCAGGCGCACAGGGTTTAAGTCCTCGTGATGTGGCGATGAATGTGGCGTTGCCGGAGGTAGACGGGCGGATTATTGGGCGGGCAATTTCGTTTAAATCCGTGGCAACACGCCATGAGCAACTCGAAACGGATGTGGTGGTCTATCAACCGAGGCGCGATCGCATCACCTTCATCACCGACCTCGCCGCCCAATGGGTCAACTTGCGCCGCAAGTCGAAGCGCGATCGCCGCGTTGCCCTCATCCTTGCCAACTATCCCAACCGTGATGGCCGTCTTGCCAATGGCGTGGGTTTGGATACGCCCGCGAGTTGTATCGAAATCCTCAACGCTCTACAGAATGAGGGTTACAGCGTCGGCAATATTCCCGCAACCGGTGATGATCTAATCCGGCAACTCACCGCAAGTGTGACCAATGATCCGGAAAGTTGGGGCGTGCGTCGGGTGCATCAATCCCTCCCGGTGGCAGACTATCGGGCTTATTTCGCAACTCTACCGGAGGCGGTGCAACAGGGTGTTATCGCTCGCTGGGGGGAATTTGACGGGAAATCTATTCAAGTTGCCGGGTTGCAATTGGGCAATAGTTTCATCGGGATTCAACCCTCGCGGGGCTACGATCGCGATCCCAGTCTCAACTATCACGCCCCGGATTTAGAACCTACCCATGACTATCTCGGCTATTACTATTGGGTGCGATCGCAGTTTGGGGCCGATGCGATCGTTCATGTGGGCAAACATGGCAATTTGGAATGGTTGCCGGGGAAAAGTTTGGCCCTGTCCAATCACTGTTATCCGGAAGTTGCTTTAGGGGCAATCCCGAATTTTTACCCCTTTATTGTTAATGATCCGGGGGAAGGTTCTCAGGCAAAACGACGCAGCCAAGCGGTGATTTTAGACCACCTCACGCCGCCCCTAACTCGTGCGGAATTGTACGGGCCATTGCAGCAGATTGAGGCGTTAATTGATGAATATTACGAAGCCCAAACCCTTGACCCGTCGCGGTTAAATTTGATTGGCGATCGCATCACCGCCGCTGTCCAAGCTTGCAATTTTAACCAAGATCTAGGCATTGATTCTGTAGATCGCCAATCCCTCGCGGCCTTTCTCACCCGTGCCGATGGCTATCTCTGCGAACTGAAAGAAGCCCAAATTCGCGACGGCTTACATATTTTCGGTCAGGTTCCCACGGGGCGACAGTGGCGTGATTTGGTGATTGCGATCGCCCGCGCTCCCGGTTTCCATCGGTTGGGTCTGACGCGAGCGATCGCCGCCGATCTCGGCTACGATCCCGACCTGCTGAATGAAGACTACAGCACGGCTATTTCTACGCCTGAATCTCCCCAAAAAACCGTTGGCGATCTTGTGGAATATTTGGAAGAAACCGCGATTCAACTGATCGAAACTCAGGTTATGCCAACCCTCACCCAACTCTCTCCCGCAGGAGAGGGCTTCAGACTCCCTTCTCCCGTGGGAGAAGGGCTGGGGATGAGGGTATTAGGCCCCGCCACTACCACTGAACTCCACTGGATCACCACCACATTAATCCCCAACCTCGCCCAAACCCGCCACGAAATCACCCAACTCCTGCGGGGTTTAAATGGGGAATACATCCCCGCCGGGCCCAGTGGTGCGCCCACCCGTGGCCGTCCGGAAGTATTACCCACGGGCCGTAATTTTTACTCCGTGGATATTCGCGCCATTCCCACCGAAACCGCGTGGTCAGTGGGGCGCGTCGCTGCCGAGCGGGTGATCGAACGCTACACCCAAGAGGAGGGGGACTATCCGCGCCGTCTCGCCCTCTCGGTGTGGGGTACGTCCACGATGCGCACCGGAGGCGATGATGTGGCTCAAGCCCTGGCCCTGTTGGGGGTGCAGCCGATTTGGGATGGATTGGCGCGGCGGGTGGTGGATTTTGAGGTGATTCCTCTGGGTGTGTTGGGGCGGCCGCGGGTGGATGTGATGGTGCGGATTTCGGGGTTTTTCCGGGATGGATTCCCCAATTTAATTGACCTGCTCGATCGCGCCATTACCACCGTCGCCCAACTCGACGAACCCGCCGATCAAAACCCCCTCGCTGCCCAGGTGGAATGCGATCGCACCCAGTGGCAAGCCGCCGGACTCCCCCCCGACCAAGCCCAAACCCGTGCCCAATACCGGATTTTCGGCTCGAAACCGGGAGCCTACGGAGCCGGGTTACAGGGGTTGATTGAGGCGCAAAATTGGACGAGTGACGCAGATTTGGCGCGGGCCTATATGAATTGGAGCAGCTACGCCTACACCGGTTCGGGGCGGGGTCATGCCGCGCCGGAAGCCTTTGAACGGCGGTTGAGCGATCGCCAAATTGTCCTCCATAACCAAGACAATCGCGAACATGACTTGCTCGATTCCGATGATTATTATCAATTTCAAGGCGGTTTAACGGCAGCGGTGCGCCACGTTTCCGGGCAACAACCGATCACCTATTTCGGCGACAATTCCCAACCCCAAAACCCCAAAGTCCGCCATCTCAATGAAGAAATCACCCGCGTTTATCGGTCGCGGGTGGTGAATCCGAAATGGATCGCCGGGGTGATGCGTCATGGTTATAAAGGGGCGTTTGAGTTGGCGGCGACGGTGGATTATTTGTTTGCCTACGATGCGACGGCCCATTGTGTGGAGGATTTTATGTATCAAGGGGTGGCGGAGGCTTATGTATTAGATGAGGCGGTGCGATCGTTCATTGAGGCGAAAAATCCCTGGGCCTTGCGGGACATGACCGAGCGTTTACTCGAAGCCCATCAGCGCGGCCTCTGGCAACAGGTTGATCCCGCTCTCTTGGATCAACTCCGCACCATTGTCCATGCTGCCGAAGCCCAAGTGGAGCAGACGTTAACCGCCTCAGATTAAGAGAGTAGCCAAATTTCGGTTTGTTGCTCCCTAAAATCCCTCACCCCCCACTCTTTCCCCCTCAGCTACGCCTGAGATCAGGGCAACGAGATTTTATTTTGCAGCGAGATTTTATTTTGCAGCGAGATTTTATTTTGCAGCGAGATTTTATTTTGCAGCGAGATTTTATTTTGCAGCGAGATTTTATTTTGCAGCGAGATTTTATTTTGCAACGAGATTTTATTTTGCAACGAGATTTTATTTTGCAACGAGATTTTATTTTGCAGCGAGATTTTATCTTGCAACGAGATTTTATCTTGCAACGAGATTTTATTTTGCAACGAGATTTTATTTTGCAGCGAGATTTTATTTTGCAGCGAGCTAGAAGCTCGCACTCCACAGGATTAATTCAGCCCTGGGAGTGTGAGCCTCTGGCTCATTCAGACCCAATCCAGATTAATTCAGCCCTGGGAGTGTGAGCCTCTGGCTCATTCAGACCCAATCCAGATTAATTCAGCCCTGGGAGTGTGAGCCTCTGGCTCATTCAGACCCAATCCAGATTAATTCAGCCCTGGGAGTGTGAGCCTCTGGCTCATTCAGACCCAATCCAGACGTGCAACTGGGGTGATGGATCAGCGAAAATTCCTAGGGTTAGACCGCGACAGTGGTCATTGCTTGGCGACGATAAAACTGTTCGCGGGCTTCTTGGGTGACTCGTCCGTCCATGATGGCGAGTTGAAGCTGGGTAAATAAGACCACATCATCGGCTGTGCAGCTTAGCAGTAAGTGCCGCAGCTTGTTTTCTGCCTCGACGCAGAGATAGCCTTGACGAAATGCATCTTGAACGATTTCACGAATACTAGCCACAACACATCATCCTTTCAATATCACCGGAAGGGGTGAGACCCCGTGAAGGTTATTCCCCTCATTCGCAAGAATACTGAAGAAAGCCACCGATACCCTATGATCTCGATCAATCCTTTCTGTTGATTGTTATCAGTTCCCTGTGTCGTAGGGAACTGAGTACGGTATGATTGAAATCATCTCAACGCCTTGACCTGTAACCGATAGACATCCATGAAGCCTTACCTCGCTGCCGCTCTTCAAATGACGAGCAAACCGAATTTAATGGAAAACTTGCTAGAGGCCGAGGAGCGCATTGATCTAGCGGTGCGGCGCGGGGCTGAGTTGGTGTGTTTACCTGAAAATTTCTCGTTCATGGGTCTTGAGGAAGAGAAAATGGCTCAGGCAGCGGCGATCGCAGAAAAAAGCGAGCAATTTCTCCGCACCATGGCCCAACGCTATCAAGTGACGCTCTTGGGGGGAGGCTTTCCTGTTCCCACCGCCTCCGGGGATAAAGTTTGTAATACAGCCCTGCTGATCGCGCCCAATGGGGAAGAATTGACGCGCTACCACAAGGTACATCTCTTTGATGTGGATCTTCCCGATGGCAATACCTACTGCGAATCGAGTACGGTGATGGCGGGGAATGAGTTGCCCAAGATTTATGCCTCTGAGACCTTTGGCAATCTGGGGTTATCGGTGTGCTATGACGTGCGCTTCCCGGAACTCTACCGCCACTTGTCCAAAGCGGGGGCGGATGTGTTGTTTGTGCCGGCTGCCTTCACCGCCTACACCGGGAAAGACCATTGGCAAGTGTTGCTTCAAGCCCGTGCGATCGAAAATACCTGTTATGTGATTGCGCCGGCCCAAGCGGGGAATCATTACGGACTGCGCCACACCCACGGCCATGCGATGATTATTGACCCGTGGGGGACGGTGCTGTCGGATGCGGGGTCGGATCAGGAGATGGCGATCGCAGAAATTAACCCCGACTGTCTCCACCAAGTGCGCCGCCAAATGCCCTCGCTGCAACATCGCATTTTTGTTTGAGCAGTTCACTAGAACAGAAGGCTGAGGCTTGAACAGACTCAACCTTCGATCAACTCAGGCTCTGCGAAGCACGGCCTTATTCTTCGTCACCTTCGACCTGGGCCTTATATTCCGCAGCGGTTAACACATCCTCTAGATCCCCATCGGGATCGGCGATGCGAATTTTGATTAACCATCCTTCGCCGTAGGGATCTTCTGCGAGAGATTCCGGCGCATCGATCAACCCTTCATTGCGATCGATCACCGTGCCGCTGATGGGGGCTTTGAGATCCTCCACCGCTTTCACTGATTCAATCGTGCCAAATCCTTCGCCCGCTTCGACATCATCGCCCATTTCCGGCAATTCCAGAAAGACAATGTCTCCCAATTGGTCAAGGGCGAAGGATGTGATCCCAATGGTGGCAATTTCGCCATCCAAGCGGACATATTCATGGGAGTCGAGGTACTTCAAGTCCTCCGGATATTCAAAAGCCATGGTGATCCCTCAAACTATGATTCAGCGTGCATTTCATCACTCTTAACCCTACTATGAAACCAGGGCTTCGTTGGTGTTGGATCGAGAAATTTGAGAATTTTTGATCGAGGGGTGTGGCCAGGGTGGAACGAATTTTAAAAACTGGGGAGGGTTGGCGGTTGGGGTGGAATCCGCAGGCGGAGGATTATGCCGGATTGGTGGGGGGGGAGGATTGGGCGGTGGAACTGACGGTGGTGGAGCTTCAGGAGTTTTGTCGCCTCTTGCAACAGTTGGGCGATGCGATCGCTTCGATCACCCCCGAACTCATGGCCGAAGAACACCTCACCTGCGCCGTCGAGGGTGAATCTCTCTGGCTCGAAGCCGACGGCCTCCCCCACCACTACAGCCTCCGCCTCATCCTTAACCAGGGCCGCCGCGCCGAAGGCAATTGGCCCCCCACCGCCATCCCTGGCCTGCTCCAAGCCGCCCAAATGCTCAACGTGTTTTAACGACTCAATCCAGTCCTGCCTAACCCCCGCCCCGTCGCCGTCGTCCCCGCCCGGAACGACTCGTAGACACGTCATATTCCAACGCCGCCCCAATGGAATACAACACCCCACTAAACACATAAAACACATCCATCAAGCCGCCACTTTCGTAGTTACCCGGCAACGACAACGCCACATAAAACGCCAAATCCGCCACATATTTCGCCAACGCCGCCGCCCCGATCATTCGCCACGACTGGGAAAATCGCCCCCCCCAAAATGCCATCAGCAACGTCGCTGCAATCACCATTAACGCCACATCTGAAATGGAATAAAACAAGTTGACCGGCGTGGCAAACACCACCAAAAACTCATCCAAGGCCATCACCCACCCTGGCGGCAGCTTTTCGCTTTCTGCTTCTGCTGCAGGAATGGCTGGGGCCGTGACGGCGGCGGGAGCGTTGGGATCGGCGGCGGGAGCAGGTTGGACGGCTTCGGTGCTGGGGGTGGGGGGGACTTCAGCGATCGCCTCTTCCTTATTGATCGTCGCGAGTTTGAGCCATACGGCGAGGAGAGTCCCCAAAACAGCAACACCTCCGACAATTAACCATTGTTTGGGTTCAAGGTTGAGACGACGGGGAAGCACGGCCAAAATCATGCCAAAGCCGACGCAAATGGTGAAGCTGATGTAAAAAAGGTCGGCGGGGGAAATTTCAGGATCAAGATTAAAGTACAGTTCCCACATGCCAAAGAGGAAGTTACCGATGGAATAGGAGCCGAGACCGAGGCCGATGAAGAGCCACACATCTCGACCGCTGGCAATTTGGGGGCTTTTCCAGTTGCGGTAACAGAGCCAGGTGGCGAGGATGAAGGGTAGGGTTTCTAGGGCATACGTGCCGAGCAGATACCAGAGGGGGTTCTCTTCACCGGGAATCGGAATGCTAAAGAGGGCGAAAAACCAGAAGGTTACCACTGACCAGATAATCCCCCCAAATACAATGTTTTGTCCCGATAACAATGTTGCCAATGAGGGTAGATTGGGGAGAGATTTACTCATAGCGGGGATGGGATTAGATGGCTAATTCTCCCACGATAGCATTATGGTGAGAGGGTCTTTTGTCGCTCTTGGATGAGGCGATCGAGTTGGCCTTGATGTTCACATTTGAAGCCTTGGCGGAGGGCGCGTTCTAGGTTGATTTGGGTGAGGGGACGGACGCGATCGCACGGCGGTTTCCACACTAAACTCACCACCGCCCAAGCTACGCTGCGCAGCACATCTACATCGGTTTTGAGCCAGGATTCAGTATTGCCCGGTCGCCCTGTTTCCTCCACTGGATCAAGTGCCACCCAAATGCCATGGATGCCGAGGTGAATCCGAGCCAGCCAGAGGGCGCGGGGGAGATGGGATGGGGAGGTGAGGAGTTGCACATGGCGGGCTTGCCAGCGGCGCAAAATCGGAGTGGTGTAGTAGAAGTTTTCAAAGGTGTTGTGGGCGCAGGTTTCGAGCCAGATGCGATCGCTTAAGGCCTGTTCGCGTTCAAACACCAAAAAGATACAAGGCGGCGGCGATCCACTGGAAATTAACACCGGAATGTCAGGCTGTTGGGCGACACTTTGGGCGGCGTAGATTTCGCGGCGGATGCTACCCCCCAACACGAGCACGGCATCAATGGGCTGCTGGGCGGCGAGGGTGAGGCGCAAACCGAGGCTAATTGTGAGGATCGCCACTAGACCCAATCCCACTTTCAGCACGGTAGACCAGGGAGAACGACGACGCAGTAATGAGAAAAAGCCCATGGTGAGGAGCGATCGCACAATTTTCCTTCACCGTAGCATAGGCAATGGGAGACCGAGCGATCGCCGTTCTCTGCCCCTTAGAATGGCCAAGTTCGACCCTAGCAGAAGATCCCAAGTCTTCCGCAGTTTGGGGAATTCTATCCCATGTGCTGTATGTCTGTGTTTCCTCAAAAACCCGCCCTTTGGCAGGTTTGGCTGATTTTAATCCTGGGGGTGATGGCCGTCGCCACCTCGGCCCCCATTATCCGGGTCGCCTTAGCCAGTGCGGCAACGCAGGGGTTGGGATTTAGTTTATTTTTAGCGGCGATGCGGTTGGTGATGGCCAGTGTGTTCCTCGTGCCCGCGTGGCGATCGCTCCCGGTGAAAACCATTTCCGGGGCCACTTGGGGTTATGCGATCGCCGCCGGATGCTGTCTCGCCCTCCACTTCGCCACCTGGTTCACCTCCCTCTCGTTCACCTCCATCGCCGCCTCCACCGCCCTCGTCACCACAAACCCGGTGTGGGTGGCCCTCCTCAGTTGGCTCTGGTTTGGACGACGACCCACCGGGATCACCGTGGGCGGCATTGCGATCGCCCTCACCGGCGGCATGGTCATTGCCTGGGGCGGTGCTCAGGGCAGCGCATCGGGAACCGCGCCCCTCCTCGGTGATGCCCTCGCCCTCGTGGGGTCTTGGATGGCGAGTTTCTATTTCATGCTCGGTCGCGAAGCCCAGCGGCGCGGGTTGAGCATCGGTCAATATGTGGCGATCGCCTATGCCGTCGCTGCGATCGTTCTTTTGCCCCTCCCCCCCATCTTCAACATTTCCTACCTCGGCTATCCCCCCCTCGTCTACGGCTGCATCCTCCTCATGGCCATCCTGCCGCAACTCATCGGCCACACCGTGATTAACTGGTCAGTCACCCAAATTTCCCCCACCATCGTCACCCTCGCCATCCTCTTTGAACCCATTGGCTCTAGCCTCATGGGCTGGGCCCTCTTCAGCGAAATCCCCGGCCGTTTTGTCCTCCTCGGCGGCGTGATCCTCCTGATTGGCGTGGCAATTTCAATCATCGGCGAACCGCGCCCCAAACCCAGTTAACCATCAGAGTTTGACAACAGGATAAGATCATGAGCATTCCACTATCACCACGTCTCTTGGCCGTGGATTACGAAGGTGAAGCGTAAAGCCCATGATTGAAGTTGCCTTTGCTGATCTTCCTCTGGTTCAGGTCATCCAATTTGAACCCTTAACTGTTAATACAGCCCAAAAACTGGAGCAGCATTCCAAGGCACAGAGCAAATCCTCTGCTTCTCCAGGGATGACCCGTGCGCGTGCATTGTTGCTTCACCTCTTCGACCGCTACAAAAAGCCTGGTTATGGATTAGGGCGATTAGAAGCTCAGAAGCTCGCCTATTTTCTACAAGCAGCGGGCGAACCGTTAAAACTGCACTACGAACGTTCTCAATCATTGGCTCAGGTAAGGGCATGGTCTCCATGCCCTCGGTGGTGAAGACTTAGGCGGGATAGGGTTACGGTGTTTTCAATAACCAAAATCCGGCGAAGGCTTCGGACTCTTGGGGGGATTGGATGGCGAGAAAGTGGACACCGTGGGCGCGGGCGAGGGCGGCTTCAAACTCCTGGCCTTCCTTGAGGGTGTCGGGAGTTTTCAGGTCTACTAAAATCCAACTATCACTGGCTCCGGTTTCGAGCCAAAGGCGCGGCACGGGTTTCGTCTCTAGATGGAGATAGCCCAATTCCAGCCCGGACATCCAACCGGCGAGGGGCGTGGCACGGGGGGAAAAGATGATCAGTCCGGGGATTGGGGTTTGATCGTCAATGCCGAGCATGGTGAGGGGAAAGGATTCCCCAAAGGCGATCTCCCAGTCGGGCAGTTCGGCAAAATCCCCCGCCGGGAGGGAGACGATCGCCCACCGATCCGCCTTGTCACCGCGTACGGCATCGGGGAGCGCGATCGCATTCATGGCCGGATATTGCACCGTAGAGGTTTTGGCTGCGCTTTCGTCGTAGCCCTCTTCTTGGGGATACACCGATTTCGTCCGTTCGTCGAGCCACTGAGTCAGGGCATAGGTGCGACGACTGGGGGCGGCAGGAATGCCAGCATCCTCGCAGGCTTTGAGGATCATGTTGTTCATCTGGCGACGAAAGAAGCGAATCCGTTGGGGCGGGTTCGGGGCTTGGGCGATCGCCTCTTGAATTGCTCCCTTTAACCAGGCCGAATTCACGGATTGATTATCCGTGAAGCGACTAAATCGAAACAGGGTATCGGGTGCTTGCGTCACATCCATCGGACTCTCGCAAATCAGCACTTCCCAGCGTTTTTTGCGGTTCTCATCAAAGATGGGGCGCGAATAAAAATCCAGTTCCCAAATCGTCTTACCCATGTTTCGTCTACGTTAAATCTGTTGATACTGCGTTTAAATGCCTAGTCTTCCATTCTAGGGGGTGTTGTCCCCTGCCTTGGCCGGATTCCCTCGCGGCAGGGTTGGCCCTAGGGAAATGCGGCGCGAGGATGGGGAGACTATTACGAAATGATTGCATAGGGCGATCGCGCTCCATTTCCTTGGTTAGACTGGGAATAAAGGCCTAGGACGATACTCAGCACCTTTCGTCTGTTCATCCCGAATAGTCCAGCCGTGGTGCGATCGCGCCATCCCATCACCCCCCCCTTATCCTTCTAGCCTAACCGCCCCCGTTGTGCGTTATTCGTAGGACATTTTTCCCATGTTTTCCCTCAAACTCTCCCTCATTCCCCTCTGGAGCGTGGCCCTGGTCTGCCTCAACACCACCGCCGCCGCCGCTGTATCCCTCTACACCGCCACCCGCCTCCCCGGCTATAGCTCATCCATGAGCTACGTGGCTGCCTTTGGTCAAGATTATCTCGCCACCGGCTTTGACTTAAACAATCACGGTCAAGCCACCTACCAGATCATGACCTACGCCGTCCAAGGGAGCAGCCTTGGCCGTCAGTCCTACGCTTGGGATGCTGAACAAGGGGGCATTTACCTCGGCCAGTACGGCATGAACCCCCAAGGCGATACGAGAGTGCTAGGGATTAGCGAAGCGGGTTGGACGGTGTTTAGTCAATCGATGGGACTCACACGCACCACCTATGCGTTTAACGTCAATACTGGCGAACGGCTGGGGTTAGGTGTTGCCAATGTTTACGGCATTAATAACGACAATCAAGTGCTGATGCCCTTGCCAGGTTCAAGCTCGTTCGGATTATTCGATCTCGACACCCGGCAGGGACAGCCCTATTTTGGCCCCACCGATGCCGCCAGCTTAGCCACCTGGCCCGATTCTCCCTTCTCCCTTGATACCCGTCAGTTTTGGTCAGAAACCGCCGCGCACCTCTACGATCGCAACACCCAAAGCCAAACCGTCGGGCGCATCGGCTGGACAGCGATGCTTTGGGAAAACGGCCAAGCCTATGATCTGAATGCCCTCGCCGGGTTCACCCAAACCATTAACCACCCGCTCTTTGGTGCGGTGGACTATCGCCTTCGGGCCGCAACGGCCATTAATGACCAAGGGCAGATTTTAGCGATCGCCTCCTCCGGACTCACCACCGGCATGAGCGGTGACATTTACCTCCTCACCCCCAAAGCCCCCGACCCCGAACCCAGCACCCCCATCCCCGAAACCAGCCCCTCCCTTCTCCTCTGGCTCTGCGGCTTAGCCCTGATCCGTCACCTCATCCCCGCCCGCCACCTCAAAACCTAACCCCCGCTTTCAGCCCCTCGCCCAGCGGGCTACTGCTGATACAGAAGTCAAGTTGCTAGTCTGAAGCGGGTATCTCTGAAGCGAGTATCAGTGAGCCAGAGGCTCACACTACCTGAAGCTCACACTGCCTGAAGTCCGCTGTAGTGCGAGCTTCTAGCTCGCTGAAGCGGGTATCTCTGAAGCGGGTATCTCTGAAGCGGGTATCAGTGAGCCAGAGGCTCACACTGCCTGAAATCCGCTGTAGTGCGAGCTTCTAGCTCGCTACCCCAATTAGCGTGATTCCTTCACCCCAATTAGCGTGATTCCTTCACCCCAATTAGCGTGATTCCTTCACCCCAATTAGCGTGATTCCTTCACCCAATTAGCGTGATTCCTTCACCCCAATTAGCGTGATTTCTTCACCCCAATTAGCGTGATTCCTTCATCCAATTAGCGCGATTCCTTCATCCAATTAGCGCGATTCCTTCATCCAATTAGCGCGATTCCTTCATCCAATTAGCGTGATTCTTCAGATGTTAAATAGGTGTAACTATTTAAACTCTGTTCATAGGTTTGGAGGAGGCGTTGGGCTTCAGTGAGGGTGATGCGCTTTTCTTGCAGAGCGATTTCCGTGCGTTGGCGTAGGGTTTCTAGAAGGTGATCCCCGTCGTATTGCACATCGCCCAACACCTCCCGCATCGTGTCCCCCCGCACCACCTGCTCAACGTGATAGCCCTTCGGAGTCATCCTGATATGGGCCACATTGGTATTGCCAAACAAATTATGTAAATTCCCCATAATTTCCTGATAAGCTCCCACTAAAAACATTCCTAAATAGTAGGGATCTTGGTGATGGTTGGCATTGACATTGAGGGCATGGAGTTCGAGGCCGTTTTTGGCGTGGTGGGCATCAATGAATCGATCAATTTTGCCGTCACTATCACAGGTTAAATCTGCGAGAATTGCGCGTTCGGTGGGTTCTTCTGTGAGGCGATGGATGGGCATGATGGGGAATAGTTGGGAAATAGCCCAACTATCGGGGGCTGATTGAAAAACGGATAAATTGGCGGTGTAGGTGGCGGTTAAGCTCTGTTCGAGGTCGTTTAAGTCATCGGGAATCGGGGTTTGATGGCGCACGAGATTAAAGATTTTATGGCAACAACAACCGTAGAGTTGTTCCGCTTTGGCTCGTTCGGCGAGGGATAGATAACCAAACCCAAAGAGGCTGATTGCTTCGGTTTTGAATTGCACCGCGTCGTGATAGGCCTCTTGGTAATTATCAAGGCTAATCGTCTCGTAGGTTTCCCAAAGATTGCGGAGAATGAGGTGATCGTGATCGGTGATTGTGGGGGGGGTGGCGGGGGTGGGGTAATTGGCGTTGAGGATGTCGAAAATGAGGACGGATTGATGGGAGGCGATCGCACGTCCACTTTCACTGACCAAGGTGGGAGCCATCACCTGGGCGGCATCGCAGGCCTCTTGTACTTCCGCGACAATATCGTTGGCGTAGTTCTGCATGTTGTAGTTTTTCGAGGCGGCGGTTTGGGTTTTGGAACCGTCATAGTCCACCGCTAACCCGCCCCCCACATCGAGATATTGCATCTTCGCGCCCAATTTCGCCAATTCCACATAAATTTGCGCCGCTTCTCGAATCGCATCTTTAATCACCCGAATTGCGCAAATCTGTGACCCCACATGAAAATGTAAAAGCTGTAAACAGGGCAAACGCTCGGCGGCTTCTAATTGGTGAACGACGGCGAGAATTTCGGGGATGGTGAGGCCGAATTTAGCGCGATCGCCCGTGGAATTGCCCCAATGTCCCGACCCTTTTGTGTTTAATTTGGCCCGCACACCCAGGTTGGGGAGGATGTTTAGTTGCTGGCTGATGTCTAAGATCAGGCGCAATTCATCCAATTGTTCAATCACCAAAACCGGGGTGTGGCCGAGACGGGTGGCGAGGAGGGCGGTTTCAATATATTCGCGGTCTTTGTAGCCGTTGCAGATTAATAAGCGGGGCGGCTCGTGGGGGCTTTGGTTGGGGGGCAAACTGGCGAGGGCGATCATTAATTCCGGTTTTGATCCGGCTTCGAGGCCGAATTGATGGGGTTCGCCAAACTGCACTAAGGTTTCGATGAGATGGCGATTTTGATTGCATTTGATTGGGTATACGCCGCGATAGGTTCCGGGGTAGCGATAGCGAGCGATCGCCCGCGCAAAGCAGGCGTTGAGGCGTTCGATGCGATCGCCCAAAATATCCGGAAACCGAATCAACAGGGGTAACTCTAAATTCCGTTGCTGCAACCCTTCCACCAGTTCATACAGATCCAACGACCCGCCGCGATCGCCCAAGGGCGACACCATCACATGACCCGCCGCATTCACCGCAAAATACGGCTCGCCCCAGTCATGAACTCGATACAGTGCCTCACTGGCCTCAATACTCCAACGGCGTGGCGCGATGGCAGCAGCGGCAGCGATCATCTGTGGTTCTGAAACCTGGCTCATCACGAAACCCCCAAAACAGTCTACGGTGATCTAGTGTACGAGGCCCTTGTCGCTGATGGGTCACAACTCCCCGCTGCTTTGGATGACAGGGGGCGATCGCGCAAGTTTATTACCGATAATTACCATTATCGGAATTAGAGAATGACCCGCACTTTTGGGTTAATGATTGAAGATGTCCCACCCAGATTAGAAACAGCCGATAATCCAACAATCGTCTCAGTAAAAACACGGAAACATCCGTATTTTTACGGCATTTTTCAGGATGACCCTCCCAAACGTTTTCCCACAGTGATCCTCAACTCATCATGGAGAATTTGCCTAGCTGTGCCGCGATCCTAGGATCGAGTACCCTCCTGATTGCCAATGTTGCCCTCGCCCAGTCCATCACCCCCGCCCCCGATGGCACGAATACCCACATTACCCACAACGGCAACACCGACGCTCTTCAGGGTGGAACCCAAGCAGGGGCGAATCTTTTCCACAGGTTTGAGCAATTTAGCTTGAACGCGGAGGAAGTGGGGCAATTCCTGAGCAACCCCAGTATTGCCAACATTCTCGGCCGCGTCGTCGGGCTAATCCTGTAGGGGTTTTACTAAGTCATATGTATTAGGGGGTTGAAGATATCCTGAGAGATAAAGCCCAGTAAGGCTATGGAGGTTAGACTATGCCCAAAATGATGAGGAGTAAGCACAGTAGAGATGTCAGAGTTTAGCCAACTCAACGCCTTCCGCCCCCAGGTAAAAAAAGTCTGAACCAAGCCTATGAACGTGCCTACGAAAAACCCAACTTGTCCTTTTCGAGTTGTATGGGCAACAGCTTTAGGCAAACAGTGGCCGGTTTGTTTGCCCGCAAGGACATGAACAGTGCAACGATGTTGTCCGGTCACGTGGCATCCACCCAAGCCCGAGTCCAAGCCAGTGAGAGTGAGTATCTCATCGCGGCTCAGGACACAACGTACTACAACTACTCAGGTCAGACGCAGATGTCGGGATTGGGGAGAATCCAGGGTAAGGTGCGGGGACTGATGCAGCACAATGTGTTGCTCATGGAGCAGGAGGGGCAGCCCCTAGGACTAATCCATCAACAGTACTGGACGCGAGGGGGGGCGATAGATTGGCCGTCGCCGCAAAAAGAATCTCAAAAGTGGTTCAAGGGCTTGGTTGCGGTCAACCAACAAGCCCAAGGGTCAAACCGACGGTGGGTGGTCACCTGTGACCGAGAAGGGGATATTTTCGAGTTCTTCAAAGCTGAGCGTGAGCCCAATGTGGATTTGCTGGTGCGGGTGTGTCAACCCCGCCGCGTCGAAGTGGCTGCCGCCGGAACGGTCTGTCCATTGCCGGATGTCGCTGAGCAGCTCGACGACTACGGGCAGTATTCAGTGCAGATTGAGCGGCTGTATGAGGGCAAGGGACGAACGGTAGACGTGACCTTGCAGTTGCAGGCGGCAACCGTTTACATCTACCCGCGTCAAGATTTGAGCCCCGCTCGCCACAAGACGCAGCCCCTTACGCTGGTTATGGCTACCGAGGTCGCTTGTGTCGATGGGAAAACGCAGGTGGACTGCTTCGACGCTGACAACAGTCTGTGCTGGTCTTTGCTCACCAGTCTACCGGTGGCAACGGCAGCGGATGTCCAACGCATCCTCCGTTTCTATGCTCTGCGTTGGCGCATTGAACGGCTTCACTTCACTCTCAAGTCTGGGGCGTTAAATGTGGAGCGGCTCCAATTTGACGATGTGCATACCTTGGTCAATGCCTTAACTTTTTACTCGGTGGTCGCTTGGCGGCTTCTCGGGTTGACTTATGCCTTGCGTCAAGACCCTGAACAGTCGGCTCAGACGCTTTTTGATGCCGATGAACTCAGGTTGTTGCATCAGCTCTCGGGCCAAGCTGTTGACTCCCTGCGACAGGCTACGCTGGCGTTGACGAAGTTAGTGGGCTTTGCTCCTTCTCGAAGGCAACCACTGCCAGGGGTCAAAGTCCTGGCTATTGCGATTGAACGTTTTTTCTTTGTTAAGCAGGGGGCTCAGGCTGTCTCCAAACCCCTACAGGATTAGCTTTTTAAGGGGGATTTAGGGGGATCAAAAGCTCCTGTGAGAGAAGGGCTGGGGATGAGGGCGAAAAACCATGATCTACCCCTTCACGCCGCTGCCGGCTGCCGTGGGGATGATATACCGCTGCACGAAGAGGAACACGATTAGAATCGGCAGGATGGAAATTACGGAACCGGCCGCAATCAGTCGCCAATCGAGGGAAAAGGTGCTGGCCAGATTCGCCACACCAAGGGGGAGGGTGTAGTATTCGGGGCGATCGATCACGATCAGCGGCCAGAGGAAGTCGCTCCAGGAACCGATGAAGACGAAGATGGCGAGGGTGGCTAACGCTGGGCGCACGGCAGGAATCATCACGTGCCACCAGAGGCCGAGTTCGGTGCAGCCATCGATGCGGGCGGCTTCTTCAAGTTCTTTGGGGACACCTTGGAAGGCTTGGCGGAGGAGGAAGATGCCAAAGGCGGAGGCGATCGCCGGAAAGATAATTCCTAAATAAGTATTGCGTAACCCAAGCTGCACCGTGAGGACGTAGAGGGGAATCATCACAATCTGAAACGGGATCATAATCGTCGAGACGACGCTCGCAAAAATCACGTCACGCCCTCGGAAAGAGAGGCGGGCGAGGGGATAGGCCGCGAGGGAGCAGAATAACAGGTTGAGGGTGACGGTGAGGCTGGCAACGATGACGCTGTTGGTGAGATATTGCCCAAAGGGGTAGCTCTGCCAGACGGTGCGGAAGTTTGCGAGGGTGGGGGCTTGGGGAATCAGTTGAGGGGGGAAGCTAAAGACCTGCTCACTAGGGGATTTGAGGGCGGTGCTGATCAGCCAGAGCAGGGGAAAAAGCATGATCACGGCGATCGCACAGAGGGCGAGATAGAGACCAACAATCTTAAGTAGTCGAGTTTGGGAGGTGGGCATGGGTTCCACAAGTGAGGGCTGCGCCTATTCATCATACGGTGTGGGTTGATCGGCTGGGGAGGGGAACGCGATCGCCGAGTGCGATCGCAATAATGACCCGATGGCGGCGCGATCGGGCCTCCACAGGCCACGAAAAAGCAACTTTGTAATTCTTATTTTTTAGATCGCTTTTCCCCAACTCAATCCCCAGCTTTTCCACAGGTTTTACGGCGGTTTTCCCCAGAAAAAAACGGGTTCTCCACAGAATCAAAAAGCGAAGACCGAGTCTCTGGTGTGATCAGCGATTGGCGGTGGTGCGCTGGGGCAAAGGTGGGCACACTGAGTTTAGGTAAAGTTGTGTAACAAAAAAGGGCTTCAGACCCTTATTCTGTCGTAAATCTTTAGCTTTTCTAAAGTAGCTGTTAACATTTCTCAGCATTGACAAATCCCCCCATTTTCCCCGAAATAGGAATAGAGTCGTAATTAACCTACGATTAACAGTCGTGAAAAACCTGCCAGTCACGCCCACGGTTTTTCAACATTCGTGCCTTGCCGATGGTCATTGTGGTGTGAACCTGTCCTGCGTCGGCTGTTCTCCCTGCGGTGTTGTCATTGGGGCGATCGCCAGTGATAACCCACTGTCACTCACCCGAGGCTGATTGGCCACGGCTCCCCTCTTCGGCTGTGTTGGTGGTGAGCAACGCTCGCAACACTGACGATCATTTCGTTGCTTAGTCCCTGCTCGTGAGGTCATCATGACAACTCAAATCAGCATCTTGACAGAAATCCCTGAAGACCTACACCAATCGTTGCGGAATTACCTCGATCAGCATCCCACCTGGGATCAAGACCAAGTGATGACAGCCGCGCTCTCGTTTTTCTTGCTCTTCAGCCAAAGTCAGCGCCCCTTGCAATCCACGCAATCCCTCGATCCGGCCTGCGCCAAGGCGTACTTGGAAACCTTATTTCACACCTGATGAAGTGGTAAACTAAGCCCTGTTTCTCTATGCTCTCCTCCTATGTTAGACAGTCTGATTGTGGGGGCCGGTCTCAGTGGCTTGACCGTTGCCCATACCTTGCAGCAGCGCGATCGCAATATTCTCGTCGCGGAAGCTAGCCCCGATGTGGGGGGCAATATTATTAGCCGCCAACAGGGTGAATTTCTCTGGGAGGAGGGCCCAAACAGTTTTCAACCGAATCCGACCCTGCTCAAATTGGCGGTGGATGTGGGACTAAAGGATGACCTCGTCTTTGCCGATCGCAAACTGCCCCGCTGGGTCTATTGGCAAGGTCGTCTCTTGGCTGTACCCATGAGTCCGGGGACTGCGGTGCGATCGCCCCTGCTGAGTGTGCCGGGGAAACTGCGGGCCCTGTTCGGGGCGCTGGGGTTTGTGCCGCCCTTGGTCGGAAGCCACATTCAGGCCCAAGGCGGCGATGAAACCATTTGGCAATTTATTAACCGTCATTTAGGCCCAGAAGTGGCCGAGCGGCTGATTTCGCCCTTTGTGTCGGGGGTCTATGCTGGGGATGTCCACGCCCTGAGTATGGCGGCAGCCTTTCGGAAAATTTATCGCCTCGAAACCCTGGGCGGTGGCCTTGTGGCGGGGGCGATGCGATCGCGGCGGCAAGGTAAAGCCGATCGCCCCGCTGTTGATCCCAATCTGCCCACCACGAAGCCGGGCCAGTTGGGGTCATTTCGCGAGGGCATGGTGATGCTACCCAACGCGATCGCTGCTCGATTGGGCGATCGCCTCCGCTGCCGCTGGACGCTGACCCAGATCGAACCGTTGGAACAGGGCTATCGCGCCCATTTTGACACCCCCGACGGCGGCCAAACCATCGAGACGCGCACCCTCGTTTTGGCGATTCCTGCCCATCGAGTGGCCCCCCTCCTCGCGCCCCTGATGCCGGAGTTAAGCACCACATTACAAGCGATTCCCTATCCTGCCGTAGCCTGTACCGTGATGGCCTATCCCAAAACGGCGTTGGTGCGATCGCTCCACGGCTTTGGCAACCTCAACCCCCGCAGCCAAGGTATCCGCACCCTTGGCACCATCTGGTCATCCACCCTCTTCCCCGGTCGTGCGCCCGAAGGTTGGGTGATGTTGAGTAGTTTTATCGGTGGCTCCACTGATCCGGCGGTGGCGACGATGGATGAAGGCGCGATCGCCCAAGCCGTCCACCAAGACCTCAGTAACATTCTCGTCAAACCCGACAGCACCCCGAAAGTCCTCGCCGTCAAACTCTGGTCAAAAGCGATTCCCCAATACACCCTAGGGCATTGCGATCGCCTCTCCGTCATGGCCGAACACCTCAAAGCCCACCCCCACCTCACCCTATGCAGCAACTACACCGACGGTGTCGCCCTCGGTGACTGCATCCGACGCGGCATCGAAGCGGGAGAAGCGATCGATCAGCAACTCTAAATCATGCCCTCACCCCAACCCTCTCCCACGGGCTAATCCTGTAGGGGTTTGGAGACAGCCTGAGCCCCCTGCTTAACAAAGAAAAAACGTTCAATCGCAATAGCCAGGACTTTGACCCCTGGCAGTGGTTGCCTTCGAGAAGGAGCAAAGCCCACTAACTTCGTCAACGCCAGCGTAGCCTGTCGCAGGGAGTCAACAGCTTGGCCCGAGAGCTGATGCAACAACCTGAGTTCATCGGCATCAAAAAGCGTCTGAGCCGACTGTTCAGGGTCTTGACGCAAGGCATAAGTCAACCCGAGAAGCCGCCAAGCGACCACCGAGTAAAAAGTTAAGGCATTGACCAAGGTATGCACATCGTCAAATTGGAGCCGCTCCACATTTAACGCCCCAGACTTGAGAGTGAAGTGAAGCCGTTCAATGCGCCAACGCAGAGCATAGAAACGGAGGATGCGTTGGACATCCGCTGCCGTTGCCACCGGTAGACTGGTGAGCAAAGACCAGCACAGACTGTTGTCAGCGTCGAAGCAGTCCACCTGCGTTTTCCCATCGACACAAGCGACCTCGGTAGCCATAACCAGCGTAAGGGGCTGCGTCTTGTGGCGAGCGGGGCTCAAATCTTGACGCGGGTAGATGTAAACGGTTGCCGCCTGCAACTGCAAGGTCACGTCTACCGTTCGTCCCTTGCCCTCATACAGCCGCTCAATCTGCACTGAATACTGCCCGTAGTCGTCGAGCTGCTCAGCGACATCCGGCAATGGACAGACCGTTCCGGCGGCAGCCACTTCGACGCGGCGGGGTTGACACACCCGCACCAGCAAATCCACATTGGGCTCACGCTCAGCTTTGAAGAACTCGAAAATATCCCCTTCTCGGTCACAGGTGACCACCCACCGTCGGTTTGACCCTTGGGCTTGTTGGTTGACCGCAACCAAGCCCTTGAACCACTTTTGAGATTCTTTTTGCGGCGACGGCCAATCTATCGCCCCCCCTCGCGTCCAGTACTGTTGATGGATTAGTCCTAGGGGCTGCCCCTCCTGCTCCATGAGCAACACATTGTGCTGCATCAGTCCCCGCACCTTACCCTGGATTCTCCCCAATCCCGACATCTGCGTCTGACCTGAGTAGTTGTAGTACGTTGTGTCCTGAGCCGCGATGAGATACTCACTCTCACTGGCTTGGACTCGGGCTTGGGTGGATGCCACGTGACCGGACAACATCGTTGCACTGTTCATGTCCTTGCGGGCAAACAAACCGGCCACTGTTTGCCTAAAGCTGTTGCCCATACAACTCGAAAAGGACAAGTTGGGTTTTTCGTAGGCACGTTCATAGGCTTGGTTCAGACTTTTTTTACCTGGGGGCGGAAGGCGTTGAGTTGGCTAAACTCTGACATCTCTACTGTGCTTACTCCTCATCATTTTGGGCATAGTCTAACCTCCATAGCCTTACTGGGCTTTATCTCTCAGGATATCTTCAACCCCCTAAGCAGCACAATGTGTTGCTCATGGAGCAGGAGGGGCAGCCCCTAGGACTAATCCATCAACAGTACTGGACGCGAGGGGGGGCGATAGATTGGCCGTCGCCGCAAAAAGAATCTCAAAAGTGGTTCAAGGGCTTGGTTGCGGTCAACCAACAAGCCCAAGGGTCAAACCGACGGTGGGTGGTCATCTGTGACCGAGAAGGGGATATTTTCGAGTTCTTCAAAGCTGAGCGTGAGCCCAATGTGGATTTGCTGGTGCGGGTGTGTCAACCCCGCCGCGTCGAAGTGGCTGCCGCCGGAACGGTCTGTCCATTGCCGGATGTCGCTGAGCAGCTCGACGACTACGGGCAGTATTCAGTGCAGATTGAGCGGCTGTATGAGGGCAAGGGACGAACGGTAGACGTGACCTTGCAGTTGCAGGCGGCAACCGTTTACATCTACCCGCGTCAAGATTTGAGCCCCGCTCGCCACAAGACGCAGCCCCTTACGCTGGTTATGGCTACCGAGGTCGCTTGTGTCGATGGGAAAACGCAGGTGGACTGCTTCGACGCTGACAACAGTCTGTGCTGGTCTTTGCTCACCAGTCTACCGGTGGCAACGGCAGCGGATGTCCAACGCATCCTCCGTTTCTATGCTCTGCGTTGGCGCATTGAACGGCTTCACTTCACTCTCAAGTCTGGGGCGTTAAATGTGGAGCGGCTCCAATTTGACGATGTGCATACCTTGGTCAATGCCTTAACTTTTTACTCGGTGGTCGCTTGGCGGCTTCTCGGGTTGACTTATGCCTTGCGTCAAGACCCTGAACAGTCGGCTCAGACGCTTTTTGATGCCGATGAACTCAGGTTGTTGCATCAGCTCTCGGGCCAAGCTGTTGACTCCCTGCGACAGGCTACGCTGGCGTTGACGAAGTTAGTGGGCTTTGCTCCTTCTCGAAGGCAACCACTGCCAGGGGTCAAAGTCCTGGCTATTGCGATTGAACGTTTTTTCTTTGTTAAGCAGGGGGCTCAGGCTGTCTCCAAACCCCTACAGGATTAGCTTAATCAAGGGGGGTTAGGGGGGATTGAGTCTGTATCAATCGCGGTTGAGGGCCAGGGCGATCGCATTTTGGCAAATCTGGTTATAGGCCTCGGCAAGGGTGCGGTGGAGGTCTTGGGCTTCGGCGGTGGGGAGAGGAATCGGGCCGAGGCGATCGAGGACGGTTTGCTGATCCGGGGCGGGTGCGATCGCCACCAGAGAGGGATCAAGGGGTTCATCGTAGACCCAAAACTGCTTCATCACCAAGGGCACTGTACCCGGCTTCGTGCCGCCTTTTTTCGGGTTGCGGCTCTTGCGGTTGCCCTTGCCGCGCAATTGGCGCAGGGCATCGAGGATCTGGGCCTTCGTGCGGCCGCGCAATTGGAACAGGACAAAGGGATCTTCACTGAAGCGATCGCCCAACTGGTAATACACCGCCCCAATGTGTTTACAGGGGTTCGCCTTATCCGGACAGGTACAGCGCGAATGAATTTCCGACAGCGTAAACGGAAACAAGCTCAACCCATTAGCCGTAAACACCTCCTCAATTTCTGCCGGCATATCCCCCGCCAACAACTGCGCCGAATAGAGAGATTTCTGAGACATGGTGCTAATCACATAGCGCCAATCCTCATTACTAAACGGATTCAGCGACAAAGACACTACATAAGGTTCCTCATCACTGCCCTGGACATGGGCCACCACCCGCGCCCCCTGGAAGTCAATACTAATCACATTGCCTTCGGTGGAATAGCGACGGGCCCGCTCTAGCCGTTTTTTAAATCGATAGGAATCAAGGAGTTCTAGCCACCGCTCCACCCACCATTCACGGTTTTCCAGTTCGTAGGTCATGGGCTTGCGGGGGATTGGGGTAAATTTTGGGCACGGTAAAAGGTTTCTAAACTGTCTGAATCGCCGACAAATCGCCAGTGCCACGGTTCATAGGCAATGCCTTGGGGATTGTCGGGGGGAAACGACAGTTCAAAGCCGAAACGCGCCGAGTTGGTGTCCAGCCATTGAAAGCCGGGGGTATTTTCAAAGTCTACGGTCAGGTGAGTGTCCGGGCGGTTGGCATCGCCGATATCGATCGCGTAGCCCGTGTGGTGTTCGCTAAAGCCAGGGGGGGCACTCACTTCAGCGCGTTCGCTGGGGGGTTGATTGCGCTGTTCTTTAACCTCGAAAAAGAGATAATCCTGTTCTGCTTCTGTGCGATAGCCCGACAGGGCGGCGAGGGTAATCCCATCACGGCGGGCCGCGTCCACCATTTCGACCCAGCGGTCTGCCGCAGCGGGACGGAGCCGAATGGAGCCATCGGCGGTGATGGCGGTTAAATCGTCTGGGTTGGCTTCCTCGTAGGGTAAATGGCCGAGGATGTTTTCCACGGGATCGGGGGGGTCGGCGGCTTCGATCGGTTCCGATTCGGTGGCGGTGGGTTGGGGTTGTTGCATTGTCCAGAAGGCGAGTCCGGCGGCGATCGCCCCTCCCCCCAGCACCACCCCCACGAGGATCAACCAGGGGGATCGGCGTGGGGATGAGTTGGGCAGATCCCGTTGGGCAATGGGAATATCATCCATTGACCCCAGTAGCGATTTTTGGGACTGTTTCGGCACAAATACCTGCTCCGGCACCAAGAATACAACGGTTAGACCCGATGCATGAACATTCCAGATTCATACTCAGATCTCTCCTAAAACTCTAACCCAAGACGCGATAAGATCAACAATGCAAAAATTTCCCATCCCAACGTAAAACCCATGCAACCGAAATTGATTATCCATGGTGGAGCCGGTAGTTCTTTAAAAGGTAAAGGGGGCTTGGCTGTGGTGCGGGAGGCCCTCCATGGCATTGTCGCCGCTGTGTATGACGATCTCCTCCAGGGGGCGGCGGCGGCGGCGGCGGTGGTGAAGGGGTGCGAATTACTCGAAGATCACCCCCGGTTTAACGCCGGGACGGGGTCGGTGTTGCAGTCTGATGGCCAGGTGCGGATGAGTGCGGCGTTGATGGATGGGACGGCCCAACGGTTTAGCGGTGTGATTAATGTGATGCGGGTGCAGCATCCGATCCAGTTGGCTCAAACCTTGCAAACGGAGAGCGATCGCGTCCTCTCTGACCAGGGCGCAGCGGAACTGCTCCGGGAACTCAACACCCCGATTTATAATCCCCTCACGGATCTGCGCTTGAATGAATGGCTCGCCGAGCGTAAGGGCGATTTTGACAAAACCATGGCGGGGGTGATTGCCGAGCAGGAGCTAGGGGCAGAGTCCGAAGCAGGGCGCGGCACGATTGGCGTGGTGGTGTTGGATCAAGCCGGGCGTATTGCGGCGGGAACCTCCACGGGGGGGAAAGGGTTTGAGCGGATTGGTCGGGTTAGTGATTCGGCAATGCCGGCGGGGAACTACGCCACCCCTCAAGCCGGGGTGAGTTGTACGGGCATCGGCGAAGATATTATCGATGAATGTTTGGCGGCGAAGATTGTGATTCGGGTGACGGATGGGATGAGCTTGGCGGATGCGATCGCAAAATCCATGGCCGAAGCGTCCCAAAATAAGCGGGATCTGGGGGCGATTTCCTTGGCGGCGGATGGTGCGATCGCCTGGGGCAAAACCAGTGAAGTGCTCCTTGCGGCTTATCATGACGGTCATGCGATCGGCGACACCCTCGAATGGACTGGGCCGGAACTCGTGGGCCACATTGCGCCCTAAACCCGTACTTGGCCATCTGTGCTCACGGGTATTGCACGATCAAGATTGCTAACTGGTGTAAACATTCACCATAATTCAGCGATGTTGCCCTTCTACGGATGCGGCTTCACTGTCTATGATCTATTAATGGTGATCATAGATTGATGATCATGAGTGATTTGAGCGACGAAATAATCATAAGGGGATGTTTAAGATGACAAAATTTTGGTTTATGACCTACTCCACTTCGGTGGCCTTGGGTTGGGTGGCTCTGGGGAATATGGCGGCTCAAGCGGTGGAAGATGTTTCCCTGGTCGAGCGCACCTTGGTGAAAACGAATAATATTCAGCTTGCCCAAGCGATGCCCGATGCGCCAGAGGCGATCGCATCGCAACCCATCGCATCGCAACCCATCGTGACCCCCCCCGAAGCGATCGCCGCCCCAATCCCAGCGCCTGCCCCCCTCGTTCTCGATGTCGAACCCACCCCCTCGGTCAATATTGCCCCACCGCCACCTCGACCCCAGGCCGCCCCTCCCGCCCCAAGCCCCATGCCGACGGCCACCCCCATTGAAAATGACCCTATGGTGCGGACAGCGATTAACCCCCAAACGCCAGCCCAACAGTCGGCGGTGCGGACAATGGATTTTCAGGAGATCAACCGCAACAACCGCAGCTTTGATGATTTAATTTCCCCGTCCACGGCGGCGAATCGCCAACGGACAGGCGGCTTACCGGCGGCACAGGTGGCCCGTCAAGCTCCCGCCCCGTCTCCTGTGCCGCCTGTGGTACGGCGATCGCCCGCTCCGGCCCGCTCCGTCTCCGCTTCTGCTGGGGCGGCCACTCCTCCCCTCCTCCAACAGCTTGAACGGGATCTGGACACCATTCGCCAAGATGTGGTGGGTTCTGTGCGTCGTGCCCCGTTAGAATCGGGACTCATGATGGACGTGACGGCATTTCCCGACGGCGACGAGGTGAGCTACTTCAGCCCCGCCAACCCCAACGCCCCCACCGCCGAAATGATGTGGGAATCCGTGAATCTGAGCACGGCGTTTACGATGCCCCAGTTTAATCTGGCGGCGTTGAAACTGTCGGTGGTGAATTGGGATGAGGCGATCGCCACCTTTACAGATCTGTCCCCTTGGGAGAATGCCCAGTTTGCCCTCAAGTTTGAGGATCTCGGATTTGGAGCGGACTTTTTGAACGAAACCGCTGTGTCCTTTGCTGATCTGGCGACAGAATTTGATGGCTTGTTTGGCGATTGGGAGAGTGTGTTTGAGGCCTACGAAATTATCCCCATCAGCCCCGCGTGGCAGAGTGCGATCGCCCTCAACACCCCCGCGCCGCTGTTCGAGATCAAATCCAGTCCCACGGAGTTATTCAACGAATACGCCCCCCAAAACCCCCTCACCTTAGGCTTTAAGCCCGATTTTCGCTTCACGCTGTAATCGGTAATTTTGCACAGTATCCCCTGCGCTCCCCCTGTGAATTCAGGGGGATTTTTTTGATGGGCAAGGGGCTAAAGCTGCCTGGTCTGGTTTGGGGAAAAGGGGCGATCGCCGCCTGTTTAACTGTCACAGTGCCCCCTGTGCCAGATGACAAACCGCTCCAAATCCCGCAACCCGTGGGGATTTCAGCAGTCATAACGTTTATCTAGCACCGATTCACAAGGATAATCGTTATGTTGCGCTCTGCTCTCCTCCCCACCACCCTCTTGACTCTGATTGCACCCGCGGCCTTTGCGAATCCGGTGCAACCTGTCACCGTCCAAGCCACCCCCGAATTTTCCCAACGGCCTGAATTTTCACCCCAAGCTGCCAACCGCCGCCCCACTGCCCCGATCACGCAGGATCTCGCCGTCATGGCCACCGACGTAGAGATCATCGGAGCCAACCCCGAACTGATCCAAATTGCCCGCAACACGATCGCCACCGCACCCGGCCAGGCCACCAGTGCCAGCCAACTCAACGCCGATCTCGCCGCCCTCAAGCGCACCCAACTCTTCAACGATGTGCAGGTCAACGCCATCCCCAACGACCAAGGCTGGCAAGTGCAATACGCCCTCAATCCCGTCGTCGTCAGTCGAGTGCAACTCAATAATGCCCGCGTTTTAACCCCAGAGATTGCCACCACCCTCTTTGACCAGCAACTCGGTCAAGCAGTGCAACCCAGCACCATTAACGCCGGGATTGAACGGCTCAACACCTGGTATCAGGACAATGGTTATGTATTGGCGAAAGTGCAGGATGTGCGATCGCAGCAAGACGGCAGCCTCAGCATCACCGTCAGTGAAGGGGTAGTGGGATCAGTGCAGGCTCAGTTTACCGATGATGAAGGGATGGTCACCGATGGCCGCACCCGTGATAATTTTGTCCTCGAACACCTGAGCGTCAAGCCGGGAGAGGTGTTCAAGGTCGAACAGGCCCAAGCGGATTTGCGCCAACTCTACAGCCTCGGCCTCTTCGAGCACGCCCAGATCGCCCTTGCCGATCGCGGTGACAACACCATTGATGTGATTTACGAACTCAATGAAGCTGCAACGCGGGGCGTGAATGTCGGCGGTGGCTATAGCAAAGATTCCGGCGTGTTTGGTTCCGTCAGTTATAACGATCGCAACGTCGGCGGCATTGGTCAAAATCTCGGTCTTGACCTCCAGATCGGGACGCGGGATATGCAATTTAACACCGAATTCAGCCGCGCCTATCGCGTCACGAACCCCGATCAACTGGGCTACAGCATCACCGCCTTCCGCCAACGGGGGATTTCCGGCAACTTCGACCAAGATGTGTATTTAGAAAATGGCGATCGCCCCCGTGAAGGTCGCTTTGGGGGTGGTGTCGCGGTCAATGGTGCGATCGATGAGTGGGATACCTCCGTCGGGGTCAACTTCCGCCGCGTCAGCATTCGCGATGCCGACGGCGACCTTGCCCCCGTTGATCAATACGGTAACGCCCTCTCCGCCAGCGAATCCGGCATTGACGACATCTACACCGTCCGCGCCCAACTCCGCAACGACCAACGCGACAACCCCCTCAACCCCACCTCCGGCTCGGTTGTCTCCCTCAGTAGCGAACAATCGATCCCCCTCGGTAGCGGCAATATCTTGATGAACCAAGTCAACGCCAGCTACTCCACCTACCAAGCCACCCGCATTTTGAATCAAGACAATCCCGAAGTCCTCGCCTTCAATGTCCAAGGCGGCACAACCATCGGTGATTTACCCCCCTATGAAACATTCTTACTCGGCGGGGCGAATACGGTGCGGGGCTTCGGTTCTGGTGATTTAGCCGCCGGTCGCAGTTACGTCCTCGCTTCGGCAGAATATCGCGTGCCCTTGTTTAGTTCACCGGTTTCCGGGGTAGTCTTTGCTGACTTTGCCAGCGATCTCGGTTCCACCCCTGCCCAAGTGGGCGAAAGCGGTGAAGCGGAAGCCACGAAACCAGGAACTGGCTTTGGTTACGGTGCTGGGGTGCGCGTCAACTCCCCCATCGGCATCCTGCGGGCTGATTTTGGCATCACCAACACGGGCGACAGCCGCCTTCAGTTTGGCGTGGGTCATCGCTTCTAAGCCTCGCCATCCCTAATCCGCTTCAATATTGCTCAAAAGCCCTCTCCCAGAGGGCTTTTGCTCATCCATCAGGCTCGACGGGGAAACTGGTGCAGAGAGAATTTCAATAATAGTAGTGTGAGCCTCTAGCTCACTCAGCCCAGATTCAGCTAGCCACTTGGGTTGAAAAGATGCCCTATTGATATCGTTGATCGGCGTAAATTTTACTGTCCCAATTGTTGCGATATTGCTGTTGTTCAAATAGCAATAAACAAGCATCCACCACATCCGCATCGTAGAGGATGCCACGCCCCGATCGCACCACATCGAGAGCCGCATCCAAACCCAAGGCACTGCGATAGGGTCGATGGGAACTCATCGCTTCTACCACATCCGCCACCGATAAAATCCGGGCTTCGAGCAAAATCTGATCACCGACTAGACCCGCAGGATAGCCACTGCCATCAAGACGTTCATGGTGCTGCAAAATGAGATCTTGAATCGGCCAGGGGAAAGCAATATCTTTCACAATTTGCGCCCCCACCATCGGGTGAGATTTAATGATTTCAAACTCAGCGACGGACAGTTTACCTGGACGATTTAAAATGTCCGAAGGAACATAAATTTTACCGACATCATGAATAGCTGCTCCGAGATATAAGCCTTGGTGCAGTGCAGAATCAAGTCCCATTTGGACGGCAATTCTTACCGTTAAATCTGCTACTCGTTTTTGATGTTGGGCCGTGTAGGGATCACGACAAGCCAGGGTACTCACCAAGGCCATGATTGTGCTTTCGAGGACTTGATTGAGTTGGAGGGTGGCTTGCAGACGTTGCTGCTGCATATAAAGAATTTTTAAACCGGATTCAATACTCGTCTTGAGCACATGAATGAGGTCACGCATCCAGTCATCGAGTTGATGTTCTTGATTATCAAGGATGCATAATGTCCCGAAGGACGTGTCATCAGGCCACAGGATGGGCACACCGTAATAGAAGATCATCCCTAGTTCAATATCAGGGTTATGATCCCAATCCGGATCAGCGAGGGCATTGGAAACGAGGAGCGGGGCTTGCGATCGCAACACCGTTTCACAATACAACCCATTGCCTAGATCCGCAGTCTCTCCCCGCTCATAAGGATTAGCCGATTCCGAATTTGAAGTGGAAAAAACTTCAATGGTCGTGGGATGAATTTGCATCACCAACGCCGCCGGAACACGGGTCACCTCTGCAAGCATATCCACAATTTTTTGCCAGGCTATGCGCAATTTTTCGTCAACTGATGGCTTGGTGCAATCGATGTGATAGTCAGCCGTAAAATCAGACTCTTGTTCAGTCATTTTAGTTTTGAATATCTAATTCAGGATTAATGCTGAAACCGTCACAACGTCGTTAAAATCAACGGTGCTAATGCATGAAGCTCTAACTATGAGTATAGCAATGATGGGTTTCCTGGTCATAGCGAACCAGGGCTATTTCGTAAGAAATGTAAAAAAACATCAAGACTTGTTTTGTCTAATCAACCACAGCCATCGGGATCAATGATGAGCAGCACTAATTGAGCCTGAACTAGACATTATTTTGTTTTGATTAATTTACACCATAAACTTTATGAGCCGGAGGTAGCGATCGCGAGTGCATTCAGGCTAAATGCTGCTGTGCGTCTGAATGCGGCTTTTTTTACTCGAAAATATCGGCATGGTTAACGCGCGATCGCACTCCCGTCGGCCCTTGGTTCTGTGCCGCCGATGAGGGTAGAGCCGTCGCGGAGAATCATCTGACCCTTGCCGAATTCATAATAGGCGGGGGTGATGCTGACCCGATGGCCCAAGGCTTCCAAACCGGCGGCGATATCTGCGTTCACGCCTGTTTCTAGGAGGACGCGATCGCCCCGTAAAAATCGCCAGCGGGGAGCATCCAGGGCGGTTTGGGGGTTCATGCCGTAGTCGGTGGTGTTGACGACCATTTGCACATGGCCTTGGGGTTGCATCTGTGCGCCCATCACGCCGAAGGGGCCGAGGGCTTGGCCGTTGCGGGTGAGGAAGGCGGGGATGATGGTATGGAAGGGACGTTTGCGGGGGGCGAGTTCGTTGGGGTGGCCGGGGGTGAGGCTGAAGCCACAGGCGCGATTTTGTAGGGAAATGCCCGTTTCAGGAACGAGGATACCGCTGCCGAGGTTTTCAAAATTGGACTGAATGAAGGAGACCATCAGGGTTTCATCCGCTGTGCAGAGATAGACCGTGCCGCCTTTGGGGAAACCGGGGTCAGCGAGGGGCAGGGCGCGATCGCCAATCAAGCCCCGACGTTGGGCGGCGTAGTCCTTGGAGAGGAGATCAGCGGTGGTGAGTTCCATCGTTCCCGGATCGCCCACGTAGCGGTAGATGTCGGCAAAGGCGAGCTTCATCGCTTCGATTTGGCGGTGAAAACTGGCTACAGAATCGCGGGGATCGGCGGCTAGGTCGAAGCCTTCGAGGATGTTTAAGGCCATCAGGGCGGCGATGCCTTGGGTGTTGGGGGGGATTTCCCAAACGGTGACATCGCGGTAGGGGGTGCTGATCGGGGTGACCCAGTGGTTGCGGTGTTGGGCGAGGTCGGCAGCGGTGAGGTTGCCTCCGGTTTGGGCGGCGAAGCGGACGATGCGATCGCTTAAACTCCCCTGATAAAAACTCGCGCCGCCCTCATCCGCAAGGGTTTGCAGCGTGGCGGCATGGCCGGGACTGCGCCAAATTTCCCCGGCTTGGGGGGCGCGACCGTCCGGGAAAAACACCGCTTTAAATGCTTCATATTCTGCCCCTTGTACCTGTGCAAAGCGTCGCGCTTCCCGCTCCCAGGTTTGGGCGGTGACGGGGGACACGGGGAAGCCTTCGGCAGCGTAGCGGATCGCGGGGGCGCAGAGTTGGGCGAAGGGGAGTTTTCCCCAGCGTTCGGAGAGAGTTTGCCAGGTGGAGACTGCGCCGGGAACGGTGACGGTGGGCCAGCCGGTGGTGGGGATGGTGTCGCCGTAGCGATCGCGCTCCATCGCCGCCGGACTGCGCCCCGACCCGTTTAAGCCGTGGAGTTGTTGCCCATCCCAAACGATCGCAAAGGCATCGGAGCCGATGCCGTTGGCGGTGGGTTCAACGACGGTGAGGGCGATCGCTGTGGCGACGGCCGCATCGACGGCATTGCCCCCGGCTTGGAACATTTCCCACCCCGCCAAACTGGCCAGATGTTGACTGGTGGCCACCATGGCCCGAGTGCCAAAGGTGACGCGACGTTGGGAGGCGTAGGGATAGTCGAGGAAGGTCATGGCGAGTCTTTAAAATTAACAGTCATCATAGGGCGATCGGGGCGCATCTCATGCCAAATCTGGACAGCAAAAGCAGAGATTGAGGGCTGAGCGTGAACTACCCGACTCTGATGCTTCGCATCCAGAAACGGGCTTCCCAATTCAACGGCAACTGCCTCCAGCACTCCCTAATGTCCTGTTTTAACCCTGTCAGTCCAGTACCTAATCCACTGGAGAGGGCTAGGGCCGTTAAACCGGAGCATGGAGGTGAAACACGGTGATTTCCGGGCGATTCCCGAAGCGCATCGGCACGGAGGTCATGCCGATGCCGCGATTGGTGTAGGCGATCATTTCCTCAACCTGGTAGCGGCCGAGGGGGTAGCGGCGGGCGTAGGGGGGGAGGATGCGGGGCGGGCCGATGCGAATTTGGCCGCCGTGGGAATGGCCCGCCAGTTGGAGATCAAAGCGGTGGGTGGCGGCGGCGGAGTCGGCAAAATCCGGCTCATGGACGAGGAGAATCGCGCAGCTATCCGGGGGGAGTGCGTCGAGCACCTGGGGGAGATCGGGATGACCGCCCATGAGGTCATCAATACCTGCGATCGCCACCTGTCCCCCCTCGCGTTCAATCCGCACGACACGATTGCTCAGATCCTCAATGCCTGCCACACGCAGGATATGCCGTACGATGATCGGATTCGTCCAATGGTCGTGATTGCCCAAGACAGCGACGGTTTGGGACTGGAGGGTGTTGAGAATGGCGAGACGATCGCGATCGCGCTCTAAATTATCCTTTTGGGTGACGAAATCCCCCGTGATCGCGACGAGATCCGGGGTTTGGCGATTGACGAGACGAATCGCACGGGCCAAGGTGCGATCGTCCAGGGAATCCACATGGAGATCACTAATCTGTACCAATTTAAACCCCTCAAACGCCGCTGGCAGATGGGACAGGGTGAGATCCAACCGCTGCACCTGGAGCCAACGGGGTTCAATTTGGGTCATGTAGGCGAGGAGAATGACACAAATCGCTAAGAGCGCGATCGCACTCCTCCGTAACCAACGCCAGATCATCCCCTTAACTCCGCTGTTTCAAGACGGCGCGGATTTGAGGTAGGGCGGTCATCACTTCCATGGGGTTGGGTTGGGTGGTTTGCCAACTGGGGCGCTGGTAGAGGCGATCGTACCAGGCGGCCAGATTAGTATAGGGTGTTAAATCGAACCCTAAAAACGCATCTAAAATCGCCACCGATACACCCACAACAATATCCGCTTGGGTGAATTGGCCGGGGATGAAAAAATCGTGCTCGATCAGGTGGCGATCGTAGAAACTCAATACCATTTGCATCTGAGTTTGGGCCGTTTCCACAACGTCCGCCGCCACGGAAATCCCCACTTTTTCCTTGAGCAGGGGAAAAATTAACGGTGTCATTTCCTGCACCTGCACCTGGGTGAGCATCCGCACCTGGGCGAGATCGCGGGGGGCCGTGGGTAATAGTGGTGGATCGGGATATTGAGCGTCGAGATAGTCCAAAATAGCTAAGGATTCGATCAACGTTAGATCGCCATCGACGAGCACCGGCACTTTGTGAAAGGGGTTGAGGGCGAGAAAATCGGGCTGAAACTGTTCACCGTTGAGCTTAACTGGAATCAACTCCGCCTCTAGCCCTTTTTCAAGCAGCGCAACCTGGACGCGGCGGGCATTATTCGAGAGGCGGTTGGTATAGAGTTTAATCATGACCCAAGGGGAAGTAATGAGGGAGCTTAGGGCTACTGTACAGGGTGACGCTCACCCACGGCAGCGCGGTCGGCAGATTGGCGCGATCGCGGCTCTGTTGGTGGGGGGGTTTGGGGTAAAAATGCCGGGGGCAATGGCAGCGGCCACCTGTCCGGCTTCCCTGGCTGCCGCAGTGGAGGGGGTGATCGAGCAGCCCCAATGGGCGCGATCGCACTGGGGTATTGTCGTCGCGCCGCCCACAGGTGAACCGATCTACAATCACAACGGCGCGATCCACACGATCGCCGCCTCCAATGTCAAACTCTTCACCACCGCCGCCGCCCTGCTCCAGTTCGGCCCCGATTTCCAAATTTCCACGCCCATCTATAGCCTCGGCACTGCCCCCCGCCTCGATCGCCTCCACCTCTCCGGGCGCGGTGATCCGAGCCTGAAGACGGCGGATTTAACCCAATGGGCCCAGGCGTTGCGATCGCAAGGGGTGCGCCACATTGAGCAACTCACCGTTGATGATGCGGTTCCCGCCTCTGCCCAACGCCCCGACACCTGGGAACAGTACGACCTCAATTTTTACTACGGCATGGCGGTGAATCGGCTGATGCTCAATGACAATGCTTTTCAAATCACGCTGTTGCCCCAAGGGGTGGGGGAGGCGGTGCGGTTGGAAAGCGACGATGCGATCGCGCTGCGGCAATGGGATTGGATTAATCAAGGGGTGACGGCTCCCGATGATACCCCCTACAGTATGGAAATTCGCCGCCGCTTTGGCACGAATGAATTAACGATCACCGGGGAATTGGCGGCCAATGCGGGGCGGTATTCCTCTTGGGGGATGGCGGTATTTGACCCGACGGCCTATTTTCTCGCCACCCTGCGGTTTGCCCTCAATCGTGCGGGCATTACCGTGGCCGACAGTGCGATCGCGCCCCCACCCGACATCGCCCCTAGCACCACCCACCTATCCCCCACCCTCGCATCCCTCGTCCACGCCACCAACCAACCCAGCAACAACCTCTACGCCGAAGCCCTCCTGCAACAGTTGGGCCCAGGGGAGGCCGGGTTAACAGCGATCGCGGTGCAACTGAGCAACATTGGCGTTGATTCCGATGCCTACGCCCTCGTTGATGGTTCGGGCCTGTCTCGCCATACCCTCGTTAGCCCCGATGCGATCGTTCAACTCCTCCAAGCCATGACCCAACAGCCCCCGCCCATCTTTGTCCCGTTTATCCAATCGCTCCCGATCAGCGGCACAAGCGGCACGCTGCGCCGTCGGCTTACATCTGCCACTGTGCGGGGTCAGATCGCCGCGAAAACAGGCACAATGACGGGAGTTTCGGCGCTGTCGGGCTATCTCCGCCCCAGCAGTCCCACGCCGCTGGTGTTTAGCATTGTGGTGAATCGCACGGCGCGATCGGTGCAGGAACAGCGCGAGGCTATTGATGCAATGATGGAAGCGATCGCTACCTGGCAACGCTGTCAATCTGAACACCCATCCTCTTCCTAACCGGGAGCATCCCAGTTTAGAACTAAGTATTATTGCTTAGGACAAAAGCACCATTAAGATAGGCACAACGAAGGCGAAGAATGTGAGGAGCAGAAGAAGAAAGCCACTGAGCACCAGTCAGTTTGACACGGGCAGCAATGCGCTTCACGGTAGACTCAACAGACCCAGAACCAATGTCAAGTCCCAAAGACTGGTATAAGCAATAATTGACAAGACGGCGACGATGCTTGCGCAGATAAGCCCGAAAACACTGAGCAGGGTGATGTGGGAGGGGTTTGAGTATGGCTAAGACCTCATCGACAAAACCAGACCAGAGCAAAGCTTTCAGTCGCTCTAAGCAGCATTGCTTGGGGTCTATCTTGTAGAGATTTTCCATCAGATGATACCAGTCGAGGATTTCACGCCGTTGATACTCAGGAGCCAGGAGTTTGATCACGTTCCAAATGCCATCATGACCATCACCGATGCAGAGGACAACGGAACGGAGAGGTTGCCATTGCACCCAGTCAACTAGAGCCTGATTGTCCTGGAAGTAAGCTGCACAGACCGTATCGTGAAGACTCACCCGCTTTGTAATTGCGCCAAACACAAGGGCCAGTTTCTGCCGTTCTCAAACGCATATTG